>DATLXS010000023.1:0-52158 GCA_035575675.1 Gemmatimonadales bacterium
TGGTTCCCAGCGGCATCGCGCACCGTAACAGTCACCTGGTCAGTCGCTCCCACGCCGTAGAGGAGGAGGATCGAATCGGGCGCCGTCTGGATCGACGCGGGCGGTCCGATGACCGACGCTCCCGTGGTGAACTCAACTGTATCGGGCATAGCGAGCGCGTCGCCGGTCAGGTCACGGATTTGCGTCGTAACGACGAGTTTGTACGTGACTCCAGCCGCGAGCGGTGCGTCGGGCACGAATGCCATACTCACGTGATTCGCGTCGAGGCTCGGGTCGAGGAATCGAGCTGAGCCCGACACTTCAGTCTGGCCGCGCAGCAGACGAACCGACCCGGGGGACTCGCTCGAACCCGCGATGGGTTCGTCGAAGACCACCACGATGGCGGCGTTGAGCGGGTGATCGCGCTTCCGCGGCGGTGGCTGGGTCCGGACAACCACGGGAGCCCGCATGGCTGCAACGCGTAGCCCAATCGTCCGGATGGTCGCGCCGCCCACTTCCTTGATCGCAACCTCGATCGAGTCGCCCGAGCGCCCAATGACCGAGACAGGGTCGAAGCCGCCGTCGAAGACCGCTATCTCGAACGAGCCCGCGCTTCCAATCCGCCGGATCGTGGCACGCGCGCCGCCCACGACGCTGCCCGGCGTCAAGGAGACGTACGCGATGCTGTCGACCGCCGCAGCTGCTGCGGCAGATGCGAACGCGCCGGCGCCGGTTCCCGATGCTACGACGCCAACCGCAATCGGATTCGAGACGATGAGGCCGCTCGGCGGCGGGGGTGGGGGCGGAGACGGAGGTATCGGTGGCGTGGGGCCGGCGCTGTCTTGGCACGCCCCCACCCACGCGATGGCAAACACCGCCACGCACGCGAATGCGATGATCGGGCGGGCAACTGTTCCTTCAGCGCGCACAGCGACGCCTCTCCTGGTCAGCGATATGCGACCTCACCGAGTACCCGCCGTGCTCACAATCCCGCCAGGGGATATTTTGCATCTCACCGCTCGCTGTCCGGCCCGCCGAGCCTGGTGCGTGTACTCACCCAGAGGTCGAACCGGCCTTCGCTGCCGACGGTCCCTTCGCGATGTGCCGAGTGGAAGTACAGCGCCGTCCCGTCAAACGACAGGCTCGGATCGCCGTCCGAGAACTCGCTGTTGACCGGTGCTCCGAGGTTCACGGGCGTCGACCACGGGTCCGAGGTGTGGGCACGCGTCGCCACCCAGATGTCGGTCTGCCCAAGCGTGCCGGTGCGATCGGACGTAAAGACGATCTCGAGCCCGTCCCGGCGAATGCACGGCGCCGTGTCTTCGAACGGAGAGCTCAGTTCCGGCACCAGAGCCGCCGCCCCCCACGTGCCGTCGGCGAGACGCGTGCTGACGTAGATATCGGTGCCCCCCACCCCGCCGGCGCGGTTCGACGCGAAGTTCAGCATCGCCGCTCCGGTCGCGTCGTCCTCGTAGTAATCAGCGCCGGTTTCTCTCGCGGCCGAGTTGACGCCGCCGCCGAGGTTGACGGGAGCCTCCCAGCCCGCGTCGTCGCGCTGGTCATGGCGCCGTGACATGTAGATGTCGGCCTGCCCGAATCCCCCGGCGGCGCCGCTGTTGAAGAACAGTCGATGTCCATCGATGGAGAGCTCGGGCTGGTTCTCGCCGCCCGCCGTGTTGATGGCGGGCCCCACCGACTGCGGCGCGCCGAATGCGGCGTCGCTCGTCGGACGACGGGCAGCCCAGATGTCGAACCCACCAGCACCGCCCGCACGCAGCGACGCGAAATACAGGCTCAGGCCGTCCTTCGAGATGGCCGGAGCCATGTCTTCGACTTCGGAGTTCACGAGCGCGCCGAGGTTGACCGGAGCGGACCACTCGGAAAAGCGCGGCGCATCGGACGCGAGCTGCGCCTGGAGTGATGCTGGTGCGCCGGCGTCAGGCGGCGCGCTGGTCGCATCGCTGCGACAACTCGTGAGGGCGAGCGCGAGGGTGAGCAAACCGACGACCGTCTTCATGAGGCCTCCAAACATTGGGGTCACGCCACGTTGGACGGACGCTGGGGGCTGGAATGCTCGTTGGACGCCGGGGCGCGCAATCCGCTTACTGCACCACGACGGTTCCGACCTCCCCATGCGTGAAGTCCGTCGAGTGCAGGGTGCAGCGGTAGCGATACACGCCAGGAGTGGCAAACGTGCGGAAGTGACGGATGGGGTACTGCGTCGGTGAACTGGTCGGCGGATCTGGGTCGTCTTCGAACGTCACGTTGTGCGCCCGCGCTGAGGCGCATTCGCCGAAGAGCCAGGCCACCGTTCGTCCGGCTGAGACCGTCACGTTCGCGGCGTCGAAGACGTTGAGACAGGTGCCGGTCGCCTCGTCCCCTACATTGCTGACCCACACGATCGCCGTCACAGCGCGGGTAGTGAACGTCATCTGCGGAGAGCCAAGCAACTCGCTGGCCGTGGCCGTCGCGGTCTGCGTGCCTTCGTCCGGCCCGAGGGTGTGAGTGGCAGACGCATCCCCGGCAAGAGTCGTGTCCTCGGCAGGGGTGATAGAGCCCCCGCCCGTCGTGACCGCCCAGTCAATACGTGTTCTCGTCGTCAACGCCGTGTTTCCGTATGCGTCGGTCGCTCTCACTCCGTAAGAGGTAGGCATGCTTACAAGGCCCACGGAGCTGTTGCCCCACAGGGGCACCAGCGTTGTGGGGTTACCCGGATTCACCGTTGCCTTGAAGCGCACGGGCGACCCGGCCGCACCGGGGACGGTCGCTTCGACCAGCGGGCTCGCGCCGCTGTAGGTGATAATGCTGCCTAGAGTCTCCGACACCGACGCGATTCCTGTGGCATCGGTGATCGTGGTGGTTGCGGAGAGTGTCCCGCCAGCGGTCTCCAAGACAGCCCACGAGATCGCGACGCCGGGCGCCGGCGCGCCGTAGCGTTGGACGAGGACGCGCAGGGGGATCCTGAGCGTCGCGAACACCGTGTCGGTCTGCCCATCGCCGCTATTTGTCGGCGCCTTTTGGATCGTCACGGGCGCAGGCAATTGCGCGGTGACAGGTGACCACGCGGGGCGCGCTACCCCGAACAATCCCTCCGGTGAGCCGCCCAGACGAGTGAGGCTCGATCCGTCGTCATTTATCGCCCACAGCTGTGCTGATGATGTACCAGCGCCCTGGACAAATGCGATCCGTTGATTGGGAGACCAAGTGGGTTGCGACCCTTCGGTCAACCGTGTTGCTCCAGAACCGTCGGCGTTCATCGAGTAGATCACGCTGTAGTTACCCTCGCGATATGTCCCGAACACGATCTTCGCGCCGTCTGGCGACCAAGCGGGATCGTGATCGCTCGCGTTGGGGTCGCTCAGTCGGCTCAATCCCGACCCGTCCGCGTTCATCACGTAGATGATGTTGCCCGCCAGCGTGAACGCGATCCTACGCCCGTCCGGCGACCAGGCGGGCGCCAAGGCGCCCTGAATGTTCGTCAGCTGTTTCACGCCCGAGCCATCGGCGTTCATTACGTGGATCTCACTTGTGCCGCTGCGATCGCTCACGAACGCGATCCGGCTGCCGTCCGGCGACCAGTCTGGATCCCAGGCCGACGCGGTTCCGAACGTCAGCCTCGTAAGGCCGGACCCATCGACCTTCATGCCGTAGATCTCTGTCTTGGTGGTCGTGTCCGTCCCGGCGCCCGCGAACGCGATCGTGCGACCGTCCGGCGACCACGTGATCGCGCGGCTCACTCCCGAGCGCCACACGACGTTGTCGGCGAGCACCGTCGGGAACGATCCGTCGGCGTTCATGATCCAGATCTTCTCGATGGCCTCGAACGCGATCAATCCAGACGAAGTCCCGGGAAGCGACGTGACGACCTTGACGGCGGCGGTGCCGCTCTTGTCTTCGGCGGTCGCCGTGATCGTCGCGATACCGGCCGCGATCGCTGTGACGATTGCCGTGCCGTCCGGACGCCCGGTGACCGTTGCAACCCCGGCGTCACTCGAGCTCCAACTCACCGTGCCGAGAGGAAGCAGACCGCCGGCGCCATCTCTCAGCACCGCAGTCAACGTGGTCGTGAGTCCGGTGAGAACCAACGCCGAGTCGGGGGCGACCTGCACCGATCCGAGCTCACCGACGCGCACCGCCGCCACGCCGGCCTGGCCGTCCACTTCGGCCCGAATGTGCGCTTGACCAGCGGCAAGGCCGGTGACGAGGCCCGCGACCGACACACTCGCAACTGTGGGATTGTCGCTCGACCACGTCACGGGCCGCCCAGTCACTGGGAGCGCCATCGAATCGAGTGAAACTACATAGAGTTGCAGCTGAGCTGTCGCGCGGAGTGTCGCCGTATCCGGGTATACCCGTACCAAACTTGTCGGGCCGACGACTGCCGTCCCGGTCCTGAACGGGACGCTCGTGTCCGCCGAGAGCGGCTCGTTCTCAAGGTCCCGAACAGCGCGCGTCACGACCAATCGGTAGTCGGTGTTCGGCTCGAGTGGCGCGGCGGGGGTGAACACAACCGCGGCTGTGGTTCCCCCGAGCAGCCCCACCGTGCCCGTGACTGGCGTCGAACCACGCAGGACCTGCACGGACGACGGCGTGAGCGAGGCGGGCGCGATCGGCTCGCTGAACACGATGACGATGGCCGCGTTGAGGGGGACATCACGTTTCTTGGGGGGCGGATCGGTCCGTACGACGACCGGCGGCCGAGCAGCAGCCACCGCGGCGCGCAACTGAAGGACCGTGCCACCGACGCCGTCGGTGACCAGGACCTCGATGGAGTCTCTTACCTGCGCATCCACGGGGACAGGATCGAACCCGCCATCTGTCACTGCGGTGGTCAGCGAGTTACTGTCGCCCAGACGACGAACGATCGCCCGGCTGCCGGTTGGGACCGTCCCGGGTGCAAGGGATACGTAGACGACGTCGGCGCCGTTCGCCAGCGCACCGCTCGCATGGACCGGAGCCGCCCCCACCGCGAGGCCAGTCCCCGGAATAGGGTTGGAGACGTTCAGGCCTAGCGATGGCGGCGGACACGCGGAGCACGGACCGCCGGGATTGTCGGAGCAGCCGACGAACCACGCCACGACGGTCACCGCCGCGAGGGCGACCCCAGCTCGCGCCAGTCTGTTCAGGTCGGCCTTCATGGCTGCCCCGCAACCTTCACCGGCACGTTGCTGCCGATGCCGATCCCCGCCGAGCCGTTGCCAAGCTGCCCGAACGTGTTGGCACCCCAACAGTAGACGATCCCGGTTGTCGTCACACCGCACGTGTGCGCCTTCCCCGCGCTCAACGAACTGAAGGTCAATCCCCCAGTCACGGCAACAGGAGCGGCGTTGTCGGTGTTGGAGCCATCCCCCAGCTGGCCGCGCGTGTTGCGCCCCCAACAGTACGCTGCCCCCTCCGCGGTGAGCGCGCAGGTGTGGTACTCTCCGGCAGTCAGCGAGATGAAGCTGAGTCCACCGGAAACGAGAACGGGATCGGAGCCGAAGAATTCGCCCCAGCAATACGCTGCCCCTGCGTCCGTGAGAGCGCACGTGTGGTAGTAACCGGCCTCGAGCGCAACGAGACTGCGCCCACCGCTCACGGGTTCGGGGACGTCCGAGCTGTCCATCGTTGAACCGATGCCGAGAGCGCCGTAGAAGTTGTCGCCCCAGCAGTACGCCGCCCCGGTTGTGACGAGACCGCAAGTGTGATACGTCCCAGCCGTCAACGTGACGAAGCTGAGGCCGCCACTCACAAAGCCCGCATCGCTAGCGAAGAGCGAGCCGGACCGGCCGTTGCCAAGCTGGCCGGAATAGTTTTCCCCCCAGCAGTACGCCGCTCCGCTGGTTGTGAGGCCGCACGTGTGATAACCGCCTGCCTCGAGTGCGGCGAAACTAATCTGGCTCGCGAGCATAGGCGGCCCCCCGTAGCCCTGCCCCCAGCAGTACGCTGCGCCGGCCGCGGTAAGGGCGCAGGTCGCACCGCGGGCGCTGATCGACGAGAACGTCAGTCCACCGCTTACCGAGACCGGGACCGACTGGTCGGTGGTCGATCCGTCGCCGAGCTGTCCGCCCGCGTTCCATCCCCAGCAGTAGGCCACGCCTTCAGTCGTGAGGGCGCACGTATGTCCAAAGGCCAGTCCATAAGAGTTTGTCGCATCGTCCAAACCGCCCGCGGTTACGCTAGCGAACGCCAAGCCCGCAGCTGACCCAGCGGTCGCGGTGGTAAACGGCACATCGACAGGCGCTTCGAGTGCAACACCGTTCACATCCCGGACGCTCTGGGTGACGACGAGGCGGTACGCGGTCTCAGGATCGAGGACCTTAAGCGGCTGAAACTCGACTCTGAGCTGCAGCGCGTCCGCGAACCGCGCCGTTCCCGCGACCGGTGTCGCATCGCGCCAGAGCTGAACCGATCCGGTAGTCAACGTGGCGGGGTCAAGCGGGGTGCTGAACACGACTACCATGACGCTGTTCAGCGGTACATCCCTCTTTTGCGGCGGCGGGTCAGTGCGGACGACAACCGGGGCGCGACTCGCTGCGACGACTTGCGCGGCACGGATCGGTTCGGCAAACCCGAGGCGCTCGATGATGACCGTGATCGTATCGCCGATGCTCGCAGAGATGGCAACCGGATCGAAGCCTCCGTTCACAACCGCCGTGGTGAGCGAGTCGCCAGTCGAGCGCGCACGCACAGTGGCCTTGATGCCCGCGGGCACGGAGCCGGGAGCCAAGGAGATGTAGACCACACTCTCGTCGACAGACACGACAGCGGCGGACGCATGAGCGCTGCCCGCAAGCACCGGAACGGGCGCCGAGACCGTGAGCCCAGCGATGTTGGGAAGGGTGTCGACTGGCATCTGCTTCGGCCCACTGCTCTCCACGCAGGCAGTGGTCCACGCGAGGAGGGCAGGAATCAGCGCGACACAGCGGTTTTTCAGGTACAAGTGCACAACGGCCTCGTTTCGGGACTCTCCCGTTCGACGGACGAGCGAGTCGTGCTTGCTCACCGTGCCCCCCCCGTGCTCACGAACCCCGCCCAGTAAAACGGATGCGCCGTCGCCGGTGTCGCGAGCAACGCCCGCTGTGCCACGGCCAGCGCGCGCGCCGGATCGGCCGCGACCTCGGCGCCGCCATAGAACCGCTCCATCAACGCCGCCGTCGCCCAATCATCCACCGGCCACAGCGTCGCTACGACATGTCGCGCCCCGGCGTGCAAGAACGCGCGCGTCAGCCCCACCCAGTCGTCGCCCGCGGGGACATCGGCGAGCGCGCCCGAGCCGAGTCCCGTCTGGCACGCCGACAACACGACGAGGTCGGCCGCGAGGTGCAGACCGAACACCTCGTGTACCTCGAGCCGCCCGTCCTCGGCGCCATCGGGCGCGAGCTGCACGAACGAGAACAGCGGATTCTGCTTGTTGAGGGCGCCGTAGGTCGCGAGGTGCAGCACACGCCGGGTTGCAGCGAGCCGACGAAATGCCGACTCCGTCGCAGCGCTGCCCGTCAGCACCTGCGCATCGGCCCCGGCGAGTCGGCGGATCGTGGCCACTTCCTGACCCGACCCCGGCAGCACGGCTGGCTGCGGTGCAAACGCCGCCAGGCCAGCGCCCAGAGACCCGGCCGGCCGGTCGCCGAGTGCGATCCAGACCGACGCCGACGGCGTCAGCGCCAGCTCGTAGCGCTGGACGAGAAACCGCCCTGCGGTATCCATCAACGCGGCGAACGGCAGGTACTGCAGCTCAACGTGCGGCACGAGAACCAACCGGCTCTTGCCCGCGAGCAATCCCGTCGCTTCGAGCGGCGCGATCAACGCCGCGTGAAGGCGTCGCAGCGGCGCGCGCCACAGGGAATCGGGACGCGAGGTGAGGACGGCGCGCGTGAAATCCACCAGGCGCGCGAGCTCCCGGCGTCGCGTCCCGAGATCCAGCACCGCAATCGTATCGCTGGTCACGACGAACGCGAGCGTGGTCGAGTCGCTCACCAGGTACTCAATGAACGCGCCGTCAGGGGGGAGTCGCCGCGCGACGCTTTGCCATGTGGTGACATCGGGCGCCACGAGTGCCGCATGCCGCGGTGCGCGCTCGCGCGTCTCGAGCAGGAGGTCGGCGTAGCTCTCCTGCGCGCGCAGCAGCGACTCGCGGGTCGTGCTGGCATTGAGCGGGACCTCGAGTCCGCGGAGCGTCTGGTCCGCGGCATCTGCGTTGTCGAGATCGTACGTCAGCTCACCGATCCGCCGGCGCAGGTCCTGCTCCCGGGTCACCAGATCCTGAGCCGTGTCGAGGGGGGCCGTGATGCGGCCCCGCGCGAGCAGCTCCAGCATCTCGCGCGCCCGCAGCCGCTCGCTCGCCTCGAATGCGGCGCCCACGCGGCCCCGGTCACGCTCGACCAGCGCGAGCTGCGCGTACACGTCCCACTTGTCGGCGAGAAACGCGGAGCGCCGCTCCGGCAGGACGAGCGTGCGACTGGGCCGATCGAGCTCGTTCAGCGCACTCCGCAACTCACGCGCGGCCGCGTCGCTCGCGCCCTGCGTGTGGAGCACGCCTGCCCAGCCGGCGTGCAGCTGCCACGCCACTTCCGGCGCGATCCGGTCGCCGAGCCGCTCGAGCGCCACCCGATAGAGCGAATCTGCCGCGATCGGTGCGCCCGCATGCGCCTCGAGCGCCGCCCATTCACCGAGCGCAGCCGCAGCCGCCACGGGATCGCCACCCTTGTCCAGATCGCCGGCCGCTCGCGTCAGCTGGCTGCGCGCGCCAGCGGTATCGCCGCGCGCCAGGACCGCCCGTCCCAGCGTGACGCGCGTCAAGGCGGCAGCGCGCAAACTTCCCGCGCCCAGTTGCGTGCGCAGCGCGGTCTCCAGCAACGCCTGGGCGTGGACCGCGTCGTCGCGCTCCAGCAACAGCAACGCGCGTCCCTCCTGCGCCTCGGCCTCACCGGCGGGCTCGGCCCCCAGTCGATACAGCCCCTCCGCGCGCGCGTACAAGCGCTGGGCCTCGGCCAGCGTGTTCAACTCGAGCGCGAGGTCGGCCCGCGCCAGCGCGATCCCGGCGCGCGCGGTCGGCGGCGCGCGCGTGGAATCGGCGCGCCGTTGCGCGCGACTCAGCTCGTCCCGCGCACCCTGCAGATCACCCGCTGCGCCCTCCGCGCCCGCGAGATCACGCCGCACCGCCAGCTCGTCCGCCACGGGCCCCGTGCGTGCATAGATCGCGAGCGCCTCTTGCAACGCGACGCGTGCGGCCGGATAGTCGCCGCGCCGCAGCTCGAGCTGACCGAGTCCGTGGAGCGCGACCGCGGCGTCCGCCCACGACTCGTGCGCCCGCCAGGTCGCGAGCGCGTCGCGGTACAGCGCCTCCGCGCGCGCGAAGTCCCCGGCGAGACTCGCGAGACTGGCCAGGTTGATCAGGTTCGTCGCCGCGACCTCATCGCGACCGCCCTGGCGGTTGAGCACGAGTGCCGTGTCGAAGTGCCGTTGCGCCTCGTCGAGATCGCCGAGCCGTTGTGCCAGAAGGCCAAGATTATTGTGGTCGGCGGCGGTGCCACGGGTGTCGCCGATGCGGTCGCGCAGCGTCAGCGCGCGGGCGTAGTACTCCCGCGCGGTCGCGAGGTCGCCCCGTTCCTCGCGGGTGCCGGCAAGCGCTCCGACGGCGTTTGCCTCGACGCGCAGGTCCCCGATCGCCGCTGCCAGGCCACGCGCCCGCTCCAGATAGGCGGTCGCACTGTCGAGCTCGCCGTCTTCGAGCAGCCCGGCCCCGATGTTGCCGAGCAGCGCGGCCATCCCCGCCGAGTCGCCGTTCGCCGTGGCGCGGGCGAGCGCACGTCGCCACAGCACGACCGCGGCATGCGGCCCGTCAGCTCCGAACGCCGTGATGCCTGCCCGGCGCATACTGTCGACCGCCACCTTCACCGACCGGCGCGCGGCCGGCCAGGCCGCGAAGCGCGCGACTTCGCGCACGAGAAACGAATCGCGCCACGCGACCGCATAGGCCGCCGCAATCTTCCCTGCGGCGTCGAGCTCACCATGCCGCAGCGACTCGTTGACCGCGTCCCGGACGGCGAGCGGCCGCTCGCGCACCTCGAGAACGAGCGACGCTGGAGGCAAGCGGACGGCGAGCAGTCGGAGGGAATCGGAAGCAGGCGATTGCAGGACGGCGAGCAGACATCCAAATCCGGCGAGTATCATCGCCGCCGCGATCCCGCAATCGAGAACGCCGCCAGTTCCGATGCCGCCCACCGATCAAAGCTGGTGCGCGCGTCGACCTTCCACAGATACGACGCACCGGGGACGAGCGCGATCGAATCGGGAAACAGGGCGACGGTATCCGTTGCCTCCGTCGCGAACACCACGCCACCAGTCGCGTCGAAGACGGTCACGCGGTAGCGATCCGCTCCGGTGACGTGACTCCAGCGGAGATCGTTCACGGCCGCCACGGCGCCGACGGGCGAACGGGGAATCGGTATCGTCGCAGGTGGCGGCGGCGGCGGTCCCCGGTGCCGGCCGAAGGGGTCCTTCGCCGGAGACCAGAGCAGCAGAAGGACCGTCGCGGCGGCCGCCAATGGCACGGCAACCCGAAGGACTGGTCCACGCCGGCGCCGGCGTCCCTCGACGATCTCGATCTCATGCGTGATAGGTCCAGCGGCGAGCGCTTCGGCAACGGACGCTACTGCACGGCGACACAGCGCACACGTGGCAACGTGCGCCAGTGCACGACCCCGCGCTGCGGCGTCGAGAGTGCCGTCGGCCAGCGCCGCCACGGTGTGCTCATCCAGGCAGTCGGGCCTGGCGATGGGAGTCTCGCGCGTGTGGAAGTAGCCGCGCAAACGATCGAGACGGTCGAAGTCGCTCATATCCTACCCAACGTGGGACGGCCAACGCCGTCCAGAGTGCTCAGCCGTGCACGCATCACGGCGAGAGCGCGATACACATGGTTGTAAACCGCCTTGGCATTCGGCCAACCGACTACCTTCGCCACCGCGTCGGCCGGCATTTCTTCCACGACGAACAGCTCGACGGCCACGCGTTCTTCGGCGCTGAGGCAGCTCAGCGCTTCCTCCAACTCGTCGCGCCGCTCGCTCGCGCCAACCTGCTCATCCTCGACGTCTTCCACTTGCGGCGCCGGCCCACCGAGCTCACGGAGGATCCGCCCGCGCCGCCCGGAAGCCACCGCGCGATACGTCGCACTGACTTCGGCGAGGAACTGACCGAAGGTGAGATCGAGCCCCGCCGAGCTTTTGAGCAGCTCATAGGCTTCGACATGGCTTCGCTTATTAATGAAGAGGAACTCGAAGATGCGGCGCCGCAGCGGCGGCAGCTCCGCGGCAACCGTCGAGAGACGGCGGCGACCGTCGCGATGCCGAAACCAGTCGACGGTGAGATGGCGAACAACCGTGACGAGCCAGGTGGAGAGGCGCGCGCTGTGAGACGGTCGATCGAAGTAGCAGCGCAGGCGCTTCAGTTCCGCATCGCGCAGGGACTCACACACATGCGCGAACACATCCATTACGTCGTCATAGTCCTGGGCGTAGTGGCGGATGGCCTTGAAAATGAGGCGGCGATACTGGTCGAGAAATAAATCCCACGCGGCATCGGTCCTGCCGCGCCGGAGCTCGGCCACCCAGGGATCCATGGCCGGCCCCTCGAGAGAGTGCGGCTGGATATAGCCCTGGACGTTGCTCAGTGCAACCGTGGGAACGGACCGCGCGTGCGGAAACGTGACGCGAGACTCGCCAACCCTTGCAGTGACATACAGATCGTCAGACGGACGTCATGTCACCGATTGCTCAGCGCCGCTCCGGATTCGGTACCCGCACCCCCACCCCCGCCCCCACCCCGCCCCCGACGATCACCGAGTCCGTCGCCCCGTTGGCAAGCAAATCGATCAAGTCCCGGCGGTAGTACGAATCGGTGGAATCGACCGCGGGCCACTCGCGGTAATGGTCGGGCGCGAACAGGCCGACCATGTGCGCCATGGCGCCGTACGACGTGTCGCGAGTGGGATTGTCGAATACTCCCACCACGCGGTAACGGTGGCCGGCCTTCAGGCGCAGGCCTTCACCGCGGATCGCGAGCAGCTTGCGCGGCATCGAGAGCACTCGTCCCAGGGAGTCGCGTTTCGCCTTGATCTCGACAAGTGTCTTGCCGCTTGCGGCATCCACGAGCCGCACCAGCGTGCCGTAATCGTGGAGGTGGCCGCTCACCACGAGGAGATGCCCGGAGAGCGGCGGCGTGAACGCGTAGCCGATCTCGAAGTGGCCCGGGGGCACGTTGAAGCGGTTCTCCTCGGGATTCGTCTGGATGTTGACGTCCATGTAGGCGGGGAGGACGTCAATGGGCCGGGGCCTCAGGCTCGTGCGCGCCATGTACATGACGATGCGCCAGTAGGCGACCGGGATGTCGGACGCCGAGTCGTTATGCCAGGTCGCGTACACGCCCAGCTCCTGACCGGCCTGCATGGGCACGCCGATGGTGCGCGGGACGCGGAAATCGCCCGTATCGCTCTCCTCGGCGGCGCCCAGCAAGCGCTCGAGCGCGGGATAGATGAATTGGCGGCGGGCGAAGTTCACCATGATCAGGTGGTGCAGCAGCCGGTGCGGCAGCGGCCTGCCCTGATCGTCGAACAGGTCGATGCGAAAGCCCTGGAGCCACCCGTCTGCCGGAAACACGAATCTCTGCACCGGGGTAGCCGCCATGTCCATCATCATCCCCGGCATCTCCCGGCTCACGGGCACGCGATAGGGACCGCCCGTGACGAGGACGCGGTGGCGCGTCGAGTCGACCTGGACATGTAATGGCGGCGGCGGGGCAGCCGACGGGCGCTGCTGGGCGGCCGCGAAAACGGGGATGAGTGAGAACGCGAGAAGATTGAGGCGCATACGACAACAGACCAGCTAGTCGGCTCGGAAGTAACATCTCGGCTCGCGCCTTATTAAGTTCAACTCCCGGAGCGTACTGGCCCTTCGTCCAATGGCAGGACAGCGGACTTTGGATCCGTTAATCTAGGTTCGAATCCTAGAGGGCCAACTGCACGCCGGCGTTCCCTTGACTGTTGCTCGGACACGCGGCAAGTAGTGCCATGGGAAAGAAAGGCGAGGCGAGAAGCTCCGAGACCGGCCGCACCTATCGGCTGGACCGCCTCATCGGCCAGGGCGGCTTCGGCGAGGTCTACCTCGCGACCGCGACCCCACCGGGCGGGCTGCCGCCCCAAGTTTGCATCAAGATCAGCAATCGTCTCACGCCCTGGCTGCGCGAGGCCTACTTCGCCGAGCTGCTCGACCGGGAGCCGCGCGCGCTCCGCATCTTCGACCGGTTCGCCGAGGTCCACGGCGACGGCATGCGCTACTGCATGGTGATGGAATACGCGGAGCACGGCGACGTCGGAGCCTGGCTCAAGCGCCGGGGCCCGCAGCCCGAGCGCTTCGTGCGCCGCGAGATCGCCGCACTCCTCGGCCCGCTCGACGCGCTGCATCGCGGCCAGGCGCTGCACCGCGACCTCACGCCCTTCAATGTGTTCGTCTGCGACAAGGAGCAGCTCAAGCTCGGCGACTTCGGCATCGCCAGGCACCAGCGCAATCGTCATGGGGTCACGGCAGACGCCTTCAACCCGCTCAATGCACCCACCGAGATCGCGTGGGGCTGGATTCGGAGATGGCAGCAGCGCGACGACATCTATCAGGTCGGCCAGCTGGCGGCGATGCTGCTCCGCGGCGACATCACCAGTCCGATGCGCAGCAAGGATGTCCGTCGCCTGCCCTGCAGCGATCACTTGAAGGAAGTCATTCACCGCTGTCTGGGGAGCCGGGGCCGACGCTACGAAGCCGCCGGTGAGCTCATCGCGGCGCTGCGCCATCGCCCCAAAGAGTTGCGGAAGGGCCGCGTCCAGAGTCTCGCCGGCAAGCGCCTCTCCATCACCGGGTTCCTGCGCCGTCCCCGGAGTGAAGCGATCACCGCGGCCCGCAAAGCCGGCGCGATCATCCAATCAAAACCCGGATTGACGACCGACGTGCTGGTGCGCGGGCGGCCCAATCAGCTCCAGATCGCCGGTGACCACGGGGGCACCAAACTGATGGAGATCCGGCGCCTGGCCGCGCTGGGACACCGGATCACCATCATTGGCGAAACGCAGTTCTGGCAGCTCGCCGGCGCAAAAACTAAGGCGCGAAAAACTCCGCCATCCGCGGCGCCGTCGCGGCCGCGCCGGGGAACTGCGTGATGCCGAGCGCCTCGAGGATCAAGCGCAGCGTGCTCTGATGCTGGTACAGCGTCGTCGACTGGTACCCCAACTTCGCCTTGGGGCCGACGACGACCCACGCGATCCGGCCGCCGCCGTTGGTGTTGTCGCCCGAGGACTCGTCGAACACGATGATGAGCAGCCCGTCCTGCTGGAACGTCGGGCTGGCGATGAGCGGCGCGATGTTGTTCCTGAGCCAGGTGTCGGCCGTCGTGAGCGAGCAGTCGTGCGCGTCGTTGCAGAGGTTCGGCACGATGTTGGAGAAATGCGGTAACGTCCCGCCGGCGAGGTCGGTCGCGAACTGGGTGAACGGGACGAGCCTCCGGCGCTGTGCGGAGTCGTTCGCGACGTCCGACAGCAGCGCGAACACGTTGTGCTTGCGCGCGTACCCCCCCACGTCGCCCCCCGTGTATCCGACTGACGGCAGGTCCTCAGCGTACGACTTCCACGTCTTCCCCACCGCCAGCAGCCGTCGCACGATGTTGTCCACCGTGACGATCGTGGAGTAGCTGTCGTTGTTGGTGATGATCTGGCCCGTCGCCAGCTCGAAGTAATTGCCGATCGACGGGTGGGTGTTGGCGTAATACTGCGTGGCCAACCCGTACTGCTGCGCGAGACTGTTCAAGTACGGCATCGCCGAGCTCCCGATCACTGACGCGTAATCGTTGTTCTCCTCGGTCACGACGAAGACGTGCCCGGCCAGCGGCGGCGGCGGCGGTGGCGGCGGTGGCGGCGGTGGTGGCGGCGGTGGCGGCGGCAGCAACGTCACCGTGATGGCCGCGGTGCCGCTCTTTCCTTCACTGGTCGCGCGAATCGTCGCCGAGCCGGCCTTAGCACCGGTTACGAGCCCGCTCGTGTTCACCGAAGCGACCGCCACGGAATCCGACGACCAGGTGATCGTCCGCCCGCTCAGGACGTTGCCAGCCGAGTCCCGCGTGGTGGCCCTCAGGCGGAGGGTGTCGCCGACGTGGATCCCCGCCGAGCTGGGACTCACCGTCACCGATGCGACCGGCGGCGGCGGTGGCGGCGGCGGTGGCGGCGGCGGCGGCGGCGGTGGCGGCGGCGGCGGCGGTGGCGGCGGCGGCGGTGGTGGCGGCGGCGGTGGCGGTGGCGTCACCGTGACGGCCGCCGTGTCGGCGAGCGAGCCGTTCATCAGGCGCGCGATGACGCGGAAACTCCCCGCCGTCTGTCCCGCGGTGAACAGACCGCCGCTCGTGATCGTGCCGCCGGTGGCCGAATAGGTGACCGCCACGCCGACCGAGTCGCCGGTATTCCGCACGCCCCACGCGGCGAACTGCTGCGTGTCGCCGGTGCGGAGACTGACGGTATCGGGCGTGAGGAAGATCTGCGTGATGCGGCGCTTGCGCACGTGGGAGGTGCCCGTCAGGTGCGCGCTCGTCATCGTCGCCGTGATGGTGACGTCGGTGGCAGAGGTGTCGGCCGTGTACAGGCCGTCCGAGGTGATCGAACCGGCTGATGCCGTCCAGGTCACGTCGATCGGCATCGAGTCGCCTGCTGCGGTGCGGCCGGACGCGACGAACGGTTGCGCTTGGTTGGGATCGAGCGTCACGCTCTCGGGCACGACCCGGAGCTGAACGACCGCGGACCCATCGCGCGGACGCACGGGCAACTCGCACCCGACGACGATGGCGACTGTGAGCGAAGCGAGGGCGAAAATGACACTGCGCATGCGTGAGAGCGACATCGCTGTCTCCACGGCGCCCGGCGTGACAACAAAAACGCCGGGCCGCCGAATTCGATTTGGGGTCGAACGCTGGCGGCCCGGCGGGCATGGCGGCGATCAGCCGCGGTAGCCCCGTAGCTCTGCGTCACCACCTTTCGGCGGCTTTGCTCTGAGCAGCGTGCTCGTGGACGAACGTAGCCCAGGCGCACGCGGTCTGACTGTGATCTCGATCATGCCGGCGCAGGTCTTAGGTAGCGCTCGGTGTAGATCGTGTCGTACTACTTCCAGTGTGTCACCGGTGCAGCAGCTCGACCCAGCTACTGCCGCGGCCCTCCGCCCATCGGGCGAAACACCATCGGCTTGGACAGTGCATCGAATTTCGTCTGCTGGTCCGGCGTCAGATTATTGCGGATCGCGGCGTACCACTGGTCCGCCTCAGCCTGAAACCCCTGCATCTCCGTGCGCACGCTGTCGAACTTCGCGCGCTGCGCGGGCGTGGGCTCCTGCCCCGGCGTGAAGCCGGACGCCTGCATCTGCTGCCGGATCGCCTGGCGCCGCGCGGCGGCGTCCTTCATCACGCCGTTCAGCGCGGTGTAGGCGGGTGTGATTTTGGTGCGCTGCTCAGGCGTGAGCCCGATCGTTTGGCTGAGCGAGTCGATCGTCATCCAGTGATCGGGCGGCGGTGGAAAGCGGCGTTGACCCATCCCTGGTCCGGCTGCGGGCGAATTCGGATTCTGGGCCAGCGCAGGACTCGCAAGGAGAGCGACGAGTGTTGCAACGGCAAACGAGCGCATAACGAGTGACTCCGAAAGAAGGTCACCCGTTATACGCGTGTGGCACCGTAGACGTTCGAGATCGGCTCAATCCCAAGCGGCTGTCCCCAGGGAATCGGCCCGGCACCATCCCCACGGCGGGCAGGGGGCGCACATCGCCACAACCATCGTGTTGGTGGTCGAATCGGTCCAGAGGCGCGACAGCGCCTGCCTGATGAACCGGGGATGATCGAGCGTTTCCGGGCTGACTCGAACCGGGACACGGCGACGAATCGCACCTGTCGAATCGGTTGAAATCAGCACGGCTCTCGGGTACCCGCCCACATACTGCATCCACAAATACGTCGTTCCTTTCGGCTCGAGGGCGAACCGGCTGATCGAGTCCGCACCACGATTCACCAACCGGGCCGTGATGCGCCCCGCGACGCGCAACTGCGGCTCCGTCACGAGGTAATTGTCGACGACAGGCTCCAGGCGCAGGATGAGATTGCTGTGCGCGGGATCCAGCATCCGTTGGTCGCTGGAGATGTGATCGCTCAAGAAGCTCAAGGTGTGGATGTAGGCGCGCAGCACCTCGTCCGAGGGACGCGCGGAGTCCACTACAGCAAACGACGGTGGTTTAGACGCCTGCGCGTGTACCACCGAGACGGGGCTCCCCAGCATACCAACGAGGAGCGGAACCACCTTCGGGGTCAACCACGTGACCTGCTGGCTGCCGGACGTTCCCATCGTTCCCCCTTGTGAGGAATCTCGTGGATCAACCGCCGCCTCGTGCGGCGAGCTCGCGCATCTGTTGGACGATCTCTTGCAACGGGGGATCGGCGCCGCCCCACAGGGTGGCAACGGCCGCTCCCCAACGCTTCGCGGCGGGGATATCGCCTTGCGCGTCGGCGAGCTGCGCGCGCAACACCATGATCCGGACCAGCATCGCCGTCTCCGACGCGGCGGTGACGAGCTCAGAGTTGGCCGTCGGGAGTGCGCCGAGGAAGTCATCGAGGTGTTTCACCACGGTGGCCGTGTCGCGCAAGGCCAACGTCAAGAGCGCTTCATGATAGACCGCATACGAAGCAAGGTCTCCGGGACGTAAGTCATGGCGCATGTCCGCAAGCCACGCGAGTCGGGCGCGCACGGTCGCCGTATCGCCATGCGCCCAAGCCCATTGCATCCCGAGGAGGTAGTTACCCCCTGTCTCCGCTCCGTGGAGGTCGCTCAAACCGACAACGGGAAACGCGAGGACGGCGGGGAAATTCAGCAGCGCCTGGCGCACCATCGGACGACGCCGTTCGTCCACCCAGTTGAGGATCGCCTGCTCCGTCCGGCCACGAACGACCACGACGCTCTCCCGTGGCGCGCCGAACGCCGCGTACGCCACCAAGGCGAGCGCCGGCTCCGCGGCGGGACGCGGCGCTACGACGGGAGCGCCTGACCAGGTGAGAAACGTATCCACGGGGGCGCTGCGTGACAGGAGAGTCGCGGCCGCAAAGACGTGACCGGTAAGGGCCGCAAGACCCGACAGTTCCGCTGCCTCGGACGCGCCGACGCGCTGCCACCCTGCGAGCACCGCCTCCGCACGGGTCCGCGCGGCCGCGAAGTCACCGAGCTTCACGAGGAGACGAACCTCCGCGGCCCCCAGGCGGCGCTGCTGACTTGAGTCCGTTGCGAACGGTTCCGCGGTTTGCACCATCCGCAGGGCAGAGCGTTCCGGGTCGCCCGTCTCCCCCAGCTCGCCCAGCGATTCCAACACCAGCGCCAGCGCTTCATGGGCATCCGGGCTCCGCGGAAACGAGTGGACCCAGTTGAGAGTGATGCGGCGCAGGAGCTCGCGGTTCTGCGCGAGTGCCGCGTTCATGGAGCGCGGAATCGTGCCCGACTTGCCCGCAAAGAGGTCCGCCAGCGGCAGCGCTGTGAAGGCGAGGGTATCGTGCCGCAACTCCGGCCAGGCCCCAAACAAGACGGTGTCCGGCGTGAGCGCATAGCCGCGGCGATAGATGGCCGGTTCGGCGTAAAACAGTCGGACGAGCCGCGTGAATGCCACGCCCGCGAAGGCCCGATGGACGGAAGGAATGAGTTCCAAGGCGCGCTGATACCCTTGCGCCGCCCCACGGAAGCTGGACCGAAACCGCCACCGCGATGGGATGGTGGTGTCTCGGAGGACCACGTGATCGCGGCTTTGACACTCGCCGAGTCCAAACCAACCCGCGAAATCGAGACTGTCGCGGGAGAGCATCGCGCGATACTCGGCACACGCCTGCGGATACTCCTGATTCGCCAGGCGGACCAACGCGCGCGACAGCAAACGATCGTGGAGTCCGAGGGGATTGCTCGATCGGCCACCCATGATCGCGTAGGGACGCCATTCGGGAACGGGACGACCGGCCCACGCCAGCGTCTGCGCCAGCCACAGGTTCGCATGGGGGTATTCTGGATCGAGCTGAATCGCTGCCCGGAATTCGCGCTCGGCCCCGCCGAGATTCCATTCCGCCAGCGCATCGTGTCCCGCTGCATAGGACTGCCAGGCGGTGAGTATGCGCGTGCCGACGATCCCGGCCGCCGCCTCCGGCGACCGCATGTGCCCGAGCAACAGCGAATCGGCCAACGCGCGAAACTTCGTGCCGATGTCGCGCGCGTCTGCGCCGAAGCGCACGCTATGGGTGCGCAACGTCGCGCCGCCACGGCGCACGTCATAGAGCGCCGCACGGACCTGAACCGTATCCTCGAACTGGGCGACCTCGCCCCAAATCAGCCGCCCGGAGCCAAGTTGGCGCGCCATGGCGAGCGCCTCATCGAGGTTGAGCGAGTCGCGACCCCGCCGTGAACGCAGATCGTGCACGCGCAGGCCATCCACGAGCCGGACGTCGTCCCAGCGGCCGAACGCCTCCACGAGGAGTGCCTCGCACTGATCGCCGCTGATCAGTTTCGGCGCCGCACCTTCACGGTGGCCGAACGGCACCACCACGTACAGCGACGGATCCAGACTGGCGCGGAGCAAACGCGGCACCAGGACAACTCCCATGATCCCGATTGCCAGCGTCAGGACGGCGGCCACCGCGCCCCACGTCCGCCAGTGGCGTTTGGGCCGGCGGCTCGAACTGGGCGTCTCTGCCGACTTCAGCGCCTCCGCAAACTCGCGCGCGGTCGCGAAGCGCTCACTCGGCAGCTTCGCCAACGCGACTTGGATCGCATACTCCACGTCCAGCGGAATCTCGCGGCGCTCCTGCGAGACCGAACGTGCCGGCGCACTGGGCGAGCCGCCGACGAAGGGCGCACGGCCGATGAGCATTTCGTACAGCACGCAGCCCAGACTGTAGATGTCGCTCCGGCCGTCGACTTCCGCGCCGCTCGCCTGCTCGGGACTCATGTAGTCGACTGTCCCGACGACGAGACCGGTGCCCGTCATGCGCGATGCGTCGGCGACGCTGAGGGCGCGCGCGATCCCGAAATCGCTGACCACCGGGTGGCCGGCTTCGAGCAGGATGTTTTCGGGTTTGATATCGCGGTGCACGATGTTCTGGTCATGCGCATAGGACAGCGCATCGGCGATGTCCCGCGCGATCGTCACCGCATCGGCGACCGGCAGGCGTCGTTGCCGGATCAGGCGATGGCGCAGCGTCTCGCCCTCGACGTAGGGCATCGTGTAGAACAGGAGCCCGCCGGCGTCACCGGAGTCGAAAAGCGGCAGGATGTGGGGGTGCGCGAGGCCGGCGGCGACCTTGATCTCACGGAGGAACCGTTCAGGTCCGAGCGATTGGGCGAGCTCCGGCCGGAGCACCTTGAGGGCCACGCGGCGCTCGTTGCGGTGGTCGATCGCCAGATAGACGATCGACATGCCGCCGCGGCCCAGCTCGCGCTCCAGGGTGTACCGACCGCCGAGGGCATCCGCGAGGCGGGACTGGAGGTCGTCCACGACCTTAGCATACGGCCTGCCGACGGGACCGCCACCCCAACGGTAAGGCCTTGGCGACTCGCGCTTTGCCGACTACTTTCCGTGGCCCGATGCGGGACCTGTCGTTGTCACGCAGCCAGCTGCTGCTCCTCGCCGGCACGGCCAACCGGCCCCTCGCCGAGGAGATGGCCCAGCATTTGGGACAACCGCTGTGCGCCGTGACGTTGCGGCGGTTTGCCGACGGCGAACTCTTCGTCAAGATCGACGAGAACGTGCGCGGGCGGGATGTCTTCATCATCCAGCCCACGAATCCGCCGGCGGAAAACTACATGGAGCTGTTGCTCCTGATCGACGCGGCGCGCCGCGCGAGCGCCGCCCGCATCACCGCGGTGCTCCCGTACTTCGGCTACGCGCGGCAGGACCGGAAGGATCAGCCGCGCGTGGCGATCAGCGCCAAGCTGGTGGCGAACCTGATCACCCACGCCGGAGCGGACCGCGTGCTGGGAATGGATTTCCATTCCCACCAGGTGCAGGGGTTCTTCGACATTCCGGTCGATCATCTGTATGCGGCGCCGGTGTTCGTGAGCCACTACCGCACCAAGCGGCTGCACGATCCGGTGGTCGTCGCACCGGATGTCGGGTCGGCCAAGATGGCGCGGGGCTTCGCGAAGCGGCTGGACGCGTCGCTCGCGATCATCGACAAGCGGCGCCCGTCGGCGAACATCGCGGAAGTCGTGAACGTCGTCGGCGAAGTCGAGGGGAAAGACGTGCTGATCCCCGACGACATGATCGATACCGCCGGCACCATCGCCGAGGCGGCCGCGGCGCTGCGGCGGCTCGGCGCCAAACGCATCTTCGCGTTCGCGACGCATGCGCTGCTGTCGGGCCCGGCGATCGAGCGGCTGCGCGCCGCGCCGGTCGAGGAAGTGTGTGTGACGAATACGATCCGGATTCCGGACGAGAAGCAGTTTGACAAGCTGAAGGTGTTGTCGATCGCAAGCCTGATGGCGAAGGCCATCGGCTATGAGCATTCGAATCAGTCGGTGAGCTCGTTGTTTGATTCATGAAGCGACGCTACGATGCTACGACGCTAACAGGGGACTAGGTGTATGGCGCAGACAGTGGCTCTCAGTGCTACCGCACGCGAGAAAACAGGCAAGGGCGCGGCGCGGCAGGCGCGCTTCCAGAAGCAGGTTCCGGCCGTGATCTACGGCCACGGCCGCGCCACGCAGCCGCTGATGGTCGACGCGCTCTCGCTCGAAAAAGCCCTGACGGGGATCGAGCCGGAGAGCACGCTCATCGACCTCACCGTGGACGGCAAGAAGGCGCGCGCGCTGATTCGCGAAATCCAGCGCCATCCGCTGCGTCCCGACATCATCCACGTGGATTTCTACGAGATCAAGGCGGACGAGAAGGTCACCCTCAAGGTGCCCGTGCACCTCGTCGGCACACCGGACGGCGTGCGCAACGCCGGCGGCGTGCTCGATCAGGTGACGCGCGAAGTCGAGATCGAAGTGCTGCCCGAGCACATCCCCGACCGCGTCGAGCTCGACGTCAGCGCGCTCAAGATCGGCGACTCGCTCCACACCCGCGACCTGTCGATCCCGAACGCCGTCATCCTGACCGGCGCCGACCTCACCATCGCCACGGTCGTTCCGCCGCGCGCCGAGGAAGTCGCCGCGCCGGCCGCCGAAACCGCGACCGAGGTCGCCGAACCCGAGCTCATCCGCAAGGTGCGCGAGGGCGAAGAAGCCGAAGAGGGCGAAGCGGCCCCCGCACCCGAAGGCAAGGCTGCACCCAAAGCGGAGGAGAAGCCCAAGGGCAAGAAGGACGAGTAGTCGTTGCGCGCCGTCGTCGGCCTGGGCAATCCGGGTCCGGAATACGCGGCGACGCGCCACAATGCCGGCTTTCTCCTCGCCGACGCCGTCGCCGCGCATTGGCAGCTGCCCCCCTTCCGTCGCGCCGAGCGCGCCCGCGCGACGGAAGGCAGCGTGGCCGGCGTTCCCGTTCGCGTGCTCAAACCCACGACGTTCATGAATCGCAGCGGCGCCGCGCTCGCGTCCCTGCGCGCCGATGCGTCGTTCGACCCCACGCGCGATCTGCTCATCCTCGTCGACGATTTCCAGATTCCGCTCGGCACCTTTCGATTTCGCCCGGACGGCTCGGCGGGCGGGCACAACGGCCTGAAGAGCATCGAAGGGGCCTTGCAGTCGCAGCAGTACGCTCGGCTGCGCGTGGGTGTCGGCCCGTTACCCGAAGGCACCGGTGACTGGGCGGATTACGTGCTCGCGCCGTTCGAGCCGGAGCAGATGGAGGGCGTGGCAGCACTCATGCCCCAGATGATCGAGGCCGTCGAGAAGTGGCTTAAGGCCTGATGCTGCGACTTGGCATCGTTGGACTTCCCAATGTCGGCAAGTCGACGCTGTTCAACGCGCTGACGTCCTCGAAGGCCGCGGCGGCGGAGAACTATCCGTTCTGCACGGTCGAGCCGAACGTCGGCGTCGTGGAGGTGCCGGACCAACGGCTTGAAACGTTGAACAACATCGTCAAGCCAAAGCGTAAGATCCCCGCCGTCGTCGAATTCGTGGACATCGCCGGCCTGGTGAAGGGTGCCTCGCAGGGCGAGGGCCTCGGCAACCAGTTCCTGTCGCACATCCGCGAAGTCGACGCCGTGGTGCACGTGATCCGCGCCTTCGAGGATCCCGACGTCGTGCACGTCATGGGCCCGGTCGATCCGGTGCGCGATCACGACGTGATCACGAGCGAGCTGGCGCTCGCCGACCTCGCCGTCGTCGAGCGCCGGCTCGACAAGACGCGGAAGTCCGCCCGCGCGGGCGATAAAGAAGCCCAGCTCGAGCTGACGCTGCTCGAGCGCGTCGTCCAGGAGCTGAATGCAGGGCGCGGCGCGCGCGAAGCGGGCGTACACGCCGACGCGATCAAGTTCCTGCGCACGCTCGGCTTGCTCACTGCCAAGCCGATCCTGTACGCCGCCAACGTCAACGAGGACGACCTCGCCGCGGGCGGCGGCAAATGGCTCGACAAGTTGAAGGCGGCGGTGCATACGCATCATGAGGAGGCAGAGATCGTCCCCTTCTCCGCCAGGTTCGAGGCGGAGCTCGGCGAGCTGGCGGGCGAGGAGCGGCGGGAGTTCCTGACGAGCGCCGGCGTCGCGGAGCCGGGACTCGACCGCCTGATCCACGCCGGCTACCACCTGCTCGGCCTGCAAACATTCTTCACCGTGGGCGAGAACGAGGTGCGGGCCTGGACGATGGACGCCCGCGGGACCGCCTTCGACGCCGCGGGCGAGATCCACTCCGATTTCCAGCGCGGGTTCATCCGCGCCGAAACGGTGGGCTTTGCGGAATTTGTGAAAGCGGGCAGCTACAAGGCTGCCCGCGAGCAGGGGCTGATCAGAAGCGAGGGCCGCGACTACGTCGTGACGGACGGCGACATCCTGCTATTCCGCTTCAACGTCTAGCGCGTCCAGATCTCCACCAACCCGCAGGACCCCCCGGCTGACCGGCCCGTGCCCATCCACGTGGACGACCCGACCACGGGAAGCAGCGAGCGGCTCAGGTCGGGCGGCGGTACCCCCCGGTACACCTCGACGCCGGCGACGGTGGCGACGTCGATCTTGTCGTAGTCCACTTCTCGCAGCGAAACCCCGTTGACGCTGACCGGCACAAAGCAAAGCCTCCCCCGATTGAACCGCGTGGGGCGGCAGTCCGCATAGCAGCGGGTCACGATCCCCTCCATTGTGAGCAGGCCGCTGAGCTTCCCCGGGTGGACGTGCCCGATCTCCTCGCGGGTGAAGAAATGGGCGAAGCCGCGATAGGCGGCGCGCCGCTCATAGAATCCCGCCAGGTCAAGCCACACATTCGGCTCCATCGCCTCGACGACCAGGGGATCGAGATCGATGGAGTCCACGTCCAGCAGAACGGCAATCCGTTTCGACTGCAGCGGCTCCAGCGTAAAGACGTAATCCTCGGTGACGCGCCCATCGTAGGAGATCTGGACCACGCGCTTCCCGCTGGGCAGACCGCTGAGCGCGAACCGCCCTGCCGCGTCGGTAACGGTGATCTTCCGGGCCGCGGGCACCGCGACCAGCACGCCGCCGATGGGACGTCCGTTGTAGGAGGAGATGCAGCGCCGTAGATCCCAGCGCTGGCGTCGGTTGGCAACTGCGGTGTCGCGGCGACCACCCCTACCGCAACCAAGACGGAGGCTATCATACTCGCTTCCTCAACATACTACGGCGGTTCACGCCTTTCCACGCCTGGACACGGTGTTTATGTTTCCGCCTCACATATCCCCTACTCGGTGCCTTCCACCGCACCGGGTCACCCATGACCAAAGGGAGGTGGCATGAGTCGTCGGTACGAGACAGTCTACATTTTTGATAGCGCCCTGGACGAGCCGGCAATCACCGAAAAACTGAATCGCTTTCACGCCTTGCTGACCAAGGACGGGAAAGGCACGCTCACGAACGTGGCCCACTGGGGCAAGCGGACGATGACGTACAAGATCAAGAAGAAAGACACCGGCTACTACGTGGTCGCGGAGTTCTCGGCGGCGGGCGATCTGTTGCCCGAGTACGAGCGCGCCGTGAAGCTCGATGAGAGTGTGCTGCGGTACATGTGCGTGGAAGCCGCGCGCGAGCAGCCGAAACCGGTCGTGGCTGCGACCGCCGCCCCTGAAGAGGAAGAGCTGGAAGAGGAGGAAACGTGAGACGTCCCGCCAAAACCTGTCCCGTGTGCGAGTCCGGCGCGCGCGTGCTCGACTATAAGGATGACCGGACGTTGAGCCGCTTTCTCACCGAACGCGGTAAAATTTTGCCGAGCCGGCTGTCGGGTATGTGCGCGCGCCACCAGCGGCAGCTCGCCACGGCGATCAAACGCGCGCGGCAGCTGGCGCTGCTTCCGTATATCAAGGGGCACACCGCATAGCCACCTCCGCTCGTCCCGCCCAGGAGTCGTGGTGGCGCCTGATGCTGGCGCTGCTCGCGTTCCTGCTGTGGGCGCATCCGAGCCTCGTGGGATTACCGTGCGCGGCGCTGCTCGCGCTCGGGCCCGCTCTGCCCCGCGCCAAACCCGGCTGGTCTCAGCCCATCGCCGGGATGATCGGCGCCGTCAGTCTCGCGCTGCTGGTGGTGAGCGGCGGCAACGGCAGCCGGCTCGGCGCCGCCACGAGCGCCTACATCGTGCTCGCCACCGCGGCGTTCGTATCCCTGGTGTTGCTCCGGCCGGACGCGATCCTGCGGCAGGCGTTCCGGTCGACCGTGGCGGCCGGAGTCGCGACCGCCCTGCTGATTCAGGTGATGTGGGGAGCGGGCGCCTGGGGCTCGCTGGGCTGGGAGGCGACGCGCGAAGCGAGCCTGACGATGCGAACGATGGTGCAGATCGCGCCTGACGCCTTCTCCATTTATGAGCCGATGGTCCGTTTCATCAGCGTCACGTGGCCTGGGATGCTGGCGCTGCAGACGCTCGCCGGACTGGCACTGGCGTGGCAGCTGCACCGCCGCCTCGCCGCGTCCGGGCCGGCCACCAGCGCGCCGCTCATGCGGTTCAAGGACTTCTACATCGGCGACGGTTGGGTCTGGGGCATCGTCGCCTGGCTCGCCGTGCTGATTCTGCCGGTCTCGAGCGTCCTGCACGTCGCCGGCACCAATGTGGGACTCGTGGCGAGCACGCTGTATGTGCTGCGCGGCGCGGCGATCGTCGCGACGTTCGCCGAGGCGTTCGGCATCTCGGCGGTGGCGCTGGTGATCGTGGGGGCCGCCGCGGCGGCACTGGCCGTGCCGCTGGTGTTCGTGGTCCCGGGCCTGTGCACGCTCGGCATCACCGACACGTGGTACCAATACCGCCGCCGCCTGGCCGAAGCCCGGCAGCGGTCCAACACACCCTGAGGTTCTACGAGATGGAAATCATTCTGCGGGCAGACGTGCAGCATCTGGGAAAAGTCGGCGAAGTCGTCAAGGTCAAAGACGGCTACGCCCGCAATTACCTCCTCCCCAAGGGCCTCGCCTATCCGGCGACCGATGCCAACAAGAAGAAAATCGCCTACGAGGGCGAGCGATTGGTGAAGCAGCAGGCCGACGAGAAGGCAGCGGCCGAGACGGAAGCCACGCGGCTCGCCGGCGTGCATCTCACCTTCGAGGTGAAAGTCGGAGAGGAAGAGAAACTCTACGGCTCCGTCACCGCGAGCGACATCCAGCGCAAGCTCGAGGAGCTGAACATCCGCGTCGACAAGCGGAAGATCGACCTGCCGGAGCCGATCCGCGAGCTGGGCGAGTACCAGATCGGGATCAAGATCCATCCCGAGGTGCGGCCCGAAGTCCGCGTCACCGTCGTGAAGGAATAACGATCGTCGCAATCGCTTACGTCGACGGCCCGCGGTTTCGGCGTTCGCTGCTGGCGGCGGCGGACTGGGTGGCGGCCGGGCGTGACGAGTTGAATCGCATCAACGTCTTTCCCGTCCCCGACGGCGACACGGGGACCAACCTGTGGCTCACGTTGCGCGCCGTCGCGGGCGCCCTGCGCAACCTCGGCAGTGACGACGGCGACACGGCCCTGCCCCTGCCCCAGGTCGCGGAAACGATGGCCCAGGCCAGCGTGCGGGGCGCCCGCGGCAACTCCGGCATGATGCTGTCACAGTTCCTGCTCGGCTTCCGCGAAGGCATCGGCCAGCGGTTGCGCGTCAACGCCGCCGAGCTGGCCGCGGCGATCGGCCTCGGCTTCGAGCGGCTGCACGCATCGCTCGACGAGCCCATTGAAGGCACCATCCTGACCGTCGCGCGCGAAGCCGCGGAGGAAGCCGGACGCGCGCGCGGCGAGTCCGACCTCCGCGTCTTCATGAGCCGCATCGTGAACCGGGCGGAGGCCGCGCTCCAGCGCACACCCGAGCTGCTGGCTGCCCTGAAGAGCGCCGGGGTGGTCGACGCCGGCGCGAAAGGGTTTGTGCGGCTGCTCGAGGGCGTGAAGCGGCTTATAGAAGAAGGCCACATCGCCCAGGGTGCGGTCGACCGTATGAGCACCGCAACCAGCGCCGCCGCGCAAACCGAGGTCGAGGCCGACCGCGACTACCGCTACTGCACCGAGTTGATGGTCCGCTCGCCGAGCCTCCCCGACCCCGCCGTCGTGCGCCAGGCACTGCGCGCGCACGGCGGCTCGATCGTCGTGCTCGCCACGGGCGACCTGCTCAAAGCCCACGTACACACCGACGCGCCCGACGACGTTTTCAGGCTCGCCAGCAGCTGGGGCACGCTGGAGTCGACCAAAGCCGACGACATGCGCGCCCAGCATCAGGCGCTGCAAGCCCGCCGACCCATCGCGTTCGTCAGCGATACCGCGTGCGACTTGCCGGACGAGCTGGTGCTGCAGTACGATATCGGGCTGGTTCCGCTGCAGCTCATCGTCGCCGAACGCTCGTATCGCGACCGCCTCGAGCTGACCGCCGCGGAGTTCTTCCGCCGCCTGCGCGCCGGCCTCGACGCCAGTACGTCGCAACCTGCGCCACAGGCGTTCACGGACGCCTACCGCGACGCCGCACGCGGTGCAGACCGAGTCATCGCCGTCATCGTGTCCAGCGCACTCTCAGGCACCCACGGCAACGCCGACGCGGCCGCCCGACGCTTCGACACCGGTCGCGTGACCGTCGTCGACAGCCGGAGCGCCTCGCTCGGCGAAGGCCTCCTGGTGATCCGCGGCGTCGAGCTCGCCGCAGCCGGCTGGCAGGCGGACGCCATCGTGCGGGAGCTCGAGCGCGTGCGGAGTCACTCGGGCGGTTTATTTACGGTGGACAACTTCGAGCGCCTGGTACGCTCAGGCCGGCTGGGGCGGGGTCGGGCGTGGCTCGGCACCAAGCTCAATCTGAAGCCGGTGATGGCGCTTACTATGGAAGGGAGAATCGAGCCTGTCGGCCGGGTGCGCGGCCGCGATGCCGCGCGCCGCCGTATCCTCGAGCTGCTCGATCACGCGCTGACACCGCGCCCGCGCACCCTCCGCCTGGGCGTTGCGCATGGAGACATCCCTGAGTTTGCCGAAGCGTTGCGCGTCGAGCTCGTGGCGCGCTACCGGCCGATGCAGTGTCTGGTGACGCCAATCACACCGGTAATCGCCGCGCACGCCGGAATTGGAGCGTGGGGCGTGTTCTATCAGAATGAAGACTGATCTCTCACACGTCGTAGACGCGTTGGTGGACCGCAAGGCGGTCGATCCGGTAGTATTGGACTTACGCGGCCTGTCGGGCGCGACCGATTATTTCGTGATCGTGTCGGGGACGTCGGCCGCGCACGTGCGCGGGATGGCGGATCACCTCGTGACGGCACTCGCGCCGCGGGGCCTGAAGCCCCATCATGTGGAAGGGCTGGCGCAGGGGCGGTGGGTGTTGCTCGACTATGTGGATTTCGTCGTACACGTCTTTCACCCGGAGCTGCGCGAGTTTTACCAGCTCGAGCGGCTGTGGGGCGACGCTCCTGTCGTCGCCGCGGGCGATGACGGAGGCTCGCAATGACTCGTGTGGCGGTATTTGCGGCGTTCCTCGTGCTTGCGGCCCAACCGCTGGCTGCGCAGTACTTCGGCCAGAACAAGGTGCAGTACAAGAACTTCCACTTCCAATCGATTCAGACCGAACACTTCGACATCTACTATTATCCCGATGAGCGCGGCGGCGCGCTCGACGCGGCACGCATGGCGGAGCGCGCGTACGCCCGTCTGTCGCGCATCCTCCATCACCAGTTCCAGAGCCGCAAGCCGATCATCCTGTACGCCTCGCAGTCCGATTTCCAGCAGACGAACGTCGTCGACGCCACGGGTGAGGGACTGGGCGGTGTCACGGAGTTCTTCAAACACCGTGCGGTGCTGCCCTTCACCGGCTCGTACGCCGAGTTCGAGCACGTGCTCCAGCACGAGATGGTTCACCAGTTTCAGTACGACGTCTACAGCCGCGGTCACGCGGGCGCCGGCGTGCAGACGCTGGTCGCCGTCAATCCACCGCTCTGGTTCATGGAAGGGATGGCCGAGTACCTGTCGCTCGGGCCGATCAACCCGGAGACGGCGATGTGGCTGCGCGACGCAGCCCTCGAGGGCCACCTCCCCTCGATCGAGGAGATGACGTCCGATCCGTACATCTTTCCCTACCGGTACGGCCACGCGCTGTGGGCGTACATCGGCGAGAAGTGGGGCGACGAGGTGATCGGCGAGATTCTGCAGAGCTCCGCCACCTCGGGGCTCGATGCGGCGTTCAAGCGCGCCCTGGGCCGGTCGCTCGAGGATCTCTCGAACGACTGGCGCGACGCCATTCAGACGACATTCCTGCCGCAGCTCGGCGATCACTACCGCGCCCGGCGGATCGCGGAGCCGACGCTGACCGAGCGGCGCTCGCACGGGCGGATTTTCCTGGCCCCCGCGCTCACGCCGGACGGGAAGACCCTGGCGTTCTTCGGCGATGAAGGCGGGTTCTTCATCGATCTGTGGCTTGCGGATGCCGAGACCGGGCGCGTCCGGCAGCGACTGGTGAAATCGACCCAAAACAGCAACTACGAGAGCCTGCGCTTCATCAATTCGGCGGGCGCGTTCTCTCCCGACGGCCGCTTCTTCGCGATCGCCGCCAAGCGGAAGGACCGCGACGATCTCGTCATTCTCGACGTGCAACGCGACCGCGAAGCGCGGCGCATCCATGTGGGCCTGAGCGGGCTGCAGACGCCGCAGTGGTCGCCCGACGGGCAGCAGCTCGTCTTCACCGGCTTCAGCAACGGCTTCACGGACCTGTACATCATCAACCGCGACGGCACCGGCCTGCGGCGGTTGACCGATGACAAGTACGCCGATCTGCATCCGTCGTGGTCGCCCGACGGCAAGACGATCGCGTTCGTCACCGACCGGGGCGGCGAGACCGATTTCGATCTGCTGCGGTTCGGGAATCTGCGAATCGCCCTGCTCCACCTGGACAGCGGCGCCATCGAGGTCCTCGGCAACATGGGGACCGGCAAGAACATCAACCCGGTGTGGGCGCCCGATGGCCGGTCGCTGGCGTTCGTGTCCGACCGTACCGGCATGAGCAACGTGTTCTTGTACGATTTCACCGACGGCCAGATTTATCAGCTCACGAATCTGTTCACGGGCGTGCAGGGCATCACGCCGCTGTCGCCCGTGCTCACCTGGGCGCCGCAGGCAGACCGCATGGCGTTCGTGTATTACGAGGACGGCCAGTACAGCGTGTACTCGGTGGAGAATCCACGCTCGCTGCGCCGCGCGCCCTATCACGGACCCGCGTCGCAGCCGGTCGTGACGCTGCTCGAGGCGGAAGGGCGAGACACGTTACTCAGGGCGCCGCCGCCGATCGCGCTGGGCGGAACGGGCGCCGCGACGAGTCTGCCGCGCCTGCCCGCGCCGGCGTCCATCTATCGCTCGGCAGCGGGATTCCGTCCCTCCGCGCGGCCGCCGCAGGCCGAAGCAGCCGCGACGCCGCCCCCCGTGACGGTGCGCGGGCTCCTCGACTCCGCCACGCTCGCGTTGCCCGACACGAACGAGTTCACCTTCAAGCCGTACAAGGTGCGGTTCACGGCCGACTACGTGGTGCGTCCGACGATCGGCTACGAGCGGGACAATTTTGGCCGCGGGGTGTTCGGCGGTACGGCGATCGCGCTGTCCGATATCCTCGGCAATCATTCCGTCGTGATCGCCGGGTCGGTGAACGGCCGCATCGGCGAAGCACAATTCCTCGGGGTGTACGTCAATCAGACCCACCGGCTGAATTGGGCCGGCGGCTTCTCGCAGGATCCGCTGTATTTCTACGGCGGCAGCGACTGGACACGAACCGCCGATGCGCAGCAGCCCGGTGACAGCCTCGACGTCTTCACGACGCGCATCCGGCGCTTTGTCGTGCGAGACCTGTTCACCGAGTCGTCCTATCCGTTCAGCCGTTTCAATCGGATCGAGCTGGGCCTGCACGCCGTCAACATTTCCGAAGCGACCCTGGCCCTCCAGACGTCGTACAACGCAACGACCGGAGGGTTGGTCGGCCAGCAGCTCGTGCAGGGCGGCGGTCCGTCGGCGACGTATGTGCAACCGTCGATCGCGCACGTGCACGACAACACGCTGTTCGGGTATGTCGGCCCATTCGCCGGCGCGCGCGCGCGGCTGTCCATCGCGCCGGCATTCGGCAGCTGGCAATTCACGGCGGGCCTGGTCGACTACCGGCGTTACATCTTTGTCCGGCCGGTCACGCTCGCCGTGCGCGGCGTGATGTTCGGCCGCTTTGGACGCGATGCCGACCACTTTCCCGTCTTCCTGGGCAGCACCGACCTGATTCGCGGCTACACCTCCGGCTCGTTCCGGAGCCACGAGTGTGCCGCCGCCGCACGGCAAGCCTCGCAAACGGGATGCGCCGAGCTCGATCAGTTGATCGGCTCGAAGATCGCGGTCGGCAACGTGGAGCTGAGATTCCCGCTGACACGCAACCTCGTGCTGGGCTTTCTGCCGGTGGGCTTCCCGCCGATCGAAGGCGCGATCTTCTACGACATCGGGATGGCGTGGGACGATGCCAGCACCGTCAAATGGAGCCGCGCGGCGACGGACGACGCTGTGCTCGTGCGCCAGCCGCTGCGCAGCTGGGGAACGTCGATTCGCGCCAACGTCTTCGGTCTGCTGATCATGCGCTTCGACTACACCCGGCCACTCGACCGGCCGCTAAAACGGTCGTACTGGACCATCAGTTTGGGTCCGACGTTCTAACTCCGCTTCGCTAAAACAGTTGCAATGGCCTCGCCGGTTGTCTATTTTGTCCGGCGAGGCCATTTGCCGAACTCTCGCTTCTTTCTCGTGTCGATGATCACGCTCTGGGGTTGTGGACCCAAAGCGCCGGCGGCTGGATCGTCACAACAACAAACACCACAACGAGTTAGCGAACTCCAGATCCTCGCGCGCTCACCCGGCGTCGCGATCCGGTTGCCTGCCAAAGGCGGGACGCCGCAGCTCTACCGCCTCCCCCGGCTTACCGCCGTCGAGGGGGTGCTGAAGGGCAAACTGCCCCCCGTAGAGCGCGTCATAGGGCTCGATCCAGAATCCGAGTTTCTGTTCGTCACGACGGCCAAGCATGAGCTGCTCGCGCTCGATCTCGGCAGCGGTCGCGTGGATACCGTCGGCACGACGATCCGGCAGGCCGCGCTCGGCCCGGACGGCACCCTCTACGCCGTGGATTCGTCCCGGCGCGTCATCTCGCTCTCGCGCCGCACCCGCTTCACCTGGCCCCAGGCGCTGACGGCGCTCCCGCGCGAGCTGTTCGGCGCGACCGATCAGCATCTGGTCGGCGTGATCCCGCAAGACAAACTGTTGATCGCCGCGGCCGATCAGCCGCCGACCGTGCGGACGATCGCGGCGGGCGGTGACGTGGCGGCGACACGCTGGGGCGATCTCGTGGCGGTCGCGAGCGATTCGGGCATCACCTTCTATGATCCGCTCGGCCGCCGCGACCCGTCGTTCGTGAAACTAGCCGATGCCCCGCGCGCGCTCGCCTTTTCGCCATCGGGCCATCGCATTTATGTCGCGCGCCGCAATGTCTCCGGTCTCGCGGTCGTCGATCGCTACGAGCGCCAGGAGCTGGACGGCGTCGCGCTCCCCGGTCCCGTCGCCGCGCTGCGCCTCGACCCGCTCGGCCGCTGGTTGCTCGCTCGCCCGGCCGTGGGGGACTCGGCGTGGATCGTCGATCTGCCGATCAAGCGGCACACCGGCATCGTGCCCACGGCATGGCAATCCGACTTGCCGTCGATCTCTCCCGACGGGATGCTGATTTACCGGCGCGGGAAAGACGTCGTCTCGGCGCGACCCGACTCGCTGAACGACATCGGGAAGGTCACAAACGGCGCGGCCGATATCTGGGTGCTGACGTCGTGGCTGCCGCGCGGCGTACCCGCGAGCGCGGTGAGTGCGGCGAGCGCGGACAGTTCGGGCACGGGCGCCGAAGGCCCGCTCTACGTCCAGGTGTCCACGTCGCAGAACCCCGAGTGGTCGGGACATCTCGCGGACGACCTCACGCGCGCCGGTTTAGCCGCGCGCGTGCTGCCGCCGCAGCATCCTGATGACGGCTATCGCGTCGTGCTCGGTCCCTACGCAACGCGCGAGCAGGCTGAGGCCACGGGCCGGCGGCTGGGCCGTCCATTCTGGATCTACCAACCGGGACAGTGACCACCGTCCGGCAGCTGCCGCTCTCGCGGCTCGGGCATCTGGTTCCCCCGCTCGTTGACGGCGCGGCGCTCGTCGGCCTGATGCCCGTCGGCAGCGATCCGCAGTGGGCGGCAAAGGCCGCTTGGGACATCGCGCGCATCGCCGCGCGCGACGGGCGGCGCGTCGCACTCGTCGACCTGTGCCTCGAGCATCCTGCACTGCACGAAACCGTCGGGCTCGAGGCCACCGAAGGCATCGTCGATGCGTTCGAATACGGCGTTTCGCTGAACAAGGCGGCGCATGAAGTGACCGGCGTCTTCATTATTCCCGCGGGCTCTGAGACTGCGCATCCCGCGGAGGTCTACGCCCATGCGCGGTGGCGGAAGCTGCAGGCCGGATTCCGCTCCGAGGGCGCGCTCCTGCTGGCGCTCATACCACGCGCCGGACTGGCGCAGCTCTCGGCAGATCCGGACGGCGTGTTCGTCCTCGCCCCGGAAGGTGTGAGTCCCGCGTTTTCGCTGGGACGGGATGTGCCGCTGCTCGGCGTCGTCCGCGACCGGTGGTTGCCGTCGAATGGGAGCGCACGCGCATCACCACTTCCGCTGATGCCGGTCGAGGAGACACCGCGGCGTGGGCTGCGGGTCGCGCTGGCCGCCCTGATCGTAGCGGGACTCGCCGTGGGAGGGTGGGCACTGCTGGCGCGAGCGCGCGAGGCGCTCATCGCGCCGCCCGCGGCTACTCCCCCTGCTCCCTCTGCTCCCACTGCTCCCCCATCCTCGACAACCTCCACGAACCTCCACGAGCCTCCACCAACCTCCACCAACGTTCACACTCCGCCCGTCGCGCACCTCGATACGTTGGGATGGACCATTCAACTCGCCGCGTACGCCTCACTCGACAAGGCGCTGGCGCACGCTGACCGGCTCGCGGCCGACGCGGGCGTGCCGGCCCTCGTCACACCGGTGCCGCAGGGCGGCAGTGGCCCCGTCTGGTATCGCGTGCTCGCCGGCTCCTACGCCACGCGCGCGGCCGCCGGTACCGCCCGAGCGGGGATGTGGCGCCGCGGTGTCGCCGGCGAGGGCGTAGGCGACATAGTGCTGGCCCCGTACTCCTACCACGCGCCGACGGGCGCGACGGTCGACATGCTGCGGCGCCGCGGGCTGCCCGCGGTACGCTGGTCCAATGGCGTGATTCTGCTGGGCGCGTTCGAAGCACCTGAGCAGGCCGCATTCACGCAGGCCGCGCTCAAGCGCGCCGGCGTGCGCGCGAACCTCCTCCCTCGCATGGGGACACCATGAGACTGAGCAGGCTCGAGCTCTCCGGATTCAAATCATTTGCGGGCTCGGTGGAGCTGCCCTTCGATCAAGGCGTTACCGCGATCGTCGGGCCGAACGGCTGCGGCAAGTCGAACATCTCGGACGCGGTGCGCTGGGTGCTCGGCGAACAGTCGCCGCGCCTCTTGCGCGGCGGAAAGATGGAGGACGTGATCTTCCAGGGGTCCACCGGCCGCCGGCCCGTGAACGTCGCCGAGGTCTCACTCGTTTTCGATAACTCCGACGGCAGCCTCCCCGTCGCGTATCAAGAGGTCGTCGTCACCCGGCGGCTGTCGCGCTCGGGACAAAGCGACTATCTGCTGAACCGCTCGCCGGTGCGGCTGCGCGACATCCAGGACATGCTGAGTGGCACCGGCCTGGGTGCCGACGCCGCCGTCGTCATGGAAGCGAAGATGATCGAAGCGCTCTTGTCCGAGAAAGCCGAGGAGCGGCGGGGGCTGTTCGAGGAGGCGGCAGGCATCGGACTGTATCGCAACCGCAAAGAGAGCACCGAGCGGCGGCTCGAGGAGACGGCCGCCGATCTGGCGCGGCTCGAGGACCTCATCGCCGAGGTGCAGACGCAAGTCCGCAGTCTCGCGCGCCAGCGCGGCCGCGCCGAGCGCTACGGCAAAATGATCGAGGAGCGCTTTGGCGTCGCGATGACGCTGGTGCGGCGCGAGATCGAGGACTTCGACCTCTCGCTCGGCGCGCTCGGCGTGCGCGCCCGCGAGCTGGCCGAGCAGCTCCCCGCCGCACGGGCCCGGCTCGAGGATGCGGAGCACCAGCGCGAAGCCCGCGTGCAGTCGAGGCATACGGCGGAAGCGCGGCGCACCGAAGTCGAACGCCGGCTGGGGGACGCGAGGCTCGAGGTCGGGCGGCTCGAGAGTGATCTCGCGCTCGCCGCCGAGCGGCTCGGCAACGCCGGGCAGCGGCGCCAGACGGCGGCGGATGAGCGCGTCCAGGCCGAGCGGCGCGCCGCGCAGGCGGAACGCGAGCACGCGGCGGCCGCCGCCGAGCGCACGGCCGCCGAGCGCGACCTCGCGGCCGTGCAGCGTGAGCTCGGCGCGCGAACCGGCGACGAAGACAGCGTCCGGGGCCGGCTGACGGCGGAGCGGCAGGCGGTGCGTGAGCTCGAGGAAGGGCTGCAACGACGCGCGGAGGCGGCGCGCGCGCTCGAGATCGAAGGCGGCGCATTGGACCGCGAGCGCAGCGAGCTGCGCGAGCAGCTCGCGCTGGCAACCGCCGAGCGCCAGGACCGCGATGCCGCGGCACATGACGCGGCGCGCCAAGCCGAGACTGCCGCACAGCACGTCCACCGCGGCGCGCAAGCCGCGCTCCGAGCGGTGGAGGCCCTCCAGCACGCGCGGCGGCACGTCGGCACGCTCCACGAACAAGAGATGAGCGCGCGCTCGGCCCGCCGTCAGGCGGAGGCCGCGCTGGCGCAGCTCGAGGCCCGGCGCGACGCCCTCGGGGAGCTCGACCGCGAGCACGTGGGCCTCGCGCCCGCGGCGCAGGCGTTGCTGAAAGCCAAGCGGCAATTCGGCGACGGGACGGTGCTCGGTCCCCTCGCCGATTTCGTCCGCACGAGCCGGCGCGATGCCGAGCTGGCGGAGCGGTTGTTGGGCGAATGGCTCCACGCGGTGCTGGTGCGCGACGCGTCGGTCATCGACGCGATCACGGCCTGGCACGCCGAGACGCAACCGGGCCCTCTCGTCCTGCTGCCGTGCGTCCCGGGCCCCCGGCTGGGCGCCGACGGCCATCCGCTCAAGGACGAGCTGCGAGTGGATGGACCAGCCGCCGCGTGGGTCCGCGCGTTGCTCGCCGGACACGAGGTCATCGGGGCGGGATCGCTGCGGCGCGCCAATGGCGCGGTGTTCCTCGACAGCAGCGCGCGTGCCGCCGGACCGCTGCAGCGGCGCGCCGAGCTGGAAGCGCTCGAGAAAGAGGTGCGGGAGGCGACAAAGAATCTCGATCGCGCGCGGGCCGCCGAAGAGTCCACGGTGAAAGAGCTCACGGCAGCCGAGGCGGCGCTCACGGCCGCCGGGAATGGGGCCGAGCAGGCACGCCGCGTCGAGCTCGAGGCCGGCGCGGAGAAGGGCGAAGCGGACCGCGGGCTGATTCACGCGCGCCGCCAGGCCGAGGAATCGGCCGCCCAGGTGGAGCGCCTCACCAAGCGGCTCGCCGAGGTCGAGACGCGGCGTGGCGCGGTCCAGGTCGAGCTGCAGGAGCGCGAAGTCCAGCGGCTCCGCTCGGCGGAGGAGCTGGGCGCCGAGCGCGCCGGCTTGGCCGATCTCGAGGCACAGCAGGAGGCCGCGCGCGAGCAGCGGGTCCGCTGGCAGGTCGAAGCCGCCCAGGTGGAAGCCCGTCTCGCCGCAGCCTCTGAGCGTGCGACCCGCGCCGATACCGACGCCCAGGCGTCGCGCGAGCAGGCCCGCGCACGGGCGGAGGAGATCGCGCGCATCGAGCACGAGACCGGATCACTCACCACGCAGCGTGCGCAGTGGCAGGACACGCTCCAGGAACGCCGCCTCGCCCTGACCGAGCTGGAGACAGCTGCCACGGACGCCGAAGCCCAGGTGGGCATGACTGACGCCGACCTCGGCCAAGCGGAAGGCGCGCTCGATCAGGCGCGCAAGGCGCTCGCCGCCCTGGGCGAGGAGGAGCACCGGCTCCAGCTCCAGCGCACGGAAGCCGAAGGCCGCAAGCGCGGACTCGTCGAGCGCGTGGAAACCGAGTGGCGCAAGCCGCTCGACCAGCTGCTGGCCGACGCACCTGAGGTCGCAGGCGACCTCGAGTGGTTGCGGCAGGAGAACGACCGGCTGCGCGGCGCGATCGACGCCGTCGGCCCCGTGAACGCGCTCGCCGTCGAGGAGCACGCCGAGGAAACGAAACGGCTCGAGTTCCTGCAAACGCAGCGGGACGATCTCGTGACCGCCCGCAACTCGCTGCAGCAGGCGGCGCGGGAGATCGATCAGACCGCGAAGACGCTCTTCTTGGAGTCGTTTGCCAATGTGCGAGAACACTTTCGGTCCGTGTTCCAGACGTTGTTCGGCGGCGGCGAATGCGACGTGCGTCTCGCGAACGAGGATGAGCCCCTCGAGAGCGAAATCGAAATCCACGCCGCGCCGCGGGGGAAGCGCACGCAGCGAATCCACTTGCTGTCGTCCGGTGAGCGCACCCTGGTCGCGGTGTCGCTGCTGTTCGCGATCTTCCTCGCCAAGCCAAGCCCATTCTGCCTGCTCGACGAAGTCGACGCGCCGCTCGACGACGCCAATGTCGGGCGTTATGTGCGGCTCCTGGCCGAGTTCAAGGACCAGACGCAGTTCATCGTCATCACGCACAACCCACGGACGATGCAGGCGGCTGACGCAGTCTATGGCGTCACCATGCAGGAGCCGGGGGTCTCCACGATCGTCGGAGTCCGTCTCGGTCAAATGGAACCGGCCTAGGTTCCCCCAGCCCCTAGTAATGCGGCGGTTCTTCTGGCTTCTGTTCCTGCCTGCCGGGCTGGCCGCGCAGCGCCCTGCGGTATCCCCGGTATTGCCCCGGCTGCTCGCCCGCCGCCCGGACACGACCGTTTCCGTCTGGCTGTTCGCGCGGCCGACCGCCTCGCTCGACTCGGTCAGCGCACGCGTGGCGGTGGCGGGAGGGAACGCCCGCGTACGGGTGGTGAGCCGCTGGCTGCATGCCGTCAGCGCGGATCTGCCGGCGACCGCGCTCCGGCAGCTGCTGCAGGACCGCGACCTGCGACGGATCCAGCCGCTGGGACGCTTCAAGGTCCGGCCACCGAGCCCCGTCCTCCGCAGTATCACTGCACCAACGCAAGCACCGGGCGACACGTGCGGCGTCACGCCCGGCGACGATCCGGTGCTGGGTCCGTCCGCCATGCCCTATCGCCAGCTCCACCTCCGGCCGCTCACCGATCAGGGCATCGACGCGACGGGCGTCCGCATCTTGATCCTCGATACTGGCTTCGACACCGCGAACCCCGCCTTCAACGGCATCACGATCACCGCACAGCACGACTTCGTATTCAATGACGACACCGTGAAGGACCAGCCGGGCAAGGACGTGAGCGGGGCGCAGTTTCACGGTACCGCAACGTGGTCGCTGTTCGCCGGTGAGGTTGGGGGCCGGCTTCACGGCATCGCCCGCGGCGCGAGTTTCCTGCTTGCGAAGACCGAAGACATCCGCAGCGAGACACGGGTCGAGGAAGACAACTACGTCGCCGCGCTCGAGTGGGCCGATTCGATCGGCGTGGACATCGCCTCCTCAAGCCTCGGCTACTACGCCTTCGACAACGGCTTCAGCTACACGCCGTCGCAGCTGAACGGCGACGTCGCGGTGACGACGGTCGCCGCCGATCTGGCCGCGCAGCGCGGCATTCTCGTCGTCACCGCCGCCGGCAATGGCGGGCCGGTCTCGCGCTCGATCTCCACGCCCGCGGACGGCGATTCCGTGTTGACGGTCGGCGCGGAGGATTCACTCGGTACGATCGCCGCCTTCTCGTCGCGCGGCCCGACTGCCGATGGGCGCCTCAAGCCGGACTTCACCGCCCCAGGGGTCGCCGTCTGTGTGGTCACGGGCGTCGGCCAGGTGCGGCGCGAGGACGGCACGTCGTTCGCCACGCCACTGCTCGCCGCCGGCGCGGCGCTCGTGAAGCAAATGCATCCGGCGCTGCTCCCCATGGACCTGCGGGCCGCGTTTCGCAGCACGGCGACCAAGCGCGCCGCACCCGACACGACCTATGGCTGGGGTCGTCCAGACGTCGCCGCCGCCGCGGTGTTTCCCGGCGGCGTCACCGCGACGTCCCCGCTGCCCGCCGCGGGCCCGTTGACGACGATCACGCCGACGTTCTCGTGGACCGTGGGCACGGTGCCCGCCTCCGCCTCACCAGTGACCTATCGGCTCCGGATCAGCCGCGACAGCATGCTGGCTGCCCCCATCGCCGACACGGCGCTCAGCGCGCCAACCTTCGCGCTCACCGCCGCGCTCAAACCGGGCAACGTGTTCTGGCGCGTCGATGCGACCGCGGCGAGCGGCGAGACCGCGACGAGCAGTGTGATTGGACCGGTCCTCGTACCCGCCTGGGCGACGCTGACGTCGCTCAGCAATCCCGCCGGAATGGTCATCGACACCGCCCAGCCGACCTTTACGTGGAAGCCGGTGCAGGTATCATCTCCGCCGGGGCCACTCGTCTTCGACCTGGACGTGCAGCGCGTGGCCACGGGTGTCACGGATTTCAACGTCGCCAATCTGACGGATACGAGCTTCGCGCTCACGCAGCCGCTCGAGCGCAACACCGCATATCGGTGGTTCCTGACGGTGCACGCCGGGCGCGATACGAGCACCGTCCGAAGCCAGGGGTCGTTTCTCGTCGTAGATCTCGGTATGCCGACGTCGACCCTCCTCTACCAAAACTTTCCGAATCCCTTCCCCACGGCCGGCCGGGACTCGACCTGTCTGTGGTTTGACCTCGCATTGGCGGGGTCAGTCGACCTCGACATTCTCGATCTGCGCGGCAATCTCGTGCGCCGTTTCATTCCGGGGCCTGATTTCCCCGGTGTTCTGGCGCCCGGCCGCTATGGCCGCGGATCGGGCAGCGGGGGGATCTGTGACCCGCGCCTGATGTGGGATGGCCGCGCCGGCAATGGGCACCTGTTGCCAGCGGGCGTGTATCTCGCCAAGCTCAAGGCGCCCGGCTTGCTGATCTTCAAGCGGATCGTCTTCCGCGGAAAGTGAGTATGGAACTCGTTACCGTCGGCACCGGCACGGTGGCACCCTCGGCCCGCCGCACGTGCCCCTGTCACTGGGTCGCGCGCGGCGATCTTCGCGTGCTGCTCGACTGCGGCTCGGGCGCGCTGCACCGGCTGGCGGAGTTCGGGTTGCCCTGGCATCAGGTGACGCACGTCATCCTGACGCACTTCCACCCCGATCACTGGAGCGACCTGCCGATGCTCGTGTACGCGCTCAAGTACACGACGGAACCGCCGCGCCGCGAGCCGTTCGTGATCCTCGGGCCGCCCGGCGTCGTCCAGCTGCTGCGCACGCTCGCCGAGGGCTACGGCGACTGGCTGCTCGACCCCGGGTTCCCCATCGGCATCCTCGACGTGCGCGACGCCGAGCCCTTCCCGCTCAACGCGGACGTGAATCTCGAGACGTTCCCCGTTCCCCACACCACGGAGAGCGTAGCCGTTTCCCTCACGGCACCGGAGGGACGCCTCGTCTACACCGGCGACACCGGGCCGAGCAGCGAACTGGCGCGGTGGGCAAGCGGGTGCGACGTGCTGCTCTCGGAATGTTCCTTGCCGGAAGAGCGGGCGATGGATACCCACCTGACGCCCCAACAGGCTGGGGATCTCGCCAAGGAAGCGGGAGCGAAGCGCCTAGTCTTGACGCACTTCTATCCGCCTGTAGAAACTTCGGACCCGGCGAAAACGGCGGGCACCCGCTTTGGCGGCCCGGTGTCGGCGGCGAAGGATGGCGACCGCTTCACTATTGGAGATGGGAGACGCGAGTCGTGCTGATCGTTATGCGGCATGGGGCGACGCCTGACGAAGTCCAGAAAGTCATCTCCGTCATCGAGGAGCTGGGCTATCAGGCGCAACCCATGCCTGGGAATCAACGCACCGCGGTGGGTCTCGTCGGCAACGACGGCCGGGTGGACGCGTCACGCCTCGAAGGCCTGCCCGGCGTTGCCGAGATCATTCACGTCTCCCAGCCCTACAAGCAGGTCAGCCGCGAATGGAAGGCCGATCCGACGGTCGTTCGACTCCCCGGCGGCGTGGCGTTCGGCGGGACGGAAGTCGTGGCAATCGCCGGCCCCTGCTCCGTCGAAACGGAGCGCCAGATCATCGAGGCGGCGCGCCAGGTCAAGGAAGCGGGCGCGGTCGTGCTCCGCGGCGGCGCCTGGAAGCCCCGCAGCTCGCCCTACTCGTTCCAGGGGCTGGGGAAGCCGGGCCTGCGGCTGCTCGCCAAGGCGCGCGAAGAGACCGGGCTGCTGATCTGCACTGAAGCGATGGATGAGACCGGGCTCGGCTGGGTCGCCGAGATGTCCGACATCGTGCAGCTCGGCGCCCGCAACATGCAGAACTTCTCGCTGCTCAAAATTGCGGGCCGCTGCGGCAAGCCGGTGCTCCTCAAACGCGGCATCAGCGCCACGGTGCAGGAGCTGCTCCTCTCGGCCGAGTATTTGCTCGCCGAGGGGAATCACGACGTGATTCTGTGCGAGCGCGGCGTGCGGAGCTTCGACACCGCGACGCGCAATCTCTTCGATCTGACGGCCATTCCGGTCGTCCACAAGCTGTCGCACTTGCCGATCATCGCCGACCCATCGCACGGCACGGGACTGCGCGACAAGGTGATCCCGATGGCGCGCGCGGCGGTGGCCGCCGGCGCCGACGGCATCATGGTCGAGGTGCATCCCAACCCCGAAGACGCGCTGTCGGACGGCGCGCAGTCGCTCTACCCCGATCAGTTTGCGCAGCTGATGCGGGAGGTGCGCATCATCGCTGAGGCGATTGGGCGGCGCGTGGCTGAGCCTGCCGCCGTAGGGGCATGAAGTACACGTCGGCACGACTGCACGTCGGCACGATAACGTTGCTCTCAATCGTCGCTCTCGTGCCGACGTTCCAACATGCCGACGTGGATCCGATGGCGCGAGCATCCGCAGCGTACGATACAGTCCGCACCCTCCAGGCCGACTTCACGCAAATAATCGAAAACCCCATGCTCGGCGATCCCGACACGACGCGCGGCAAGCTGTACCAGCGCCGCCCCAGCTACTTCGCCATGCGGTTCACCGATCCGACAGGCGACCGCGTGGTGGCGGATGGGAAGAAGCTCTGGCTCTACACGCCAAGCACGACGCCGGGTCAGGTGATTCGGACCGCGATTCCCGGCGCTGGTAGCACTGGACCAAATCTCATCGGCCAATTCGTCGAGCATCCGCGCGAGCGGTACACGGCGCGCTACGTGCGTACCGATTCGACGGCCGACGGCACCGCCGACGTGATCGCGCTGACGCCGCGCACGCAGGACCTTCCGTATTCAGAGGCGACGGTCTGGATTGCGAGGCGGGACGGCTTGGTGCGGCGGATCGATATTAACGAAAATTCCGGCCAGCGCCGGACGATCGTGCTGCGCAATCTGGTCGTCAATCGAGCGATCACCGCCCGTGAATTTCGGTTTTCCCCGACTTCCGGAGTACGGGTGGTAGATCAGTAGCTAACGCCGCCGCGACTTTCGCGGCGGTCGCCTCGTCCATTCCCTGCTTTTGTGCCAGCTCGAGCGCGGCCCGTCCGAGCGCCCGGTACAGCTTCGCGTCGTCGACCGCGAGCGACTCGAGGTGGCGGGTGATCGTCGCCGTATCACCGCGCACCACCGGCCCCGTCAGGGCCTCGCGCGGCTCGTGCCGGCTCAAGTTGTCGAACGTCCCTTCCACCAGCGGCCGCAGTGCCGCCCAGGCGTCGGCGTCCGAGAGGCCGGCATGCCGCAGCAGCCGCTGGGCGATCGCTTCGACCACCACGAGATAGTTCGACGCGAACACCGCGCCCGCATGATAGATCGCCTTCGACTTGGTGGCGATGCGGAACGGCCGCATCCCGAGGTCCCGCGCGATCTGCTCGCCGCTCTCGATCGCCCGCGGCATCCCTTCGACCGCCGCCCAGGCGCCTTTGAGCCGCCCCGGCGTCCGCTCGGGCTCGACGATCGTTTGCAGCGGATGGAACGAGCCGAGCGCGGCCCGGCTGGTAACCAGGGGACCGAGCGCGTCCTGTCCCTGGACGCCGGAGAGATGCAGGACGACGTGGCGCTCGCCGATCGCCCGTGCCTTGGCCAGCGACGTCGCCAGCGGCGTGATCGCGTCGTCCTTGACCGTGAGGATCACGACGTCGACGTCCCCGATCCAGGGCGGCGGCGTGACGCCGTCGCCGATCGTGACGGTCAGCGGTGGTGGTGCGGTGACGCTTTTTTTATGTCGCCCGTGGAGGCGGACGGAGTATCCTGCCTGGGCCAGTGCGAGAGCCAGTCCGACTCCCGCGCGACCGGGCCCAATGAGCCCGATCGCGCGGGAAGGCTGTGGGGTCACCTATTGCGGACCGTCGGCGACGCGGGTTGCCTGTTTGCGAGTGTCAGCAGATCCTGGGGCGAGCGGGCCTTGTCAGCCAATGCCAGCGCGCGCTTGATCTGCTCATCATCCCCCATGCGCCGGCGGAACTCCGCGGAACGTCCGAAGACATAGCGCGCCGCCTCATAGCCCAGCTCCTGCGTGATCAGGGTGCGCCCGCCACCCACAACCGAATCCGGGAGCTCGGCGCCTTTGGCACGGATGCGGCGCACGATCTCGTCCACCATGCCGGGTGTGACGGTGAAATTCGCCGACGCCAGGCGACTGCCTTCCTTCAACTCGATCGCGTATGCGGTCAAGGCGTCGCGGAACACCGGCACCTTGTCGCCCAGCGCCTTGACGAACGCCCGCTCCGAGGTCGTGAACGTATCGGCCACGACGTAGAGGTCGGGTCGGATCCCGCCGCCCCCGTAGATCGTCCGGCCGGCGTCAGTGTGGAACACCGCCGTCGAGTCGATCTTCGTGTCCTGCCCGCGCTGGGCCGCGATCACTTGCGCTTCCTGCTCCGCTTCGTTCCGCGTCACGCGCTGGATCGTGCGACCGCTCGGCGTAAACCAGCGCGCCGTCGTGAGCTTGAGGCCCGTTTCCGGCGTGAGACGCCAGAACGACTGCACCAATCCCTTGCCGAAGGTCGGCGTGCCGACGAGCACCGCACGGTCATGATCCTGCAGTGCGCCGGCGATGATCTCCGCGGCGCTCGCGGACCCGCCGTTGACGATCACCACGATGGGGAGGCGCGGCCACTGCTGCGGTTGGGCGTCGCTGAATTCATGCGACGAGCCGGGCGCACGCCCGCGTGTTTCGACAATCGCTTTGCCGGGGTCGAGAAACAAATCCGACACCGCGACGCCCTGATCGAGGAGTCCGCCCGGGTTTCCGCGCAGGTCGAAGATCAACGACTTCATCCCCTGCTTGAGCAAGGTGTCGATCGCTTGCGAGACTTCCCGGGCCGAGCTCTCACTGACCGGTGAAAGCGCGATGTAGCCGACGCGGTCGTCGAGCATCATCGTGATCCGGGGATCGACCGAGCGGATATGAATCGTGGCGCGCGTGAGCTTATACGTGATCGGCTTGTCGACGCCCGTGCGCCGGATCAACAGCTCGGCCGGCGTTCCTGCCGGGCCGCGCAGCTCCTTCACCGCCTGATCCTGCTTCCACCCTTCCGTCGAGCGGCCGTCGAGCTGGACGATGCGGTCGCCGGTCAGAACGCCCGCGCGCTCGGCCGGGGTGTCCGGGAGCGGCGCGACGACGGTGATCCACCCGTCGCGCACGTCGATCTGAATGCCGAGCCCCGAGTAGTTGCCGGTCGTCGCTTCCGAGAGCTGCCGGAAGTCCTCGGGCTTCAGGAAGACGGAATAGGGATCGTTGAGCTGGTCGAGCATGCCGTCGATCGCCATCTGGTACAGCCGGCGCTCGTCCAGCGAATCGACGTAGTAGTCGGCGACGTGCGCCAGCACGTCGTCGAACAGCCGAGCCTGCTGGTAGACCGACCCGGCGGGCTCCGTTTCCCGCTGCAGGAGCCAACCGCCCGAGACCAACGCCGCTAGCACGACGACGGCAACCACGGACCCTTTATGACGAATCATTCTGCCCCTCTCAGTGATGGGGTCCCCCCCGTTACCGCCGTGACTTCCCGCCAGGCGGCCTCCTGGACGGCCCGCTTTGTCTGACTGGCATCAATATGAACAATCCCGGGGCCGGATGCGCTACGGTATGCGTCACGAACCCGTGTGTGAAACCGGTCGTCCTCACGCTCGATGCGGTCTTTGACCTTACCGGCGGTCCGCTGGCGCTCGCGCCCCACCGCGACCGGGATATCGAGGATCAGGGTGAGATCAGGCTGAAGCCCGCCCGTGGCGACCCGCAGGGCGGCTTCGACATCCTCCCGCGACAGCCCCCGTCCCGCAACCTGATACGCGATGGTGGACAACCCAAAGCGGTCGGCGATGACGATCTGGCCATCTGCGAGCGCCGGCCGGATCACCCGCTCGACCAGATCGGCGCGCGCGGCGAGGAACAGGAACAGCTCGGCACCAAAGGCCCGGTCGTGGCGCGATTTCAGCGCCAGCTTCCGTGCGGCCTCGGCGATCGGTGTGCCACCCGGTTCTCGGACGGGCACCACGCGCCGATGCTCCGCCTGGAGGCGCGCGACGAGCCATTTGACAAGCGTGGACTTCCCCGCCCCCTCGGGACCTTCGATCACGACGAAGCACCCCGAGTCCCGAACCCCCAAGCCCCAGTCCCTAGCCAAGCGTAATGATGGGGCTCGCGGAGCCCTTCTTGATGCCCTCGTAAATCCGGGCATTGATCCTGGCCATCAACTTCTCGAAGTTCGCCTGCGCCGCGACCATTTGCTGATACACCGCGTTGCCCTGTACGCTCTGTAGCGCTTTGTCGTATTGCTCCACCTGCTCTTTGGTCGGCTCCTTCCCCTGCTGCGCCGCGCGCTCGATCTCCTGCGCCAGCTGCTCCGCTTCCGCGAGCACCTTCTGCACCGCTTGATCTTCTCGGAGCGCTTCCGTCGCACGACGCAAGGCCTTGTATTCGTCGGTCTGGCCGAGCACGCGCCCCAGGTCTTCAGCCTTCTCTTCGAGCACTAGTCCTCCTTGATGGAAAGCGCGTAGCGCGGGCGGCCGAACAGGTCGGCGTGAATGGCAACGTTCCAGCCATGGCTCGTGCCCAGCGCGCGAACGGCAGCGGCGCGCCGTTCGTCGATCTCGAGGGCGAGCAGACCATCCGACTCGAGCAGCGCGGCCGCGCCCGCGAAGAGTGCGCGCGTCGCGTCGAGACCGTCCGCCCCGCTCACCAGCGCGTCGCGCGGCTCGTGAGCGCCGACCGACGGATCCAGCGCTGCGTATTCCGCGAACGACAGGTAGGGCGGGTTCGACACGATGACGCGGAATCGTTCTCCCGTGTCCGCAAGCGGCGCGAACAGGTCCCCTTCGCGAATCTCGACGGGAGTCGTGGGCGCCACGCGTTGCAGATTCTCCCGCGCGAGCGCTGCGGCGGGGGCCGATTGCTCCACCGCGACGATTCTCTCGAATCGGCCTTCGACGGCGAGCGACAGCGCGATGCAGCCGCAGCCCGTTCCGATGTCCGCAGCCAATCCGCTCGAGCAGCGCGCGAGGACGAGCTCCACGAGACCTTCCGTCTCCGGCCGCGGGATCAACGCACGCCGATCGATCTTGAGATCGAGCGTGCGGAATCCTGCCGAGCCGACGGCGTACGCGAACGGCACGCCGCGCTCCAGCTGCGCGACCGCATCCCGATACCTGATGAGGAGCTCGGGCGATTTCGGTTCGTCGCGGCGCAGCCAGGCGTCGCCGACCGTCGTTCCGGAGACGGCCGCCCAGACCTCGGGGGGGGGCGCGTTAGACATTGAGCTGTTCCTTCTCCTGCGCCTGCTTCACCGCCGCGATCAGATCGTCGAGCTTCCCGTCCAACACTTGATCCACGCTATGGGTGGAGAAATGGATGCGATGGTCCGTCACCCGGTTCTGCGGAAAGTTGTACGTGCGGACTTTCTGTGAGCGGTCACCGGTCCCCACCTGCGCGCGCCGCTCGCGCGAGCGGGCCGCCTCTTGCTCCGACACCTTGAGGTCCAGCAGGCGCGAACGCAGGATCTCCATCGCCTTGATCTTGTTTTGCAGCTGCGACTTTTGGTCCTGACACTTCACCTCGAGGCCGGTCGGCAGGTGCGTGATGCGGACCGCGCTGTCGGTGGTGTTCACGCTCTGGCCACCTGGCCCGCCCGAACGAAACACGTCGATCCGGAGGTCCTTGTCCTCGATCTTGACGTCCACTTCTTCGGCCTCGGGCAAGACCGCGACGGTCGCGGCGGACGTGTGGATGCGGCCCTGCTGCTCGGTGACGGGGACGCGCTGGACGCGGTGCACACCCGACTCGTAGCGCAGCGTCCCGTATGCTTTGGGACCTCGTGCGGCGAACACCGCTTCCTTGAGCCCGCCGAGCGTCCCCTCGGAGAGCGAGAGGATGTCCACCTTCCATCCCCGCCGCTCGCAAAAGCGCGTGTACATGCGGAACAGGTCAGCGGCGAAGAGCGCGGCCTCGTCACCGCCGGTGCCCGCCCGGATCTCTACGATGGCGTCGCGGTCGTCGAACGGATCGGTGGGAGTGAGCAGCTCGGTCAGCTCCGCCTCGAGACGCTCGATCTCCGGCTGCAGGCGCTCGACGTCGGCGCGCGCGAGCTGGGAGAGCTCCGCGTCCTTGTCGGCCAGCACCTCGCGCGCCTGTCCCAGCTCCCCCTCCAGGCGCTCGATGCGCTGGTGGGTGAGCCGGATGGCCTCGAGCTGGGCGTGTTCCCGACCGAGGGCCTTGAGTTTGGCCGGATTGCGCGCGGTGGCGGGTTCGGCGAGCTGGCGGGCGACCTCCTCCGCCCGCGCGAGCGCCTGGCGGAGTCGGGTCTCCAACGGATCAGCTCGCTTTGGTAGCGTACTTCTGGCGGAACCGCTCCACGCGGCCGGCCGTATCGAGCAGTTTCTGTTTGCCCGTGAAGAAGGGATGGCAGGCAGCGCAGACTTCTACGTGAATCGTGGGCGTGGTCGAGCGCGTGACAAACGTGTTGCCGCATGCGCACTGGACGGTTGCCCGCTGGTATCTGGGGTGAATTCCGGGTTTCACTGACGGATCCTTGCCTGAAGGTCGGACGAACGAAGTGCGGAAATATAGCCGGGACAGCAACTTGGGGGCAAGGCTTGGCCTCCGCTTCGATTGACACCGCTCTAGTCACACCGTAAGCTGTTCGCGTGTCTGCGACCGATGTGCTGCAGAAGGTTCCCCTATTCAGCCAGCTCTCCGCCGCAGACCTGCAGCGGGTGGTGGAAGTTGCCCGCGACCGTACCTACCCGAAGAACTCCGTCATTCTGTTCGAGGATGATCCGGGCGATGCGCTCTTCGTCGTGGCGAAGGGTCAGGTCAAAGTCGTCCTCATCGGCGAGGACGGCCGCGAGGTCATTCTCTCGGTGCTCGGCGAAGGGGAGTTCTTCGGCGAGATGGCGTTGATCGACGACGAGCCACGCTCCGCGCACGTCATCGCGATGGAGGACTCGACGCTGTACGTGCTGCGGCGCGAAGACTTCCAGGGCATTCTCGAGCATGCGCCGGGCATCGGCCTCGCCCTGCTCCGCGAACTGTCACGCCGCCTGCGCCGCGTCGATGAAAAAGTGGGCAGTCTGGTCCTGCTCGACGTGCACGGCCGTGTCGCCCAACTCCTGCTCGACCTCGCCGACGAAACGGACGGCCAGCGCATCACGCGCCGTCTCACCCATCACACGATCGCCCAGATGATCGGCTCGTCCCGCGAAACAGTGTCGCGGACCATGCGCGAGCTCGTTGATAAGGGAATGATTGACGTAAGTCGCAAGGACATTGTGATCAAAGACCGCGGCTCGCTCGAGCAGGCGGCGGGGCGGTCGTGACTCGCATCACGGCTCTACGTCACTAATTACCAGTAACTTAGCCCGATTATAGGCGTGTCGACACGCACGACGTACACGGTGACGTTCTGGGGAACCCGGGGGAGTATTCCTACTCCCGGGCTCGCGACGTCGCGGTACGGCGGCAACACGCCGTGCGTCGCCGTGGAAGGCACCGGAGGCCAACTCGTCGTGCTCGATGCCGGTACCGGAATCCGGGCGCTGGGGCTCGATCTGGTGGCGAAACAAAACGGCGCCGCCCGTGTCGAAATTCTGCTGTCGCACGCGCATTGGGACCACATTCAAGGGCTGCCGCACTTCAAGCCGTTCTTCGCGCCGGGCAATTCGGTGCGGATCTGGGGATCGCGTCAGGGGACGACCTCCCTCGAGGCCATCCTGCGGCAGCAGATGGATCCGGCGGTGTTTCCCGTGCCGCTCGATGCGTTGTCGGCCAAGTTGACGGTGCAACAGGTGGACACGGACGACTTCTCGATCGGCGAGTTCCGCGTCCGGACGATGAAGTTGCGACACCCGGGAACGACGCTGGGATTCCGGCTGACGCCCGTGAAGGGCGGGCCCAGCCTGGCCTATGTGACGGACAACGAGCTCGGCGCAGGCGGCCAGTACGACGTGTCGAAGACCTGGCGCCGCGATTTCGTGACGTTTTTGAAGGGCGTCGAGCTCCTGATCCACGACGCGATGTACACGCCGCAGGAGTTGGAGCAGCACCGCGGCTGGGGCCACTCGACCTATGAAGAAGCCGTGACCCTGGCTCAGGATGCCGGCGCGACGAAACTCGTGCTGTTTCACCACGAGCCCGAGCACGGCGACGAAGAGATGGATGGCTTGCTGGCGGCGGCGCGCAAGTACGCGACGGCGCGCGGAGGTTCGCTCGAAGTGGTAGCCGCCCAGGAAGGCATGAAGGTGACCCTGTGACCGAAGGAGTAGCTATGCGCACGCGTGCAGTCATGACGGTCTTGAGCCTGGTTCCGGTGCTCCTCGCTGCGCAGCAGCGCAGCCAGGATACCCGCCCCGGGATCGCCGTCCTCCCCTTCAGCAACGGTGGCTCCTACGGTCAGGGCAAGGAAGATTTCGACGCCCTCGAGCGCGGCATCGCCGGGATGATGATCTCCGAGCTGGAACAGAATCCGGCGGCGCGTTTGGTCGAGCGCCAGGAAATCCAGCATCTCGTCGACGAGCAGAACCTCGGCGCGCAGGGCCGCGTGGATCCCCAGACCGCCGCCAAGGTCGGGAAGCTCGTCGGCGCCCGCTACGTCGTGCTCGGCACCTTCATCGATTTCTACGGTGACTTCCGCGTCGACGTCCGCCTCGTGAACACCGAGACGAGCGAAATCGTAAAAACCGAATCGGAGCGGATGCAGCGCGATCACATGTTCGACATCATCCGCAACATCGCGGCGCGGCTGATGAAGGACGCGAATCTTCCCGCGCTGCAGCGCCAGGCGTCGGACCAACGCATGGGCCGCCAGATTCCGACGGAGGCCCTGACGTACTATTCGCGCGGCCTGCTGTACCAGGATCGCGGCGACAAGGCGAAGGCGGCCGACATGTTTACGCACGCCCTCGACATCTTCCCCCAATACGCTGAGGCCCAGGAAGGCCTGCAGCACGTGAAGTCGTCCTAACGGACCCCTTCACCCGCCTCGGCACGTCGACTGCGCGCCGGCTCTCCCGATTAGGAGCGCTGGCGCGCTTCGGCTTTGGCTCCCTGCGCGCGGCCACCCGTCTCACCGCCGCCGGTCGCGCGGTCGCGGCGCGGCTCGCCATCACCCAGGTCCGCTTCACCGCGCTCAACGCCGTCGGGCTGGTCACCCTGCTTTCCGGGATTCTGTCGTTTCTCGTGATCTCGCAGCTGACGCGTGAGCTGAAGGGCATCGGCGCGACGGACCTGATCGGCACCGTCATCGTCGTCGCGATCGTGCGCGAGCTGGGCCCCCTGCTCACCGCCCTCGTCGTCGTGGGCCGGTCCGGCACCGCCATCGCCGCCGAGCTCGCGACCAATCAGGTCATGGGCGAAGTCCGCGCGCTCGAGTTCATGGGCATCGATCCCAAGCAATACCTCGTGCTGCCGCGCTTCGTCGGATCGCTGGTGAGCGTCTTCGCGCTGCTCATCGTGTTCGACTTCGTCGCGATCATGGCGGGTTTCGCCGCAGCCCGGTTCAACGGCCTGCCCGGCCCCCGCTACTTCCAGATCGTGCTCGAGTCGCTCAGCAACCGCGATGTGTGGCTCACGATCTTCAAGGCCCTGGCGTTCGGCGCGATCGTCGGCGTGGTGCCGAGCTACTTCGGTCTCGCGGTGCGCCGGGCCTCGACGGAAATCCCGATCGCGGCAAGCCGGGCGGTCGTCGCGGCGCTCGTCGGCATCTTCCTGTGCTCGGCGTTGTTCGTGGCCCTGGGCGGATCATGACTGCGCCGCTCGTTTTCGATTCGATCCCGATCGCCCGCCAGGCATCCGCCCCCTTCTCGCTGGAGATCGCAGAGCGGCGGACGGTCGCGGTGCTGGGAGATGAGGACTCCGGGGTCGGGCTGCTGGGAGGATTGGCGCTGGGGCTGGAGCGGCCGCCGGCGGGTCGCGCGCTGATCTTC
>DATLXS010000024.1:0-8035 GCA_035575675.1 Gemmatimonadales bacterium
CTGCTTGGCACAGTCGTTTACCGTGACCGACACGCTCAGCGACACCCTCGTCACATCCAGAGGGCTCCGGTACATCGAGGTCACAGCCGGCACCGGCGCGCCGCTGCCGTGGTGCACGCAGGTGACGGTCGATTATGACGCGTACCTGCTTGACAGTACCAAATTCGACAGCTCGCGGGACCGAGGCGTGCCGCTGCATTTTGTCCCGGGCGTGGGCGATCTCATCGACGGATTCGAGCAAGGCGTGATCGGCATGCAGACGACGGGCAAGCGCCGGCTGATCATTCCACCGACACTCGGGTACGGATCGCAGCCCGTCAGAGATCAAAACGGCACGATCATTGTACCGGCCAACTCGACAGTGGTGTTTGATATCCAGGTCATCGCCATCGGCCAATGATTCCCTTGCTGCGCGAGATCGTCCTCCTGACCGTTTCACTCTCGCCGCTGTCTGCCCAGGGGAATCGTGGTCTCGGGACACTGGTCGGAACGGTGAAGGCAGCGGATGACGGCACGCCGCTCCCGTTCGCGCGCATTTCGATCATCGGAACACGACAGACGACAGTGACCGCCGCCGATGGGGCGTTCATCATCCTCCAGGTCGCCCCCGGCGTCCGCGTCATCCAGGTCCGGCTCGTCGGGTATCGCACGCTGCTCACGTCCGTCACCGTCGCAGACGATACCGCGCGCGTGCAGATCACGTTGGCGACGCTCGCCGTATCATTGGACCCTGTTGAAGTCACCGGACGAGCGGCGCCCCGGATGCCGGCGATGCAAGGATTTGAAGAACGCCGCCGGCACGCGCAGGGTCATTTCATGAATCGGGCCGAGATACTCCGGATCCAGCCCCGGCGATTTACGGATTTGTTACGCCGGATCCCGGGAGTCCAGCTCCAACCAACCTCGGGACCCTACGATGGCGGTCAAGTCGTCCGCATGTCGCGGACGATCGGGGTCAACGGATCGCGCGCGTGTCCGGTCCTGTACTACGTGAACGGTTCGCCGTTCCCGGTGACGGGAGACATACCGGTCGATCAATTCATCGATCCGAATGATGTCGCCGCCATCGAGGTCTATAGCGGCATGTCGCAGATCCCTCCCGAGTTTCTGTCGAGCAGCCACGATGCCCGCTGCGGCGTCGTCGTCATCTGGACCATCAGCAGTCTGGACACCCTGAAAACGGACCGTCATCAATGAGCGAATAGGAGTCAGTTGGGAGGAGGCGGTTCTCCGCCGGAGCTGCCGCCGAAACTAAGGGCGCCGAACAGCTTTGCGACGAGTACCGCGGTCCCCGTGATTATCCCCGCGATCACCCAGCTCCTCTTCCTATTGAAGGTGCGCACCGACGCATCGGTCAGCGCATAGCGGGGGAACGTCACCTGTTCTCCGCTCCACGGCGTCGACTGTCCACCGCGGTAATCAACGCGCAGGACTTGCAGGTCCCAGGCGCTCGGATTCGCAGTTACCACCACGCCTTCGACTTCCCGCGCATTGGCACCAAGCACCCTGGCGAGCTCGGCGCGGCCCGTGTCGGTAATGAGGGCCACGATGCGCGTGGATGCTTGCGGCACGGGCGCCGTCAGCGGGCGTTGCATGTAACACGCCGCGAACAGTGGCACGATGGCTAAAACGATCAGACGCTGCGGATTCCTCATGTCGACCTCAAGCTCGCCGTTCGATTTTGCAAACGCAACCGGTCCGGCCGTGCGCGGCCGGACCGGTGCTCCTAGCTTGGCCCATCCATCATCAACAAGCGTTCGGATCGTTCCAATTTCGCACTGGTGACGATCCGGACGTGCTTCCCGGATACTGCGTCGGCAACGGCACATTCGGGTTGGCGTTCCGTTCCGCCGCCCCGTACGGCAGGCGGCCCAGCACTTCGCTGTTGCCCGTGTACGGTATCAACGTCGGCACGCACGTCCGCTTGTAATCCGACCACACGTCGATGTTCTGGAACATGGCGATGTACTTCTCGAGCATGACATCGGTGAACGACGCGCCGGCCAGCGCCGGCAGGCCCACCTTGGTCCGGACGTTGTTGACGTTCACGACCGCGCCTGCGGAGTCGCCGGTGCGGAACTTGGCCTCGGCCAGAATGAGCTGGTTCTCGGCCCAGGTGACGATCGGCTGACGGAACGTGAACAGACGGCGGACGCTGGTGTTAATCGCCGACGGCGCGCTCGTCGGGGGCACGGCCACGTTGTTCTGGTCGGACCCGATGAACTGACTGGCGGCATTGCGATCGAAGTACGCCGCGAGGCGAATGGTATCGTTCCGTGCCTTCATGACCGATACCAGCACGTTACCGGCGACGATGTCCGACCGCTGCGCGAGGAACTCGGCCCAGATATTGGCGTCGGAGTCCTGCACATTGCCATGAAACATGCGGAAGTCGCCCGGCCCACGGCCGTGCATGCCGTCAGCCGCGGTCGCCGGAATCTCGGCAATGCCCAGGTTCGCGGCTGCGAGCGCCGCCGCGTACTCCGGCACCCCGTTGCGCTCCACGAGGTGCAGGTGGAACCGGGCTTTCAGGGTGTTGGCGGCAGCGATCCAGCGGGCAATCTCCGTCGCCCGAGGACCCGCCGTGCTGCAGTAGATCAAATCCGCCGGCTCGCAGTTTCCCGCAGCCGATGCGCTCTGCAGCGAGGTGATGCCTTCATCGAGCCGGTTGAACACGTCGGCGTAAATGTCCTCCTGCCGATCGAGGCGCGGGGTCACGATCGCCGGGTTCAGCGCCTCGCTATAGGGCAAGTCGCCCCATACCGACGTCGCCGTCCCGAACGCGAGCCCTTCCCAGATCTTGGCGATGCCCACCAGCAGGGGATCACCCGAGGCTTCGATATTGCGCATCGCCACCAGGCCGCCGCCCGTATAGAACGCCGCCATCTGACCGGAGATGTCCCCTTCGCTCACGCGATATTGCGTGCAGTACGTGAGCTGCTGGTTGTTGCTGCCGATCAACTGCTGCGTAAAAATGCCCGCGCAGCGCGCCAACTGGCCCTCGAGAACCGTGGCCATGTTGGACTGCATGGCGATCAGCTGCTGCGTCGGCGTCACGGTCACTGGGCTGTTCGGATTGTCCGTCAGTCCTGGCCCGCGTAAAAAGTCCGTACATGCCGCCCCCGCCCCCGCTGCAGCGAGCGCGAGCACGAATAAGGTCTTGCTGGACGTCTTCATCGTGATCTCCTCGCTAGTGGTTAGTGATGCAGGGTGGCCTGGACGACCCAAGAGCGCGACAGTGGCGCATTGAACCAGTCGATCCCGCGGTTGGCGTTCTGCGCGCCGCCGAGGTTGATCTCCGGATCGAGGCCGCTGTAGCGCGTCCATAGACCGAGATTCCGGCCGGACACCTTCACATCGATCTGCTCGATTCCTCCCAGCTTCCGCACCCAGCCGCCCCGGAAGGAGTAGCTGACCGAGATCTCGCGGAGCCGCGTGAACGTGCCGTCCTCGAGGCGCGTCGTGATCGGTCCCCCCGTTGCGCCGAGACCGCTGTACCACGCCTCGCCGATGACCACGGAGTCACCGGCGCCCGGTCCGACGACCGGACCGTTCAGCACGTCGCAGGTCTGATTGTAGCACTGCATGTTCTGACCGAAGGTCCGGTACTGCCCGCGGATTAAGGTTTCCTGGTGCGTGCCGTACTGATCCATGGACGAGCGCGTCATGTTCAGCACGTCACCGCCCTGGCGGTGATCGAGGAACGCGCTGACCTGAATCCCCTTGTAGTTGACTGTGGCCGAAATGCCCGCCGTCCAGTCAGGCCAGGGATTCCCGATCGCCCGCGACGTGGGATCCTGAATGGGGTAGCCGAGGGCGTTAATGTAGAGTGCGCCGTCCGGCTGGCCCTGGCAGTAGACGCCGACCGAATCGTTGCCGATGATGCCGATATTCCGACCGCAGCGGGCAAAGTCCACCGACCGCCACACGCCAAGCGGATAACCCACTTGGGCGTTCGTGGTCTGCCCTGAGAACGAACTGGCAAACCCGGTGACGCACCGCGGCAATTTTGCTTCGGGTCCGCAATTCTCCGGCGTCGCCGGCAGGACCGTCCCCTGCAGCTGCGCGTCGATCGCCCCGAGGCTCGTCACCACGTTGCGGTTCTTGGCCCAGTTCCAGTCGATATCGACGGAGAAGTCGGGCCGCTGCACGGCGCGAATGGAGCTCGTGAGCTCCCAACCCTTGTTCTGCAGCGCGCCTGCGTTGAGGTTGACGCTGGTGTAACCCGTCGACGGGGGCAGCGAAACACCAAAGATGATGCCCTCCGACTTCGAGACATAGCGCGTCAACGACAGGTCGGAACGGCCCCGGAACAAGCTGAAATCGAAGCCGGCTTCCACTTCTTTCACGCGCTCGGGTGAGATGTCCGGATTGCCGCGATTCGCCGAGGCGTAGAGACCGCCGATCCCGTTCAGCGTGGTCGCCTGCAAGGATCCGGGGTTGAAGTCCGCGAACGAGTTCGTGATGAACACGTCCTGCGTCGCGTACAACGGTGGCTGCTGGCCGCTCTCTCCGTAGGCAACGCGCAGCTTTCCGAACGTCAGATAATTCTCGGGAACCTTGAGCGACTTCGTGAAGCTCCACGCGGCGCTCGCGCCCGGATACCACGCGCGCTGATGCTTGATGCCGAACGCCGAGTTGGCGTCGTTGCGTAGCCGGGCCTGGAGAAATACTTGATCGTAGAGATCGAGGTTCGCCTGGCCGAAATACCCTTCGACGCGACGCCGCTGCTCGGCGTCGTTGGGCAGCAGGCGCGTCGTGGTGTTGGACAGCTTGAACGGCGTGGGCGCGATCCACGTCTGCCCGGTGACGTCGATCTGCCGGAAATACGTCTCGTTGAGATTCTGCCCGAGGGTGAGGCTGCCGCGCACGTTCTGATTGAACTCGTGCGTTCCCGCCGCGGTGAGCGTGTGATCGAACAGGCGATCATAGAACTGCCACCGCTCCATCTGCCCGCCCGGAGTGCCGGAGCTCGCCCGCGCATACGCGTACGTGCGATCATCGCTGTTGTAGTCACTGCCGAGAGTCCAGTTGACCTGGAGCCACAGCAGCGGCCGCCAATTGACGTTCAGGTTTCCGTAGTAGCGGCCCGTCTGCCCGAACAGCTGATCCTGGTTCAGTGCGTAGAACGGATTGTCGAAGCCACGATTGCACTGCGCCGGAATCGACGCCGCGCAGTTTACACCGGGGTTCGGGAATCGCCACGAGCGGTGCAGCCCGGTCACCGGCGACAGGTATTGCTGCGCGTTGAAGTCGGGTGGCTGCCGCAGCGCGCTAATGCCGATACCGTTGATCGAGTTACCGCGATCCAAACCGCCGCCCTTCGTCTGCACCGCGTTCGCAGTGGCCGTGACGGTCAGATTATCGAAGAGCTTGTGTGATCCGGTAAAGCGCAGCGTGTAGCGCTCGTACGTATCCTGGGGACCCACGATGAAGCCATTCTGGTGCAGCTGCCCCGCCGACAGATAAAACGTGGTGCGATCCGTGCCGCCTGACATCGACAGGGTGTTGTCGATCAGGGCGCCCGTCTCGAATATCTCCTTGCCGTGATCGTACGTGGGCACACTGTCGGGAATCGGTGCGCCCCAGGAGAAGAATTGTCCGGCCGGAACCGCGCAGTTGATGAGCGCGGGATTCGTCGAGGGCACGCACGCGGGAGTCACGCCGCCCGTTCCGACGCCGAACTTGCGCTGGACCGGCACCGTGCCCACCGGCTGATCGGCCTGGAAGCTGCTCCGAAGGCTGTACTGGGTCCGGCCGGCCTGCCCACGCTTCGTCGTGATCAGAATCGCGCCTGCCGATCCCGCGCTCACGCCATAGATGGACGCAGCAGCCGCGCCTTTGAGCACTTCGATCGACTCGATGTCGTCGGGATTGATGTCGGCTGCGCGATTGGGCGAGGGAATGCCCGACAGCACCGCTTGGCCTCGCGTGTTATTGCTGATCGGCACGCCATCGACGATGATCGTCGGCTGACTCGTGCCAAACGTCTTGGGACCGCGGATCTGAATCGACGTCGAAGCGCCGGCGTCACCGCTGGCCTGGTTGGTCAGAACGTTCGGGATCTTTCCCGCCATCGCCTGCACGACGTTGGTCTCGTTGGTGCGCTGGATGACCGAACCGTCAACGGTCGACGATGCGGTGCCCAGCTTCTCGCGAGCCTGCTCCGTACCCGCGCCGGTCACGACAATTTCATCGAGGCGTAGCGGATCCGCGGCGAGCTGGAAGTTCTGCTCGAGGGTGCCCGCTGACGTCAGGGTCACGAGCGCGGAGCTCGCGCGGTACCCGATGACGCGCGCGATCAACCTCACCTGCTGGCCACGCGCGCGCCCGCCCGGTACACTCAACACATAGTGCCCGTTGGCACCGGTCCACGCCCCAACGCCGAGATCCGGAATGACGACGTTGACATCGGACAAGGCTTCACCCGTTGCCCCCGTCACCTTCCCACTGATCGTGACCGGCTCCTGGGCAGTCGCTCCCGCCGGCAGGATCGCCAGCAGCGCCGCTGCGAGAAACGCCCAACCCAGAGGTCGGGATTCTGACTGATCACGGCTCATACACACTCCCCTTGCGTGATGTGGATCGTGAATGATCGTCTATCCGTGAGCGTGACTGTCCCCGCGGGTCAAACAGAATTCCGCCGGGTGAACGCGTTAGGTGGGTGGAGAATGAGTAGGCGGATGGGTGGACGACCACGGCAACGAGTACTGCAGCCGACAAAAAATACACATGGGACAACCCTCCCCGGCATGAGGAAAACGGACGGCACCAGCCGCCCAAACAGCAATAGTTTTCTTATTTCGATCACCGCGCCTTGACGCCCAACGGCTTGGGCGAACGTCGGCATGGGGTTAATACCGGGTCAACGTGGTCAAAACTGAACCCCGTCGTACCTGTCCGCAAGAGCGGCCACAACCCCTATGGGTGAAAAGCGACGGAAAGACCAACATTCGCCCCCGCCGGACGAGCTTCGGCGCCAAGCTGAAACAGCGCAAATCGCGTGAGCCGTATGAGACCTCCACCCATGGCATTCACGCGAGTACCCGACTGGGCGGGATCGGCGACCCAATAGTATCCGAACTCCCCACGGGTCCCACTCTGATCGTAATACTGGCGATAGTGCTTCTCTCGAGCATACCCAAGCCCGCCGTAGAACGCGAATTCCTTCGTCACGGCGTACAGCAAGCCCGTATTGATGGTGGTCCAGTCGCTCTGCTCGAGATACAACCGATCGCCGTAAGTGACTTCGGCGTCCATGACGGAAACCGTGGGCAGATAGTAGGGGCTCTTGCCGGGAGAGCGGGTCGTGCGTTTGAAGTCCGCGTATAGCCCCATGCCCCCAAGAATTCGCGGGCTGACGAAGAAAGAGGAAACACCGAGGAACGTGGCAGGGATGTTCGCGACATACCCGATGCCCACGTAGGAGGTCGCTTTGAGATTCAGCCCGGACAACGCCCTCGCTTGGGCGTGCAAATTCTGATTCCCCAGCACCAAGCCGCCTCGGAACAGCAAGGGGGGTGTGATCCAGTTCGAACATCGCTACGAGCTGGCGCTCGGGTTCAGGTGACGGCCTGAAACCTGAAGTACGACCGACTCTTCGAAATAATCGTACGCGCCGGAGAACGTCAAGGCCGCGCGCACAACCGGCAATAGAGTCCGTTTCCTTGTATTTTGGTCGCGTGAAAAGCCTCTTCCCAGTGATTCTGACCGTCCTGGCCCTCCAAGGCGACGACCCCCTCGAGGCCCGCACCAAAGGACGGGGAGACGCCCCCGTAACCGTCTACGAAATGGCGGACTTCCAGTGCCCGGCCTGCCGCATGTTCACCGTCACCGTGTTGCCGACCATCGAGCGGGAGTTCGTGCAGACGGGCAAAGTGCGGTGGGTGTTCATCAACCTGCCCCTGACCAGCATCCACCCCAACGCGGTGGCCGCCGCCGAGGTCGCCATGTGCGCCGCGCGCCAGGGGGGGAGCCGGTTCTGGCAGACGCACGATGCGCTATACCAGCACCAGGACGATTGGGCCAAGCTCGC
>DATLXS010000025.1:0-2549 GCA_035575675.1 Gemmatimonadales bacterium
GCCCTGGTCTATTTCAGCCAGCCCGGCGATTACATCGGGCTCGGACAGAATGGTCAGATCAACGCCGCTGACGCGGGCGTCACCATCACGGCGGCGAGGAATTTCCAGCAAGGCGTCACCGTGTCCATCCGCACCGGCGCCGAGTGGTGGGACTTGAATGTGGGACCGCCGCCAGGCGCGGGAGCGCCTCTCGCCGCGGGCGCGTATGAAAACGCGGTGCGCTACCCGTTCAACAGCGGCCTCACCCCGGGCATCGACCTGTCGGGCAATAGCCGCGTCTGCAGCAGCATTCGCGGCCGCTTCGACGTGCTCGAGGCGGTCTACGCCGTCGACGGCTCGGTGCAGCGCTTCGCCGCCGATTTCGTCCAGCACTGCGACGGCCGCGCGGCGGCGCTCTTCGGCCAGATCCGCTTCAACTCCGAAGTGCCGCTCGATCTCGAGTCAGCGCTCCCCGCACCGTTCGCCTTCGTCGACGCGGTGGACGTCGCGCGCAGCGTACCGGTCATGTCGAACAGCGTCACGATCTCCGGCATCACCAACGCGCCGATCAGCGTGCGGGGCGGGGAGTACAGCATCGACGGCGCTCCGTTCACCAGCGCGGGAGGAACGATCGCCAACGGCCAGACGCTCGCGCTGCGCGTGATGTCCTCGAGCCTCGCCGGCACCCCGACCTTCGCCACGGTACGCATCGGCGCCGCGAGCGCCACGTTCCAGGCGACCACCGCCCTCGGCCCGCAAGGCACGAACGTCCTCTATTTCCACAGCCAGCCCGGTGATTTCATCGGCCAGGGCCAGCAGCGGGCATTCCACGCCGGGAACGGCTGGACGCTCACGCCGAGCCGCAACTACCACAACGGCGTATCGTTCACGATCCAGGGCCCCAACATATGGTCCTTGGACCTTGTTGGTCCCGGCAGGGCCCAGCTCGCCGTGGGCGCTTACGAGAAAGCGGCAAGTTACCCGTTCGAGAACGGCACCAGCCCGGGCCTTTCCTTCCAGGGCGAGGGGCGCGGCTGCGGCGAGACGGGCCGCTTCGAGATCTTCGAGATTGCTTACGCCGCGGACGGCTCGGTACAACGCTTCGCCGCCGACTTCGTCCAGCGATGCGTGGAAGTCGGCGTGCCGGCGCTCTTCGGCCAGATCCGCTTCAACTCGAATGTGCCGATCTACACCGACCCGGTACTGCCCGCACCTTTCGCCTTCGTCGACGCGGTTGACGTGCCGCGCAGCGCGACGATCACCTCGGACGCCGTGCAGATCTCCGGCATCTCGAGCGCGCCGATCAGCGTGCAGGGCGGCGAGTACAGCATCAACAGCGCGCCCTTCACGACAGCTCCAGGAACCATCGCGAACGGCCAGATCGTGCGGCTGCGGCTCTTGTCTTCGAGCCTCGCCGGCACTCCGACCTTTGCCACGGTCCGGATCGGCGCCGCGAGCGCCACGTTCCAGGCGACGACTGCCATTGCCCTGCAAGGCACGAACGTTTTCTACTATCACAGCCAGCCCGGCGACTTCATCGGCGGCGGCGAGCGCGGCGCACTCCATGCGGGCGCCGGCTGGACGCTCACGCCGAGGCGCAATTATCACAACGGCGTGTCGTTCGACGCCGGGGGTAACGGCGCGTGGTGGAAGATCGAGCTTGCGGCCGCCGGTGATAGCGGCGCGCCGCCGCTCGCCGTGGGCTCCTACGAGAACGCGGTGCGCTTCCCGCTCGAAAACGGCACCAGCCCGGGCCTGAGCGTGTCCAACGGCCGTGCCTGCAACACGCTCCGCGGACGCTTCGATGTCCTTGAAGTGGCTTACGCCGCGGACGGTTCGGTGCAGCGCTTCGCCGCCGACCTCGTACAGCACTGCGAGGGGGTCGCGCCGGCCCTCTTCGGGCAGATCCGCTACAACTCCAACGTGCCGATCTACATCGCTCCGGTGCTGCCCGACCCGTTCGACTTCGTCGACGCTGTCAACGTGCCGCGCGGCGTGCCCGTCATCTCGAACACGGTAGCCATCTCCGGCATCTCGAGCGCGCCGATGCGCGTGCAGGGCGGCGAGTACAGCATCGACGGCGGCCCCTTTACGAGCGCCCCCGGAACCATCGCCAACGCTCAGACGCTCGCGCTGCGCGTGATGTCCTCGAGCCTGCCCGGTGCCGCGACCTTCGCCACGGTGTGGGTCGGCGCGGCGAGTGCCACGTTCCAGGCCACGACTGCGATCGCCGTGGGCACGAACGTCCTATACCTGCGCAGCACGCCCGGCGACTACATCGGCGAGGGCAAGACGCGCACGCTGCATGCGGCAAACGGCTTCACGTTTACTCCGACCCGCAACTTCTACAACGGGATGTTCTTCAGCATCCAGGGCGCCGCCGACAGCTGGAATGTGAACCTCGCGGCCGCGGGCAATCCACCGACCTCGGCGCCGCCGCTTGCGCCGGGCGCCTATGAAAACGCGATGTACTCTCCACCGCAGGCGGGCCGGCCCGTTCTCGGGGTCGACGGCGGCAACCGCGCCTGCCAGAGCTCGGGGCGCTTCGACGTGCTCGAGGTTGTCTACGG
>DATLXS010000026.1:0-4955 GCA_035575675.1 Gemmatimonadales bacterium
TTGGAATCCCTGGCTGGCGCGGCTCGATGAGCGGTCCGCTACCGCAGGAGCGGCCGCCGCGGCCGTTCCTACCCCGAATCCGATCACCGGCCTCCGGCTCGCCCATACGATCGTCGTGGATCCGGGGCACGGCGGCATCGATCCGGGAAACCCCGGTCTCACGCTGCCGCGAGGAACCACCGAGAAGGACATCACCCTCGGCATCGGAAGACTGTTGCGTGCCGAGCTGGTACGGCGCGGGCTGAATGTCGTGCTCACGCGCGCGACCGACACCCTGATCGATCTGGCGAGCCGGCCACTCTTCTGCCGGGCCGATTGCGATCTGTTCGTGAGCATTCACGTGAACGCGATGCCGGCGGGACGGCGGCAAGCCCAGGTGAATGGGGTCGAGACCTACTTCGTTTCCGACGCGAAGACCGAGGATCAGAAGCGGGTGGCGCAGATGGAAAACGATGCGCTCCGCTTCGAGACCTCCCCGGCGGCAAGCGGCGGACCCCTGGGATTCATCCTCAACGACCTGCAGCTCAATGAGTATCTCCGGGAGTCGGCGCGCCTCGCGGAGCTGGTGCAGGGCAAGGTCGCGGCCGTGCACCCCGGCGAAGACCGCGGCGTACAGCAGGGGCCGTTCCTGGTCCTCGCTGCAGCTCGGCGACCCTCGATCCTTGTTGAGACGGGATTCGCAACCAATCACGCCGACGGGGCGTTCCTCGGCTCTGCCTTGGGTCAGCGCAAGATCTCGCTGGCTATCGCCGACGGCATCGTGGCCTATCTGCTCGAGTTCGAGCGCAAAATCGCGGGAGCCGGTGGGGGGGGCGGTCACGCGCGATGACGCCGACACGTTGGTGGAGCGTCCCCCCCTTGCTGCTCGCGGCTGGCCTCGCGGGCTGTGCCTCCTACAACGCCATGTGGAATGCGGAACAGCATGCGAAGGATGCCCGCCGCCTCGAGCACCTCGGTCAGATGTCCGAAGCGCGGACCGAGTGGGCCCAGGCGGCGGCGAAGGCCAAGCGCGTGCCGACCGACAAGGGTTTGGTCCTGCAGGTGGAAGGACTCGCCCGGTCGGACGGGTGTCAGGAGATCGGCGCGCCACTCGCACAGGCCCGCGCGAAAGTGACCGATCAGGCGTCCCGTGAGCGCATCGAGCTCGCGGCTGCCGAGTGTGCCGTGGCCGCCGGCGATCCTGCGCGCGCCGATGCCGCGCTCGCGGCCCCGCTCGCGTCCAGGAATGCTGCGTGCCGCTCGCGCGCCGAGTACGTCGCCGGACGGGCTGCCGTGCAGCGATCCGATTACGAGGGCGCGATCCTGCATTTCAATCGGTCGCGCGTGCCGGGTGCGGCGGGCCGGGCGCGTGTAGGCCAGCAGCGAAGCCTCATCACGCGAGCTGCCCAGCGCAGTGATTTGCGGCCCATCGCCGCCGAGCTCGACCGTCTGATCCACACGGCAAGCGGAACCGAGGACGCGGGTCAGCTGCTCGCGCTGCTTACGCAAGTGCAGGCCGTGGCGGCGACACCGGCCGCGCGCTTCCACACTGCGGAGCTGGCGCGCGACTCGTTGCAGGCGAGCGTGCTGGCGGGACAACTGTTTCTAGAGACGGCCGCCAGCGACACGGGATCCCTGTTCGCGCCGAAGGCACTGATCGCCGCGCTGGCGCTTCTTCCCGACCGCCGCGATTCGATTATCGCGCTGCTCGATTCACGCTACGCCGCCTCCCCCTATACCCGGGTGTTCCACGGCGACGCCAGTCTGGCCTACGCCGCCGCCGAAGATTCGCTCGCGCGTGAGATGGGGATGCGAGTCACACGGACTACCTCGGTGCGTCCTGCCGTGCGGCTCGAGATCCCACCACCGACGCCCGGCCGGCGCGGGCCGCCGGTCGACCGGCCGTGAGCCCGGTGGAGTTGTTCGGCACAACCTTCCAAAACCCGATCCTTCTTGCTGCTGGCACCGCCGGCTTCGGCCGCGAGCTCGATCACGTCATCGACCTCGATCTCCTCGGCGGCATCGTCACCAAGGCCGTCACCCCCGAGCCTCGCCAGGGTCATCCGGCGCTGCGCGTCGCCGAGTTTCGTGGCGGGATGTTGAATGCGGTGGGGCTCGCGAATCCGGGGGTCGAGGCGGTGGCCGAGCACGAGCTGCCGTGGTTGGCGGAACGATTGCAGCGGGCTCGGATCATCGTCAACGTCGCGGGCGCAAAAGTCGGCGATTATGTCAACGTGATCGAGCGGTTGACGCCATTCGACGCGATCACCGCGTTCGAGATCAACGCGTCGTGTCCCAACACGAATGCCGGCGGGCTGGAGTTTGGTGCCGAGCCCGGCGGCCTCGCCGAGCTGGTGCGCGCCTGCCGGCAGGTGTCGACGAGGGCCTTGACCGTTAAATTGTCGCCAGTGCTCCCCGACATCCCGGCCATGGCTCTCGTCGCGCGCGACGAAGGTGCGGAGGCCGTGACGCTCGTCAATACGATGCCGGGGCTCCTCGATAAGCGGCTGGGCAACGGCAACGGCGGACTGAGTGGTCCCGCGCTGTTGCCCATTGGTGTGCTCGCGACCAGGCGCGTGCGCGAGCGCGTCGACATGCCCGTGATCGGCGTGGGCGGCGTGCGCACCGTCGCCGACGCGCGCGAGTATCTCGCCGCGGGCGCGTCCCTGGTGGCGGTCGGGACAGCGGCGCTCGCGGATCCGCGTGTCCCGGTACGCATCGCGGGCGAGTTGATGCGTGGCTGAGCTCATTGTCGCCTTCGATGTCCCCGGTGGCCGTGAGGCGCTGGCACTGGCCGCACGACTCCCGGGCTTGCGGTGGGCGAAGATCGGACCTGTGCTGTTCGGCCGCGACGGCGGGGGACCCGCGCTCATTCAGGAGTTCACGCAGCGCGGCATCCACGTCTTTCTCGATCTCAAGTGGCACGACATCCCCAACATCGTGGCGAGCGCGGTGAGTGCGGCCCGTGAACTGGGCGTCGCGATGACCACCGTGCATTGTCTGGGGGGACGCACGATGCTGGCGGAGGCGGCGCGTGCCGCCGGCTCGGACCTCGCGGTCGTCGGTGTCACGGTGCTGACATCGCACGATGCCGCGGAGCTCGAGGGCGTGCTGGGACGTGGCGTTCCCGATGTGGGTTTCGAAGCCGAGCGGCTGGCGCGCACGGCGCGGCAGGCGGGATTGCGCGGCGTCGTTGCATCGGGGCAGGAAGTAGGATTGCTCCGCGAAGCGCTTGGCCCCGATCCCTGGATTGTCGTTCCGGGGATTCGCGCCGCAGGCGAGGCGGCCGGCGATCAGGTGCGCACCATCGAGCCCCGGGAGGCGGTCGGCCGTGGCGCGACCCACTTGGTTGTCGGGCGCCCGATCACCGGGGCCCGCGATCCTGTTGCTGCCTACCAGCGCTTAGTCGAAGTACTGGATTGAGGGTATCAGGCAATCCTATGCGAGCCGCGTGGTTGTCCCTTTCTGCGCTGGTGCTGCTGCCCATCCCGGCAGCGGGCCAGGCGACGCTATCCGATGCCGCCGCCCGCGCCAAGCAGGCATGGGCGGCGCACGACCCGCCGGCGCTGGTCGGCCAGAGCTCGAATCTGGTGCTCCAGATCCCGGGTGCCGACCCGTCCTCGCCGCTCGGGCGGCCTCAGGCGATCGAGTTGCTGCGCCGCTACTTTCGGCCGGCGGAAGAGCGAGGGCTCGACGTCACCGCCATCCGTGAGGTCGAGCCGGGGCGGGGGTTCGTTGAACTAATCCGGAGCTACGTCGTCGCCGGAACCACGGAATTGCGACACGAAACGCTGTTCCTCGGCTACCGGCTCATCGGTCGTGAATGGCGTCTCGTCGAACTGCGGAGTGCCCCGTAATCGATTGTCGCGTGGCCCCTTGCGTGAAGTTCCCACCCCGTCTATTGTTCAAGACTCAGCCAGAACATTTTGAACTTTTCCGGAGCATCCTGTTGAAGGTACGTTCGAGCGTGCGCCCCATCTGCGAGCACTGCAAAGTCGTGACGCGCCGGGGCGTCATTCGCGTGATCTGCAAGCGCAACCCCAAGCATAAACAGCGGCAGGGTTAGGGAGAGGCATGGCTCGAATTGCAGGCGTGGATCTGCCGCGCGACAAGAAAATTCAGTACGCCCTTCCGTACATCTTCGGCATCGGTCCCAGCAACTCGGTCAAGATTCTCGCGGAGACCGGCATCAGTCCGGACGCCCGCGTGCGCGATCTTCGCGACGCCGAAGTGGCACGGCTGCGGCAGGTGATCGAACGGGACTACAAGGTGGAAGGCGCGCTCCGCACCGAAGTCGCGATGAACATCAAGCGCTTGATGGACATCGGGACGTATCGGGGTGCGCGCCATCGCAAGAATCTGCCGGTGCGCGGACAGCGCACGCACACCAACGCGCGCACCAAAAAGGGACCGCGGCGCGCCATCGCGGGCAAGAAGAAGCCCGTCTTGAAAAAGTAGAGGCACATGGCCGACGAAAAGCAGCCTGAAAAGCAGCAGGAAAAACAGGCCGACAAACCGAAGCCGGCGGCGGCACGCCCGGCCGCGAAGCGCGCCAAAAAGATCGTCGAAGCCGAGGGCGTTGCGCACATTACCGCGACGTTCAACAACACGCTCATCACGATCTGCGATATGCAGGGGAATGCCATCACGTGGGGTTCCTCGGGCAAGGCGGGCTTCAAGGGATCGAAGAAGTCCACGCCGTTCGCCGCGACCGTCGCTGCAGAACAGGCGGCGCGCGAGGCGCTGAACTTGGGTGTGAAGCGCGTACACGTCCGCGTGCAGGGTCCCGGCTCCGGCCGCGAGTCCGCGATTCAGGCGCTGGCGAGTGCCGGGCTGCAGATCCGCTCGATCCGTGACGTGACGCCGATTCCGCACAACGGGTGCCGCCCGCCCAAGAAACGGCGGGTGTAACGCATGGCACGCTACACCGGACCCGTTTGCCGGTTGTGCCGGCGCGAGGGGACGAAGCTCTTTCT
>DATLXS010000027.1:0-26322 GCA_035575675.1 Gemmatimonadales bacterium
TCACGTGCCGGCTCCTGACGCTGCTAGATTCCGGCTGACCCATGAAGACGAAAGTCGCGACGACCGAACGCAAGGCGCGGGCGCGGAAGATCATCGCTCGCCTGAAGCGCGAGTATCCGGACGCGACCTGCGCGCTGCACCATAGCAACGCCCTCGAGCTCGTCGTCGCGACGATTCTCTCCGCGCAATGCACCGACGCGCGTGTCAACCTGGTCACGCCGCATCTGTTCACGAAGTACCGCACGGCCGCCGACTACGCCGCTGCCGATCCCAGAGTTCTGGAAACAGAGATTCAGTCCACCGGCTTCTTCCGGAACAAGACCAAGTCGATCATCGGGATGGCGCAGGCGCTCGTCGAGCGGCATAGCGGCGAAGTGCCGCAGACGATGGAAGCGCTCACGGCTTTGCCGGGCGTGGGCCGCAAGACGGCGAACGTCATCCTGGGCACCTGGTTCAAAAAGAACGAAGGGGTGGTCGTCGATACGCACGTGCACAGGTTGACCAAGCTGCTGGGCCTCACGCGCCAGGACGACCCGGTGAAGATCGAGCAGGAGCTGATGGAGATCGTGCCGCGGGACGATTGGACCTGGTTTTCACACACGCTGATCCTGCACGGCCGCGCCGTCTGCATCGCGCGGCGCCCGAAGTGCGCCGAGTGCGTCATCAATCGACTCTGCCCGAGCTCGCTGGTATGAGCACCCTCCGCCCGGTCGATCGCGCGGCGCTGGTCGCCACACGGCGCGACATCCACCAGCATCCCGAGCTGGGCTTCGAGGAGACGCGCACGGCGAGCCTGATCACCGAGCGCCTCCGTGGTCTGAATTATCAGGTCACGCCGGGCATCGGAAAGACCGGCGTGGTCGGTCTCAAGAAGAATGCAGGACGCTGCGTGCTGCTCAGGGCCGATATGGATGCGTTGCCCGTCGAGGAGGCGAACGCCGTGCCCTATCGCTCGAAGCAGCCGGGGAAAATGCATGCCTGCGGCCATGACGGGCACGTCGCGATCGGCCTCGAGGTGGCGCGCCGCCTCGCGCCGCTCGACCTCACCGGCAGCGTGAAATTCGCGTTCCAGCCGGCCGAAGAGGTGTCGAACGGCGCGCAGGCGATGATCAATGATGGCGTGCTCGAAAGGCCCAAGGTCGATGCCGCCTTCGGCCTTCACCTCTGGAACGACTTGCCGGTCGGCACCATCGGCCTCATGGCGGGAGCGGTGATGGCCTCCGTCGATCAGTTCGAGATCGAAATCCTGGGTCGGGGCGGCCATGCCGCCGCTCCGCACCAGACGATCGACCCGGTGCTGGTTGCAGCGCACGTCATCACCGCGCTGCAGAGCCTGGTGTCCCGGCGGCGCGATCCGCTCTCTGAGGCGGTGGTGTCGGTGACGGAGGTCCACGCGGGCCGTGCGTTCAACGTGATACCGGACCGCGCTCAGCTGCGCGGCACGGTGCGGACGTTCGGAGGCCACTTTTTTGAGGATGCGCCGCGGCTGGTCGAGGAGACGGCAGGGGGCGTGGCGGCGGCGTTCGGGGCCGAAGCCAGCGTGGTGTACCGCCGCCTGAGCGCGCCCCTCAGTAATAATGAGGAGTTGACCGCATTGATGCGCGACGTCGCCGCCGACTTGATCGGCGCAGGCAACGTGCGCCAGGGCGTGCGCACGATGGGCGGCGAAGACATGGCCTTCTTCCTCGCGAGTGTCCCCGGGTGCTTTGCCTTCGTCGGGTCGGCACCCAAAGGGGGTCGAGCCTCCCCGCATCACAGTCCGACGTTCGACATCGACGAGGAGTCGCTGGTGATCGGCGCGGAGCTGCTCACGCACACCGCCATCCGGTACCTGGACTAGGCTTCGTGCCGTCCAATCAGCTGGCCGCCGAGCAGTCCGCGTACCTCAAATCCGCCGCTCATCAACCGGTCCATTGGTCTTCGTGGGGCGACGCGGCGTTCGCGCGCGCCCGCGCGGAACAGAAGCCGATTCTCCTCGACATCGGCGCCGTCTGGTGCCATTGGTGCCACGTGATGGACGGCGAGTCCTACGAAGATGCGAGCGTCGCCGAGGTCTTGAATCGCGATTTCGTGTGCATCAAGGTGGACCGCGACGAACGGCCCGACGTCGACGCGCGCTATCAGCGCGCCGTCCAGGCGCTGAGCGGACAAGGCGGCTGGCCGCTCACGGCATTCCTCACGCCCGATGGTGAAGTGTTCTTTGGCGGGACGTACTTCCCACCCGACAACAATGCGTACGGCCGACCGGGCTTTCGGCGCGTCCTGATGGAGATCGCGCGCGCGTTCCGGGAGGAGCAGGAGCGCGTGACCACGAACGCCCGCGCGATTCGCGAGCACGTGGTACAGACCCTCGACGAGGCGAAGCCCGGCGCGGTGAGCGCCGAGCTCGTCAGCGGCGCCGCCGACCAGATGGCTCGCCTGTTCGACGTGCGCTACGGCGGCTTCGGCTCCACGCCCAAGTTTCCGCATCCGGCGGCGCTTGAGTTCATGCTCGCGCGCTGGCACGACGGGAAAGGCGGCCTCGCCTGGCAACGCGAGATCGTCGACAAGACCCTCTCGGGAATGGCGCGTGGCGGCGTCCGCGACCACCTGGGCGGCGGCTTCCACCGCTACGCGGTAGACGAGCGCTGGATCGTCCCGCACTTCGAGAAGATGTCATACGACAACTCCGAGCTGCTGCGCGCCTACCTCTCGACGTACCAGGCGTTCGGGACGCCGCTCTTCAAAGAAGTCGCGACCGGCATCGTGGATTGGGTGCTCGAGGTCATGGCCGACAAGGACCAGGGAGCGTTCGCGACCTCACAGGACGCCGATCTGACGTTCGGCGATGACGGCGACTACTGGACCTGGACGAAGGACGAGGCGCGCAGCGCGGTGACGGAGCGCGAAGCCGCGGTCGTCGCGAGTGTGTTCGACATCCAGGAAACGGGGGAAATGCACCACAACCCGAAGAAGAATGTGCTGTGGTGGAAGCAGGATCCGTCGAGTGATGACGAGTGGCCGGTGCTGCGCGCCGGGATGAGAAAATTGAAGGCCGCCCGTGATCGCCGCACCGCGCCGTTCGTGGACCGGACCGCCTACGTCAACTGGAACGCGATGATGGCGGGAGCATTTCTGCAGGCCGGCGCGGTGCTCGATCGGCCGGAGTGCAACGAGTTTGCGCTGCGGGTTCTGGAGCGCATTTGGAACGAGGCGTGGGATGGGAAGCGCGGGATGTCGCACGTGTTGGGCCGGCCAGAGCCGCGCGGCATGCTCGATGACAACGTGCAGGCCGCCGCGGCGTTCCTCGACGCCTATGAAGCGACTGGCGCGTCGAGCTGGATCGAGCGCGCGATTCACGTCATGACGTACTGCGACACCGCCCATGCCGATGCCGGCACAGCGGGGGGGGGCTATTTCGACATCGCCACAACGAACGGCACGGCATACCTCGCGACACGGGCCAAGCCGGTTCAGGACGCGCCGACTCCCTCACCCAACGGTGTCGCCGCGCTCGTGCTCGCGCGCCTCTGGGCGCTGACCGACACGGGCGAGTGGCGCGAGCGGCGCGATCGACATCTCGCCGCGTTCGCCGGGAGCGCGCGGGAATTGTCGCTCTACGGCGCGACGCTGCTGCGCGCCGTGGACTGGGCGGTGCACCCGATGACGCGTATCGAAGTCCGGGGCCCCTCGGGCGAGGGACCAGCGTGTGCCATGCACTTGCTCGCGCTGCAGACCTATCGGCCCCGGAAGGTGGTCGTGCGCACGATCGCCGCGGCGCCCGCCGCGACGGTATGCGTGGGAACCACGTGCTCGATGCCCGTGTCCACGCCGGAGCAGCTCGCAAGGCTCCTGGAGGCGTGAACCGCCGCACGCTCGGCCGCACCGGACTCTCCGTCAGCGAAATCGGTTTCGGGGCCTGGGCAATCGGCGGCAACGCGTTCGGCAATTCGTACGGCCAGACCGACGATGCGGAGTCCACCCGCGCGATCCGGCGCGCATTCGAGCTCGGCTGCAACTTCTTCGACACGGCGGACGTGTACGGGCACGGACACTCCGAATCGCTACTCGGTGAGGTGCTGCAGGATGTGCGCGATCAGGTCATCCTGGCGACCAAAGTCGGTGCCGACTTCTACAAACCCGACCTGCGTCTGGACTTCACGCCCGGATACCTGCGCTTCGCGGTGCAACGCTCGCTCGAGCGTCTGCGCACCGACCACATCGACCTGCTCCAGCTGCACAATCCGCCCCTGAGCCTGATCTCCCGGGCGGGCACGTGGGAGCCGCTGGAAGAGATGAAGCGCGAAGGGCTAATCCGGTTCTATGGACTGTCCGTTCACCCGCCCGAGGAGGGCGTGGCAGCCGTTCAGGCGGCCATGCCTGACACGGTCCAGATCGTTTACAACTTGGCGCGGCGCGAAGCCGAGGACACATTCCTAGCCACGGCGCAGGCGGCGAATGTCGGCGTGATCGCGCGCGAGCCGCTCGCCAACGGCTTCCTGGCGGGCCACTACAACGCCGCCAGCACCTGGGAGCATGGCGACATCCGCAGCCGCATGCCGCGGCCGTACGTGGCGCAGCTGTCCGCGCTGGGCCAGCGCGTGCGCGAGTTGGCTGAGCCGTCGGGGATGACCGCGGCGCAGCTGGCGCTCAAGTTCGTGCTCGACCGCGCCGAGATCGCGTGCGCGATCGTGGGGATGAAGACGGTGCAGCAGGTCGAGGAGAACCTCAACTAGAGGGGTGTGGATGCCGAACAAGAAAGCGGTGATCGAGACCAAGAAGGGCACCATCGAGCTCGAGCTGTTCGCGGATGAGGTGCCCGGCACGGTCGCGAATTTCGAGAAACTGGCCAACTCGAGCTTCTACGACGGCACCAAATTCCATCGCGTGATTCCGAACTTCATGGTCCAGGGCGGCGACCCCTACTCCAAGACCGGCAAGGGGCCGGTGGGAACGGGCGGGCCTGGTTACACCATCAAGTGCGAAACGCAGAAGAACACGCACAAGCACGTCGCGGGCACACTGTCGATGGCGCATGCGGGCAAGGACACGGGCGGCAGTCAGTTCTTCATCTGCCACTCGCCGCAACGGCACCTGGACGGCGTGCACACCGTGTTCGGGCAGGTCACCACGGGCATGGACGTCGTCAACGCCATCAAAGGCAACGACGAAATCACGTCGATTCGCGTCTCGTAATTGGAGGTTGTGTGGTCGCTCTACTGTTGGCGGTGACGATGGTCGTGCAGGACTCGGGCGCGTTCGTGGTGAGACTCGGCACCGACACGCTCGCGCTCGAGCAGTACACGCGCACGGCAACACAGCTGCAGGGCCAATACGTCATCCGCACCCCCCGCAGTCTGCATCGGATCTACACGCTCGACCTGAATCCCGACGGGACGGTGCGGCGCCTGCAGCTCGTCACGCATAACATCGGCGGCGGGCCGGGGCCGATGGAGACGAAGAACTCGGTCGACTTCAGCGGCGACACCGCGGTGATGGTATCGCCGCGCGGCGACACTGCGGTCACGTCGAAGCTCGCCGTCCCGCACGGAACGTTCCCATTTCAGCTCCACGTGTACGGCCTGCTCGAACAGATCGGCCGCTGGGCGCGCGCCCAGGGGAAGGACAGAGTCAGGTTCACTGCCCTGACCTCCGCCACCGCGACGAGCGGCGGCTACATCGTCAAGCGCGGCGGAGACACCCTCGTCATCATGTTCGACCAGGGCCAGTACACCGGCGTCGGTCCGTTCACATTCCGGCTCGATCGCCAGGGCCACCTCACCTGGCTCACCGGGAAGGGCAGCACGCTGCAGGTTGAGGTCCAGCGCGTCGCGTCCGTTCCGATGGCGCAGGCTGGTCCGATGTTCGCAAACCGTCCGCTCGGTCAACTGTCGGTGCGCGACACCGCACGCGCCAATCTGCAGGGCGTCGACGTCTGGGTCGATTATGGCCGGCCGCTAAAACGAGGCCGCGAGATCTTTGGGAACGTCGTGCCCTGGAATACGGTCTGGCGCACCGGTGCCAACGCGGCGACCCAACTCAATGCGTCCGGCGATATCGTCATCGGGGCTGACGAGAACAGGACCGCGATGGTGGTTCGAGGCGGCAAGTACACCCTGTGGACTCTCCCCACCCCAACGGGATGGAAGCTGATCATCAACAAACAGACCGGTCAGTGGGGCACAGAGTACAATGAGGCGCAAGATTTGGTACGGATTGATGCGAAGGTCGAGACATTGCCGACGCCGGTCGAGCAGCTCACGATCGCTTTTGAACCTCACACGCACACCGGCTGGAGAACGTTGACGATCACCTGGGATCGGACACGCGTGTCGGTACCCATCTCGATACACTTCCCCTAATGCACCTCGATTTCGCGGTCGTCGCCGATTACGCGTTGGTCGACCAGACGGGCAAGATGTCGGTGCTCGGCATCTTCCAGCACATCTGGGTGCCGCAGTTTCCGGCGATGCATCCGCGCTTGCACCTGGTGCTCCGCCTGAAAGGCAGACGCACCGAAGTCGGAGAACATCAGGTGCAGATCAAGCTGCTGGATGATGCCGACGGGGAGCTGCTGGGCGGCTCGGGCACCGTGAACTTTGCCGAACCGCCCGCCGGCGTCACCGAGATCGAGGCGGCGGCGGTTCTGGTGTTCGACGTGCCGTTCCCGCGCGCCGGGCAGTACCGCTTCGAGATCACCGTGGACGGCGAGCGCAAAGCCAACGTCCCGATCACCGTATCGCAGATGCCCACGGCACCCGCGCAGCCTCCCTCTACGCCACAGGCTCCCGGTTCCTAGCACATCGCCGCTCGGCGCCTACGTGCGGCTGCCGGTGTTGCTCCTTGCCGCCGCGCTGGCGCTGGGGTTCGACCTCGGTGGCTATCCGCTGTTCGATCCCGACGAGGGGCGCAACGCTGAAGTCGCGCGCGAGATAGCCGCGACCAACGATTACATCCTGCCACACCTCGACGGACTGCCCTACCTCGACAAGCCGATCGTCTATTTCGCGGTGGCCGCCGCAAGCATGGAAGTCCTCGGGCCAACCGAGACGGCAGCCCGCCTGCCCGCGTATCTGTTCACGCTCGCGACGCTGGCCCTCGTGGTCGTGTTTGTGCGGCGCCGCTGGGGCGCCGATGCTGCGTGGCTCGCGGCGCTCGCGCTCGCGACGATGCCGCTCGTCCTGGCGTACGCGCGCACGACGATCATGGACAGCACGCTGTCGTTCTGCACGACACTGGCGATTCTCGCGTTCTGGGATGAGCGGCCGGTGCTCGCCTGGGCCGCGATCGGGCTGGGATCGATCACCAAAGGACCGGTGGCGATCTTGATCCCGCTCGCCACGCTGATCCCCTACGCGCTCCTCACGGGGCGGCCGGTGCGGCGGCTCTTCCCTCTGGCGGGCCTCGGCGTGTTTGCCGTCGTGGCGCTACCGTGGTTTCTCGCGGTCTCACACCGCATCGCCGAATTCCCGCACTACGTTTTCGTGCGCGAGACATTCGAGCGCGTGACGACGGCTCGGTTCCACCGCACCGCGCCCTTCTGGTACTATTTCCCGATCGTTCCCGTCGCCGCGTTCCCCTGGATCGTGCCGGCCCTCGCGCGGTGCACCAACTGGCGCTGGGCCTGGCGCGCGCGCCGGGTCAACCCATACGCGCAGGAATCGATACTCCTGACGTGCTGGGTCCTGGGGCCGCTGCTCTTTTTCACCGTGAACCAGTCGAAGCTGCCGCAGTACATGCTCCCGCTGATGCCGCCGTTCGCGCTGGCGGCGGCGCGTATCCTGACCCGCGGCGCGACCGAGCTGGGCGGAGGAATCGGCGTGGCGCGGAAGGCCTACGCCGCCATTGCGGCGACGTTCGGCGTCGCGCTGGCGTTGCTGACGGTGTGGCTGCCCGTGCCGCTCAGCTTGACGCCCGCCGAACGCGCCGCCATCCCGCCCACCGCCCTCGCGCTGGGGATCGCCTTGCTCGTATCGGCCACGATGGTGTGGTATGCCGGCCGCGGTGCACCCGCGCATCCTCGTCCTGCACTCGCCGTCATGGGGTATGCGCTCACGGTGATTGTGATGCCGATCGTCTCCGGCCGTTTGCTCGCGGCCGTCGGCGAGGATCGCTCCGCGGCCACGTTGGCTCGCGTCATTCAGAATGTCAGGCCGAGGGCGGGGGGCACGCAGGAGGTGGAGGTGGTGGGGGTGTCGGCATTCCCCACCTCCCTACCCTTCTATCTGCGGCGCCCAATTGCGGTCGCCACCGCCAGCGGACAGGAGCTGACGAGCAACTTCATCGTCGACTACCAGGACCGGTTCCGCGCCGACAGCACCTCGCCGCTCAAGCCGGTTGACTACTGGCGCGAACGCGCGCGGACGTGCCGGACCCCGACCGTCTTCGTGGTGCGCGCCAACGACGCGCGCCGGCGCGCCGAGCTCGACCCGGTGCTCCCGCTGCTCGCCGTCGAAGGCCAGTACGCGGCCTACGGACCATGTGCGGCATCTTCGGCGCGATAGCGCGCGGGGACGCCCCGCTGCGCTACCCGGAGGCGCTCGCCCGGATGGCGGCGTCACTCCGGCACCGCGGGCCGGACGGCGAACGCATCGTGGGGCACGAGCGCGCCCGCCTCGGCGCTCGGCGGCTCGCCATCATGGATCTCACCACCGGCGATCAGCCCTTCCAGAGTCCCGACGGTAAGACCTGGATGGTCTGCAACGGCGAGATCTACAACGCACCGGCGCTGCGCCGCGAAGCGTCTGCATGGGGTTATCCGTTCCGCTCGCGCGGCGACATCGAAACCATCGTGCCGTTTTACGATCGGCTTGGACCCGACGCGGTCGCCCGGCTCGAGGGCATGTTCGGCCTTGCCGTCTGGGATGAGCAGCGCCGGCGCCTGGTCCTCGCGCGCGACCGCGCGGGCGAGAAGCCGCTGTTCTGGACCGACGTCGCTGGCGAGGTCCGATTCGCATCCGAGATCCAGGCGCTGCTCGAGTTTCCCGACCAGCCCCGCCGCCTGAATCGCACGGCGCTCGCGCTCTATCACGCGCTGGGCTACGTCCCGGCGCCTCATACGATGTTCGACGGCATCCAGAAGCTCCCGCCCGCCGCGCTGCTCATCGCCGAGGGGGAGCGCACGGAGATTCGCCCGTACTGGAGCGCCGCCGAGGCCGCCAGCCGCCCGGCGACGCTGTCGCGCGAGACTCGGGGCACATTGCGCGACACGTTGTTGCGCGCCGTGAAGCGGGAGCTGATGTCGGACGTCCCGTTTGGGATCTTCACCAGCGGTGGTCTCGATTCGTCGTTGCTCGTGGCGGCGACCGCGCGGGCAGTCCCCGACGAGCGCATCCACACCTATGCCGTGCGCTTCACGGAGTCCGGCTACGACGAGAGCCCGTACGCCGAGGCCGTCACGCACCAGATCAGGTCGGTGCACCATGTCGTCACGGCGGACGACGAGTCGCTCGGCCGCGCCCTCGACGTGGTTTCGCGTTCACTCGCCGAACCGCTCGGCGATCCCGCCGTGCTCCCGACCTTTCTCCTGGCGGAGGCGGCACGCAAAGACGTGAAGGTCATTCTCTCGGGCGAAGGTGCTGACGAGTTGTTCGGCGGCTATCCCACCTACATCGGCCACAAGTATGCCGAGCGGTGGCAGCGCGTCCCGCGTCCGCTGCGGCGCGCCGCGCAGTGGGCGGTGGATCGCTGGCCGGCATCGACCGGCAAGATGACGCTCGAGTACATGCTCAAGCAGTTCTTGGCGGCGAGCGAGCGCCCGTGGTTGGAGCGCCATCTCATCTGGCTCGGGGCGATGGCGATCGCCGACGGCGTCATCGCCGAGCTCGCGTGCAAGCTCGACCGCTTCCCACATGACGACGCGCTGAATCGCCCGATGTGGTTCGATTTTCTGACGTATCTGCCTGACGACCTGCTGGTGAAGGTCGATCGAGCCACGATGCTGGCGTCGGTCGAGGCGCGCGCGCCGTTCCTCGATCGCGAGGTGATGGAGCTCGTCCTGCCCGGTCCCTCGCGTCTCAAGGTGCGTGGCCTCACCACCAAGGCGATATTAAAGGAAGCGGCGCGTGGTCTCGTTCCGGATAACGTGATCAACCGGCGGAAACGCGGCCTCTCCGTGCCGGTGGCCCGCTGGTTGAACACGGGGCTCGCGCCCCTGGCCGACCGACTCCTCGACACGCCGCTGCTCGCGGAGCACCGGACCGGTCGCCGCAATCACGCGCGCAGATTGTGGCCGCAATTGATGCTCGCGCTGTGGAGTGAGCGCTGGGGGGTCGACACACAGTGAATCGCCAGGAAGCCCTGTCGCTGATGCAGGAGCACACGCAATCGGCCTCGCTGCGGCAGCACATGCTCGCGGTCGAAGCCGCCATGCGGGCCTATGCCGGCAAGTTCGGTGAGGACCCGGAGCCGTGGGGGCTGGTCGGGCTGCTCCACGACTTCGACTACGAGAAATTTCCCAATCCGGAGCACTCAGCCACCGACGGCCATCCCGCCTGGGGCGTCAACCTGCTGCGCTCCAAAGGCGTCGCGGAGCCGGTGCTGCGGGCGGTATTGGGGCACGCCACCTATTCCGGCGTGCCGCGGGACACCCCGATGGCGAAGGCGCTGTTCGCCGTCGACGAGCTGTGTGGCTTTCTCGTCGCGTGCGCGTTGGTGCGTCCCTCAAAGAGTTTTGCGGACCTCGAGGTGCCGTCGGTCAAGAAGAAGCTCAAGGACAAGGCATTCGCCCGCGGCGTCAACCGGGACGAGGTCCGCCAGGGCGCCGACGAGCTCGGCGTCCCGCTCGATGAACACATCGCATTCTGTATCCAGGCGCTCCGCCTCGTGGAACCCTCGTTGGGCCTCGGAGGGTGAATCCGTTTTCGCGGGCGCTCGATCGCGCGACGGGAGCGCGACCGATTCCCGGCAACGTCGTCCGACACATCGCGGTCAGCAGCGACTCGCTCGACGCAATGCTCGAGATGATCGCGAGCGCGAACCGCACCGTCCATTTCGAGAACTACATCATTCGCGACGATGCCACCGGCCGCCGCTTTGCCACGGCGTGGGCGGAGCGGGCCCGAGCCGGCGTGCGGGTGCGCATCCTGTACGATGCGTTCGGGAGTCGCGGTACGAGCCGCGCGTACTGGCGCGAGCTCCGCAGCGCCGGCGCCGATGTCCGTCCGTTTCGCCCGATCTGGACGAGCGGCCCGATCGCGGCGTTCAGCCGCGACCACCGCAAGCTGCTCGTCGTGGACGGCGAACGCGCCATGACGGGCGGTCTCTGCATCGGCGACGAGTGGGCCGGGAACCCGGCGGTCGGGCGGCCATGCTGGCGCGATACGATGGTCGACGTTTGCGGGCCGGCGGTGGCAGCGCTGCAGGCGGGATTCGCGCGCATGTGGGCGCGCGCCGGCCGCGCGCTTCCCGACGATGAGATCGCGCCCGCGCCCGACGAGTGCGGTCCATCGGCCGTGCGGGTGGTGGAGGGCTTCCCGGGGCAGTCGCGCGTCTATCGCGCGGTCCAGCTGCTCGCGGCCGCGGTGACCGAACGGCTCTGGATTACCGACGCGTATCTCGTCGCGCCGCCGCCGCTGTATGCCGCCTTCGTGGATGCGGCGAAGAGCGGCGTGGATGTCCGGCTGCTGCTCCCCGGGACGTCGGACATTCCCGTCGTTCGCATCTTCACCCGGAGCGGCTACCGCGAGCTGCTGCACGCGGGCGCGCGGATCTTCGAGTATCGCGGCCCCATGATTCACGCCAAGACCCTCGTCGGTGATCACGAGTGGGCGCGCGTGGGATCGAGCAACCTCAACGTCTCGAGCCTGCTCGGCAATTACGAGCTCGACCTCGTCGCCGAGCACGATGGTCTGACCACGACGCTCGCCAAACAGTTTTTGCACGACATGACCCAGAGCCGCGAGATCGTCTTGATGGCGCGCCGCCACCTGCCCTTGCCGCCGCGCCTCGTCGACACCGCCGCCGCGCATCTCCCGGCGCCACGGCACAAGCGGACGCTGCGGGAGCGCCAGGCGATCGTGGCAGTCGCGTTGCTGCAGGCGGCCGGCGGGGCGCGCCGCATGGTGGCCGGTGTCGCCGCGTCCGCCTTGCTGGTGGTCGGCGTCCTGCTGATCCTCTTCCCGCTTGCCACGAGTGCCGTACTGGCCGGAGGGGCGTTGGCGACGTCCATGTGGCTCGGCGGGTTTGCCCTGGCGCGGCGCCGACGCCGCCGTGAGAGCGATGTCGGCTGACGCCCCCCCGCCCCCCCGGGCCCCTCAACCTCCGGCCAGCCTCGCGCGTATGGGAAACAGCGCAGAGGACAAGGACTTAGTCGATCAGACGCTGGCAGGCGATCGGGAAGCCTTCGGCGTGCTGGTCGATCGTTATGCCGCGCAAGCGCGACGCGTCGCCCGGGCCGTGTTGGGCGATCCCGACGACGCCGACGACGCGGCGCAGGACGGTTTCCTCTCGGCACTGGTGAAGCTCGCACAGTATGATGCCCGAAGGCCGTTCGGGCCCTGGCTGATGCGAATCGTCGCCAATGCCGCCACCGATCGACGGCGCCGCCGCAACGTTCGACGTGCCGAACCCCTCGACCCCTCGCTCGTAGGTGGAGGGCCGCGGCCCGACACGGTGGCGATACGAAGCGAGTTGGGGGAGCGTTTACGGAGCGCGCTTGGGGAGCTGCCGGAACGCCGCAGGACCGCGGTTGTCTTGTTCGATGTCGAAGGGTACTCACACGCCGAAATCGCCGGGATTCTGGGAATACCGGAAGGAACGGTGCGATCGGAAGTGTTTCACGCGCGTCGCCGTCTGCGCACGCTGCTGGAAGACTGGAAGGAGCAAGTGAAATGAAAGACGCACAGTCGTTCGATCATCGGCCGGATCCCGAGCTGGGCGGCGCGCTCCGCGCCGCGCTCGAGCCCCCGGCCGATCACGCGGCGTTCGTCGCGCGCGTGATGGGGCAATACGAGCGGGCACTCGAGCGCGGGACGATCCCGACGTTCGAGGTGCTGGCCTCGTGGTTCCGGCCCGGCATCGCCGCCGCGGTCGCCGGGCTGATCCTGGGGTTTCTGTTCGGGCGTGGGATCCTGGCGCCGGCCCCCACGTCGATCGACGCCGCCATGGCGCCGTCCGAGGGACCCGGGCTCGCGGCATTCGTGACGGCGACGGATCCGCCGGACGCGAGCGTCGTGTTCGCATCCTTTGTCGAGCAACAGTAAATGAGGAAGAGGAGCCATGCTGAATAAACCGAAGCTCGCCGCCGTTGGACTCCTGGCCGCCGTCTTTGTGGCGGGCGGGCTCGCCGGGTGGGGCGGCCGCGAGGCGGTGGAACGCGATGAGCGGGGCATGGGCCCGGGCCGGCACGGTCCGGACGCCATCGTCGCCTATCTGGGCCGCGAGCTGGACTTGAGCGGGGCGCAGCGCGACTCCATCCGCGCCATCTTCGCGCGCCACCGGCCCGAGACCGACGCCCTCTGGACGCAGGTGCGGCCACGGTTCGATTCCATCAAGACGCGCGTGCGTGCCGAAATCGATGCCCAGCTCACGGCGGAGCAGCGGACCAAGCACCAGCAACTGATCGATCAGGCCGAGCATCACCGTAGAGAGCGGGAAGACTCCACCAAGAAGTCCGAGGGGAGCCACTAATGCGGGGTGTGTTGGCAGTGACGTTGGCAATCCTGGCCGCGGCCCCCGCCGCAGCACAGGTGCCGGCGGGGCCACAGCAGGTCGAAATCACACTGGACGAGGCGGTGCGGCGCGCGCTCGACATCCAGCCGACGATGGTGCAGGCGCGCGGCGATGAGCGCACGGCCGGCGCGGCCCGGCGCTCGGCCTTCGGTGCGTTCCTGCCATCGCTCATCACCAACGCGTCCGCCGCGCGGAACAATCTGCCCTTCCACATCGGCAACGACACGACGACGTACCCGCCGGTCTACACCTATTCCGGCGGACTGACCCTGACCCTCAATCTGTTCACGGGGTTTCAGCGGCTGTGGGATCTGAAGAGCTCGTACGCCAACACCGCGGCTGCCGGCGCGGAAGTGGTCAATCAACGCTTCCAGGTGACGCTGCAAACCAAGCAGGCATTCTATAACGCGATCGCGAACGAGGAGCTGGTGCGTGTCGCGGAGTCGCAGCTCCAACGCGCGCGGCAACAGCTGCAGATCTCGATCGACAAGCTGCACGCGGGGTCGGCGACGCGCTCCGATTCACTGCGATCCACCGTGGATTACGGGAACGCCCGTATCGCCCTGCTGCAGGCCCAGGCCAATCTTGCGACCGCGCAGGCGAACCTCGGCCGGCAGATCGGCGTAGATCAGCAGGTCCGCGCCGTGCCCGACACGTCCCTGCCGGCGATGCCCGACACGAGTGCGTTCCGGGGCACGCTGCGCGACCAGGCCCCCCAGATCCAACAGGCTGACGCGCAGGCGAGCGCGGCCCGCGCCCAGGTCTGGAGCGCGCGGGCGCAATACTGGCCACGATTAAACGTCTCCTACGGCAACACGCGGAGTGGTATCACCGATCCGCGGCTGCCGTTTCTGACGGCCTACCCCGAACATTTCAGCTGGACGTTCGGCTTCTCGTGGAACCTGTTCAACGGTTTTACGCGCGAACAGAACCAGGTGAATGCCAGTGTCGCCCGCGACAACGCGGAGGCGCGCGCCGCCGACACGCACCGGTTCGTGTCGGCGCAGCTCACGCAACAACTGGCCGCGCTCACGACGGCCTTCGCGCAGATCAACATTGCCCGCGACAACCTCGCTGCCGCGACGGAAGACCTGCGCGTGCAGAATGAGCGCTATCGCGTCGGGGCGGCCACGATCCTCGATCTCCTGACCTCGCAGGCGGCTCTCACGCAGGCGGAGGTGAACGTGGTGCAGACCCGCTTCAACTACCTCATTGCCCGCGCGCAGGTCGAAGCGGTGCTCGGACGGACGCTATGACGGCCGCGCAGGCGATGACGTTCCACACCGGCGACATGCCGACGCCCGACATTGTGATTCTGACGCATCACCTGACGCGCGAGTACGTGATGGGCGCCGAGGTCGTGCACGCGCTGCGCGGCGTGGACATCCAGATCAAGAAGAATGAATTCGTCGCGATCATGGGACCGTCGGGATCGGGCAAATCGACCCTGATGAATCTGATCGGCTGCCTCGATACGCCGACGACCGGCGAGTACTGGCTGAACGGGCAGAAGGTGAGCGATCTGACCGACGACGATCTCGCGCGGATCCGCAACAAGGAAATCGGGTTCGTGTTCCAGACGTTCAATCTGCTGCCGCGCGCCGACGCTCTGCACAACGTCGAGCTGCCGCTCATCTACGCCGGCATGGCGTCGAAGGAGCGGCGCGACCGCGCCGCGCTCTCGCTGACGCAGGTCGGCCTCGCCGATCGCATGGACCACCGCCCGAACGAGCTGTCCGGCGGCCAGCGCCAGCGCGTCGCGATCGCGCGCGCGCTGGTCAATTCACCCAGCATCCTGCTCGCCGACGAGCCGACGGGAAACCTCGACTCGGCGACGGGTAACGAAATCATGGCGCTCTTCAAGGAGCTGCACCGGACGGGACAGACCATCGTGCTGGTGACGCACGAACATGACATTGCCGCGCACGCGCATCGCCAGATTCATTTGCTCGACGGCAAGATTGCGCGCGACGTAAGAACGGAAGGCCAGACGTGAACAAGAATTTTTGGGGAAGCGCGGCGGCTGCGGTGCTGCTTACCGCCGTCGCGGGCTGCCACAAGGCGCAGACCATACAGTCCTACGAGGCGGTCCCGGTCGAACGCCGCAACCTCGTGGTCTCGGCATCGGCGTCGGGGGCGATCGAGCCCGTGCTGACCGTCGACGTGAAGTCCAAGGCGTCGGGCGAGATCATCGGGATGAACGTGCAGACAGGCGACGACGTGAAGGAGGATCAGCTGCTCGCGTCGATCGACCCGCGCATCCCGCGCAACAATCTTGCGCAGTCGCAGGCGAACCTGCAGGTCGCGCAGGCGCAGCTCAGCAACGCCAAGGCACAACTGGCGCGATCCGACACGCTCTTCAAGGCGCAGGCCATCACGCAGACCGAATACGACGGGGCCAAGCTGGACTATGCGAACGCCAACGCGGCGGTGATCCGCGCGCAGTCGGACCTCGACAATGCGCGCGACCGCATGACCGACACGAAGCTGCGCGCGCCGCTGGCGGGGACGATCATCGCCAAGAACGTGGAGCTCGGAACCGTCATCTCCTCGCCCTCGACGGACGTGGGCGGCGGAACCCTCCTGTTCAGGATGGCGAACCTCGACACGGTACAGATCCGCGCGCTGGTCGATGAGACCGATATCGGCAAAGTGTCGTCGGGCCTGCTCACAACCATCACGGTGGACGCGTATCCCAATCGGCCGTTCGAAGGCCAGGTCCTGAAAGTCGAGCCGCAGGCGACCGTCCAGCAAAACGTCACCATGTTCAACGTGCTGATCCGGATTCCGAATCCCGGGCATCTGCTGAAACCCGGGATGAATACGGAGGTGGAGATCCACGTCGGACGGCGCGACAACGTGCTCGCGGTGCCGAACGCCGCGCTGCGGACGCAGCGCGACGTCGCGTCGGCCGCGCAGGTGCTGGGGCTCGATCCGAATGACGTCCAGCAACAGCTCACCGCCGCGCGGCCGCAGACGCCGACCAGCCGGGACAGCGCGTCGCTGGGTGGCGGGACGGCGCGGCGCGATAGCGCGGGCGGCAAACCCGATTCGACGAAGGCGTCCGGCGGCGGGAATACCATGACCACTCCCGACGGCCGGACGATCCAGCTGCCGCCCGGCGTGACCGAGGCGCAGATCAGGTCGGCGTTCCAGAAGCGCATGTCGGGCCAGGAGCTGACGCCCGCCGAGCAGAGCGCGATGGCGGCGATGCGGCAGATGATGCAGCGCGCGGGGGGCGGGGGCGGGGGGGCAGGCGCCGGCGGCGGCTTCCGGCGCAGCAGCGGTGAGCAGTCGAGCTACATCGTCTTCACGCTCAAGCAGGGGAAGCCGACGCCGGTGCAAATCCGCACCGGCCTGACCGATCTCGATTACATCGAAGTCGTGAGCGGGCTGAGCGAGCAGGATACCGTCCTGGTGTTGCCCAGCGCATCATTGCTCAACGCGCAGCGCGACATGCAGCAGCGCATGCGCCAGGTGACGGGCGGCGGCTTGCCCGGCGTGCAGCAGCAGCCGACGACGCCGGCGCGGCCGCAGACCACGCCGACCAGGCCCTAGCATGCTGCTCGACGAAATCTTTCAGGTCGCGCTCCAGGCGATCCGCGCCAACAAGCTCCGGTCGTTCCTGACGATGCTGGGCATCATCATCGGTGTGGGCGCCGTCATCACCATGGTGGCGCTCGGCAGCGGGGCGCAGAAGGCCGTACAGGCTCGGCTCCAGGCGCTCGGCCCGACTCTCCTCTCGATCTATCCGGGACAATCGTTCCGCGGCGGCATTGCCATCATGTTCGATCAGCGCGTCAGCGTGACGGTGGACGACGCGAACGCGCTCGCGCGCGACGCGCGCTACGTCAAGGGCGTCACCCCGGAGCTGACGCGCAACCTGCAGATCAAGTTCGGTGGCCTGAACGGGAACGTGAGTATCGTCGGCACGACGCCCAACTACCCGATCGTGAAGAACTACACCTTCACGGCGGGCCGGATGTTCACCGCGGGAGAAGACGAAGGACGTCGCCGCTACGCGGTGCTCGGCTCGGCGATTCCCGACATGTTCAACCGGAATCCCGCCGCCATGATCGGCCAGGAAATCCAGATTCGCGGTATTCCGTTCGAGATCATCGGCGTGTTGTCGGCGAAGGGATCGGCGGGCGGCTTCGGCAACCCGGACGAGCAGATCCTGATCCCGCTCCAGACCGGGCGCTACCGCATTATGGGGACGGATCGGCTCCGGTCCATCACGGTCGATGCGGCGAGCGTGCCGCAGATGACATTGGCGATGATCGAGATCGAGCGCGTGCTGCGGCGCGAGCACAAGATCCGCCCCGGCGGAGAGAACGATTTCCAGATCCGAAACCAGTCGGACATTCTCGCCACGTTCCAGGACACCGCGAAGACGTTTACGTATCTGCTCGCGGGTATCGCGGCGGTCAGCCTGCTCGTCGGCGGGATCGGGATCATGAACATCATGCTCGTGTCGGTCACGGAACGCACCCGAGAGATCGGCGTGCGCAAGGCGCTGGGCGCGACGCGCTTCAATATTCTGTTCCAATTCCTCGTGGAGGCGCTGGTGTTGTGTCTTGCGGGAGGCGTCACCGGCATCGTCCTCGGCTCGCTGGGTGCGGTCGCGCTGTCGAAGCTCGCCCATTGGAACACGTCGATCAGCCTGTTTGCGATTCTGATCGCGTTCGTCTTCAGCGCCATCGTGGGGCTGTTCTTCGGCATCTGGCCGGCACGGCGGGCCGCCGCACTGGATCCGATTGTAGCACTGAGATACGAATAGAAGTCGGAACGCGGAATGCGGAACGCGGAACTGTGTGGGCGATTGACGTTTCGTACCTGACACTTTCACATCGCTGTTCCGCGTTCCAAGTTCCGCCTTCCGCGTTTATCTTAGCTTCACATGCTCTCCGTTCTTCTCCTTCTCATGCAATCCGCGGGCGCACAGGGGCCAGTCTACGACGGCCACCTCCGTCAGCTCGACGTGCGCGTGCCGCGGATCGAGGCCACGGTCCGCATCGACGGCGTGCTCGACGAGGAGGTGTGGCGACAGGCGGCATTGCTCACGGGCTTCAGCCAATACCGCCCCGTGGATAGCCGGCCGGCTGAGGACTCGACCCAGGTCCTCGTCTTCTACGCAGCCGATGCGATCTACTTCGGCATCCGTGCCTTCGAGAAGCACGGCAAGGTGGTGCGGGCGACGCTCGCCGACCGCGACAACATCGGAGCCGACGACAACATTCAAATCCTGCTCGACACGTTCAACGATCGGCGCCGCGCGCTCCTCTTTGCCGTCAATCCGCTGGGCGCGCAACAGGACGGTGTTCGCAGTGAGGGGATTGCCGGCGCCGCGGGCGGAGGAAACGCGGGCGGCCGCTTCGACGGCGTCGTCGATCTGAACCCCGACTACGTCTACGAATCGCGGGGCCGAGTCACCCCGAGCGGCTTCGAGGTCGAGGTCCGCATTCCCTTCAAGAGCCTGCGCTACCAGAGCGCCGCGATTCAGGACTGGGGCATCCAGATCGTACGGGTGACGCAGCATACTGCGTATGAGGACACGTGGACTCCAGTCGTCCGCGCCAGCGCCAGCTTCCTCATTCAGTCCGGCTCGTTGAAAGGGTTGACCGGGATGCGGCGTGGCCTGGTGATGGACCTGAGTCCCGAGTTCACATCGCGCGTGGACGGCGCGTCTGGGGGATCCGCATATCGGTACGGTGTGGTCGACCCGCAGCTGGGTGCGAACCTGCGCTGGGGCGTCACGCAGAACCTCAGCATGACCGGCACCGTAAACCCCGATTTCTCGCAGGTCGAGGCCGACGTCGGTCAGGTGACGGTGAATGAGCGGTTCGCGGTGTTCTTTCCCGAAAAGCGCCCGTTCTTTCTCGAGGGACTCGAGCAATTCGATACGCCCAACGCGCTGATCTATACCCGGCGGATCAGCGCGCCCGTCGGCGGAGCAAAGCTGACCGGAAAGGTCGGCGGAACCGGTGTCGCGTACATCGGCGCGGTCGATGACAACAACCTGTCCGCGACGGGTGACCATCCGATCGTCAACCTGTTGCGGCTGCGGCGCGATCTCGGCACCAGCTCGACCATCGGACTCGCGTATACCGACCGCGTCGACGGCAACGCGTCGAATCGCGTGCTCGGCGTGGATGCCCGCATCATCTGGCTGAAGCGCTGGTTCTCGTCGCTGCAGGTCGCCGGATCGTGGACCCACGACACCGTGGGCTCGGGACTGCGCGCCGGCGCGTTGTGGGATGCCACGCTCTACGATTTCACCGGGCGGTCCTACGGCAACCACGGTGAGTTCGTCGGCTTCAGCCGCGACTTCTCCGCGCAGAGCGGTTTCGTCAATCGCGTGAACGTCGTGCAGGGACGCATCTTCAATCGGTTCACGCGCTATGGAAAGCCGGGGGCGCTGCTCGAGAACGCCACCACCTATATCCTGATTCAGCCGACGTGGCGATACCAGGACTTCCTCAACGTGCGGAGCACCCTCGAGGGCAACGTTACGCAGCAGCTACAGTTGAACATTCGGGGCGGGTGGTTCGTCAGCGCGCTCTGGAGCAACGCGCATCAGCGCTTCGACCCTCCGGACTACGCCCGCTACCAGGTCGACGCCGGCGGCCCGCCGGTGCCGTTCGCCGTTCCGCATGGCCTGTACAATCTGTGGGGCGGGATTGCCGCGGTCAGCACGCCCAACCGCACCCTGAAGATGGATCTCAGTCTCGGGCGCGTGTCCGGTCCGATCTTCGCCGAAGCCTCCGAAGGCCGCGCGCTCAATCTCTTCGTCGCGCTGGCCTTTAAGCCGACCTCGTCGCTGCGCTTCGAGGGGCAATGGCCACATCAGGTGATCACGCGCGCGGCGGACGGCAGCTGGTTCTCGACGGCGAACATTCCCCGGCTCAAGGTCGAGTATCAGCTCACCCGGGACATCTTTTTTCGATATGTCGGACAGTACTTCGCGCAGGTGCGTGATACGCTGCGCGACCCTCGCACGGGCAATCAGCTGATCGTCGACAGCATCCCGCAGGGGCGCAGCACGAACACGGAGTTCCGCAACGACTTCCTGTTTTCCTACAAGCCGACGCCGGGGACGGTGCTCTTCTTCGGCTACGGCTCGTCGCTCAGCGAGCCCGATCCGTTCAGTTTCCGCCGCCTGTCGCGGACCGGCGACGGGTTCTTTTTGAAAGCCAGCTACCTGTTCCGCATGTGATCAGTCTCGAGCATCAGCTCGTCGCGGAGCGATTCGCCAAGCAGCGCCAGTACGTGCTGTCGAACACGCGCGCCCGCTGGGGATTCGTGGGATTCGGGATCGCGCTCCTCAGCGCCGTCAAGCTCACCGGCATCATCGCCATCTCGTGGTGGTTCATTCTCGTGTTCGCCGTGAGCTTCGTGGCCGCGAACGCCGGTGTGCGCCGCGTGGTGGAGCGGGAGGCGTTCCAACCCTGGTACGCGCAGCTCAATCTCGTCGTCGGGTGCCTGCTGATTTCCGCGGTGGTGTTCGCGATGGGACCGAACGGCCATGTCCTCTACGGTGCGTACCTGATCGCGCCGCTGCAGGCCGCGCTCTATCTCGAGCGCCGGGAAGCGTGGGGCGCGCTGATCATCAACCTGACCGCCTTCACGCTGGTGACGGCGTTGTCGCAAGTCGCCGGGCACGGGTGGAGCTGGCCGCTCTACATCCAGGAAAGCCTGGTGCTCGTGTTCGCCTGCGTGGCGCTCGTGCCGATGCTCGTGCAGATCGTCGACCGCCTGCGGACGGCACGCGGCGTGCTCGGCGAGATCGAGCGCGGCGACCTGACACGCCAGATGGACAGCAGCGCCGCCGCGGCCAGCGACGAGCTGGGATTCCTCGGCGTCAGCGTCAACCGCACCACGGCCGCGATCGGGGACATCATTCGCGAAATTGGACGCCAGGGCGGCGCGCTCGCGACCATGGCGGGCGGGCTCGCCACCGCCGCCCGCGAGCTACAGACGTCCTCCCAGTCGATCTCGACGACCACGCTCCAGCTCACGGAAGGGACCGAGCGCCAACGGCAGCTGATCGGCTATGGGCGCCAGGACTCCGAGGCGGCGTCGGGGCTGGCCACGACGCTCCACGCGCGGGCCCAGGAGGCCGAGCGGCAGATCACCGAGATCGCGCTACAGGCGCACAAGCGCGGGGAGGAGGTCGCGCGCGCGAGCGCGCTGCTCATGAATCTCATGGTGCACATGGACCACGCGTCCGAGGTCGCGGGCGTCCTCGATCGCGAGTCGCGCGAGATCGGCAAGCTCGTCGATGGCATCACGCGGATCGCGAGCCAGACGGACCTGCTGGCGCTCAACGCGGCGATCGAGGCCGCGCGCGCGGGCCAGCATGGGCTCGGCTTCCGCGTGGTCGCCGGCGAGGTGCGCAAGCTCGCCGAGCAGAGCGCGCGCTCGGCCGAGGAAGTGCGGACCAAGGTCCGCACGACGCAGGAGCAGATCAACCGGGTCGTGGACGCGATGCAGAAGGGCCGCGAAGCGGCGAAAGGGGTCGGCACCGTCGCGACCACCGTGCATGGCGCGCTGGACGCAATCTTTGCCGACTTGAATTCCACCGTCCAGTTCGCCTCGACGTTCGCCGCCGAGACGGAAAACCAGACCAAGCGCATGCGGGAGGTGCTGCGGCGGATGGAGGAGGTCGCCGCGATCGCCGACGGCGCCGCGACGGGAGCCCGTCAGACGTCTGCCGCCACCGCTCGGCAGATCGCGTCTCTCAGCGAGCTGACCACCACCTCGCAGCATCTGTCCGACGCCGCGGCGGCGCTCTCAGAGACGATCCAGCGCTTTCGCGCGTAACGCCCGAGCCTGGGCGTTCGCCCTGCGGCGAATCTCGCCGACATCCGCAGTCTTCAGGGTTCCGTCCCGCACGACGATCCGGCCGTCGACGATCACGTGTCGTACGTCGGCGGTACAGGCGCTGAAGACGATACGGGAGATGAGATCGGCGTCCTCCGGCTGCGCGTGCGGCCCTTCCAAGTCGAGAACGATCAGGTCGGCGCACTTTCCCACCTCAATCGAGCCAATCTCAGCCCCGAGTCCCATGGCCCGAGCCCCTCCCAACGTGGCCAGCTCCAGCGCCTGCGCGGCGGGGAGCGCGTCGGGCCCGAGCCGCGGCTTCTGAATCAGCGCGGCAAGCCGCATCTCCGCGAAGGCGTCGAGACGGTTATTGCAGGGCGCGCCGTCGGCCCCAATGCCGACCTGACAACCGGCGGCCAGCATCTCAGGAATCGGGGCGATGCCGCTGCCGAGCTTCAGGTTCGAGCTGGGGCAATGAACGACGTTCGTCCGCTGCCGCGCGAGCATCGCGATGCCGTCTTTGTCGACCCAGACGCAATGCGCCAGGGCGGCGCCCGGGCCCGAGATGCCGACGGAATCGAGGTAGGCAATCTCGTCATGACCGGTCTCGCGCTTCACCGTGTCCAGCTCGCGCAACGTTTCCGCCGCGTGGGTATGGATCATGGCGCCGGCCCGCTCCGCCAAATCGCTCACCGCGCGCAGCAGTGCGCCGGTGCAGCTCGGCGCAAAGCGGGGCGCAAAGCAGTACCGCAGCCGCCCGGCCGCCGCGCCGTGCCATTTGGCGCACAGGTCGGCGCTCTCTCTGAGCGCCTGGTCTGCCGGCTCGCGCAGCGCCGGGGGATTGCTCGCCGCATCCATCAGACACTTCCCCGCCGTGGCGCGGATGCCGATGGATTCGAGCGCCTCGAATGCGGCGCCGGTGTGGCGCACCGTCTCCATGTCGAGAATCGCCGTCGTGCCGCCCAGCAACAGCTCGGCGGCGCCCAGCAGTGCCGAGGCGTGAATCGAAGCTTCGGTGTGGGCGGCTTCGAGCGGCCAGATGCGTTTCGCGAGCCAGTTCTCGAGCGACAGGTCGTCGGCGAGCCCGCGGAACAGCGTCTGGCAGAGATGGATGTGAGCCTGGACGAGGCCGGGAAGAACAACGAGCCCTTTACAATCGATGACTGCGGGCTTTGACCGTCCGGCCGTCCGACCGTCCGACCGTCCCACTCTTTTGATTCTGCCGCCCTCGACGAGCACATCCGCCTCCAACACACGCCGGGAGGCGTCCATTGTCACCAGCCGGCCGCCGCGCAGCAGCAGCGCTTTACTCAAGGCAGTTTGAGCAGGTCGGTGGGATCGAACGCGATCGCGCCGTACTGGGCGCCCCAGTGCAGGTGCGGTCCCGTGACGCGTCCCGTCGCACCCACTCTGGCAATGATCTGGCCGCGCTCCACCGTGTCACTAACGGCGACGAGCACCCGGCTCAGGTGATAGTAGACGGTCATGATGCCGTCGCCGTGGTACACGTAGACCGACTTGCCGCCGTAGAAGAAGTCATCGACCAGCGCCACGACGCCACGATTCGATGCGCGCACCGGTGCACCCTTCCGGCCGGCGATGTCCAGCCCCGTATGCCGCGTGCGCCACACACCATTCACCTTGCGCCCCGAGCCGAACACGCTCGTAATGCGTGCGGTGCGTGGGCGAATGAAGGAGGCATGCCAGAGCCGCGGCACCTCGTGGGCATGCCGAGCCGCCTCCTGCGACAGCGCCCGCTCCCGCTCGATGCGCGCTCGCAGCGCGCTGTCAGGCGGTGGCGTGAATCGCTCGGCGGCACGAACCTGTTCGTCCGCCGGGGCTTTGCGCACCGCGACCGGCACATACGCCGTCGTACCCATGACGGCGCCATCCCAGCGAATGGAGAGCGTCTGGAGCCTGGCGCTGTCGGTCGCGCCCAACGGCACGGCCGCCAGCGCCTTGCCGCCGTGGAAGTGCAGCGGCTCGCCCGCGATCTCACCGGTCAGGGCGTCGGGTGCGGACACGACGATGAGCGAGCCCTGGCGCGGCGTGGCCGGCTGCCAATCGATGTCCTGAAGCACCAGCGCGCCAACAACGAGCAGCACCATCACGTCGCGATCCGCGGCCCTTTGGCGGTGCTGTCGGCGCCCGACGGCAGGTCGAAGTACGCATCGACCTCGTCGAGCAGCTCGTCGTCGTCGTAGACGCCTGCGAGGATCCGCTCGGCCGTCCCCGGGGCGACCAGCACGTAGCCGAACGGGTAGTCGACGCCGGTGAGCAGGATCATCCGGCGCTGCTTGTTGGGCAGCGCGACGTAGATCGTATCGGAGTTGGTGGGGACGAGCGTGATGTGGTGCTGCGTCAGGGTGGGCGCGAGATCTTCGGTCGTGGCATTGAGCTCGTCGAGCACCTGGGCTTGATCGTCCGCGGAGAGCGTGTCTGCCCCCGAAAGCCAGAACACGACCACCGTCGGTTCGCTGATGACGCGCGGCTTGAGCAGCGCCGTGTCGGCCGAATCACGTGGCGTCACGTCGGCAACGCTGAGCGTGTCGGCGGTGCGTGCCGGGACGGCCGCGTTCTGCGACCGGCACGCACTCAGGAGTGCGATTGCGATAAGCGTTGCAGCGCGCATGGCACACAATATACTTAGCGCATGACCGCTCCTCCGGTCCCAGTAGCACCCGCCCCCGCCAAGCCCGTCAAACGCCACCACTGGATCGTGCGCCTCACCCACTGGATGACGTTTGTGCTGCTCGCCGGAATGATCATGAGCGGATTGCAGATCTACGGTGCGTACGCGCGGTTCGGCGAGCGTGGTGGTCCGTACTACGTGAATGCGTTCGAGGACCACGCCTTTCCAACGTGGAGCCGGCTCGGCGGGTGGCTCGCGGGAGGATTGAACTGGCACTTCGCGCTGGTGTGGCCGCTCGTCGCTGGTGGCTTTGTGTATCTGTCCTATCTCGCCCTCAGCGGTGAATGGCGGTCGCTGTTGTTCCGGCCGCGCGATATCCGCGGCGCCATCGAGATGCAGAAGTACTACCTGCGGCTGCGCAAGGATCATCCGCCGCAGGGGAAGCACAATCCTCTCCAAAAGCTCACCTACACATTCATCATCCTGCTCGGCGTGCTCTCGGTGCTCACCGGATTCGCGATCTACAAGCCTACGCAGTTCTCCTGGCTCACCGCGCTGTTCGGAGGCTTCCAGGCGGCGCGCTACTGGCACTTCTGGGCGGTGTGGATCTTCACCGCGTTTCTCATCGTGCACGTGATCCTCGTGTTCGTCGTCGATCCGGCTTCACTCAGGGCCATGATTTCCGGCTGGTATCGCGGCCGCTTTCCCAGCCATGATTGACCGGCGCGCGTTCTTACAACTGGCTGCAGGCGCGGGCACGGCGTCGCTCGCGGCTGCGTGCGGGTGGGATGGCGGCAACGCGGTGCGCCCGTTGCTGCTCGACGTGAGTCGCGTGAACGACTGGGTGGGGGAGAAGATTCTCTTCTCTAAAACGCGCCTCGCGCCGCAGTACGACATTGCGGAGCGGACCGCGCGGCTGCCGAGCTATTTCATTTCACCCGCGATGCCGGTGCTGCAGGATCCCCAGGCGTGGCGACTCCAGGTATCGGGGTTGGTCCGGCAGCCGCTCTCGCTGTCGATCGCTGAGCTACAAGCGCTGCCCCGCACGACCTACACCGTGAAGCACCATTGCGTGGAGGGATGGAGCGCGATCGCCACGTGGCACGGCGTGCCCCTGTCGGCTGTCGCCGAGCGCTGCGGCATGCTGCCGCAGGCGCGGTACGTGCGGTTCGACTCGTTCGACTCGGGCTACATGAACGGCTGGGATCTCGCGAGCG
>DATLXS010000028.1:0-2310 GCA_035575675.1 Gemmatimonadales bacterium
GGGTGATGTTCTGGGCTTACATCCCTGCGATCTATTTCTTCATCGGCCCCTGCATGGCCCTGGTGCTCAATCTGGCTCCGAGCATCATGCGCTCGACGTTCACGGCCTGGTCGGTCCTGGTGGGCAACGTATTCAACCTGATTGTCGCGCCGCAGTTCGTCGGGTTCCTGAGCGACACGTTCGGCGGTATACACGGGGCCGATGCTGCCTCGCTTCGCTGGGCGTTGCTGGTGCTCGCTCCGACGGGGTTCTGGGCAACCTGGCACTTTGTCCTCGCGGCGCGAACCGTTGCCGCGGACATGCAGCGCGCGGTCAGTTACGCCGCCTGAGCACCCTGCGATGCCGCTGGAACGGAGCAAGGCCCTTTGAGACACGTCTTGCTAGGCCTGCTCGGCATAGCAAGCGCAGCACCGTGTGCGCGAGCCGACGACGTTAAAGTCCTGAACGACGATGCGCACTTTGCCGAGGGACCGATCTGGTACCACGGCAAGCTGTACTACGTCGAATACGATCGCAATTCGGTGATCACGTGGGACGGTGCAAAGAACGCCGTGTTCTGGTCCAAGCCGGGCTGCGGCCCGTCGGCGGTCATTCCCACGGCGCGCGACGAATTCCTGACGACGTGCTACGACAGTGGCACGATCGGCCGAATCTCGGCCGACGGCAAGGATCTGCCCCCTTACAGCCACGACAAGGACGGAAATGCCTTCGTTGGCCCCAACGATTTTGCGCCGGACCATCACGGCGGCATCTACTTCACCTGCTCCGGCACGGCACCCGGTCCGAAGATCGACGGCAAGATCTTTTACCTCGCCCCAGACGGCACGATCAGCCAGGAAGCCACTGCTGTGCACAGCGCCAACGGCATCGTCGTTTCCAATGACGGCAAGACGCTCTATGCGATCGAGACCGAGGAGCACCGGCTGATTCAGTTCAAGATCGGGCCCGACGCATCGCTCTCTGACCGCCGGGTTTTCCTGAATCTCGACGACCTCACGCACAATGTCGGCCACATCTACCCGGATGGCGTGAAGATCGATTCGCGGGGACATCTTTATGTCGGCCAGAATCCGCGTGACGTCCACGCCGCGCTCGCCGGCACAATCTTCATAGTCGACGCTGCAGGAAAGCTACTGCGGACGCTCAAGCTGCCTTCACCGGGCGTGCCGAATCTGGCCTTCAGCCCGGACGAGAAGACCGTGTACGTGATGGCGCTCGATCAGCTCGACAAGTCGCCCTACCGTGGCAAGGTCTACGCGATCGCGAACCGCTGACGCGTCAAGCGCGCCGAAGTCGGCGCCGCGGTCAGCCCGCCAGCCAGCCGCCGTCGATGACGAGATTCGAACCCGTGATGAAGCTCGCGCGGTCGCTCGCCAGGAACACCGCCGCGTTGGCGACATCCTGCGGTCGCCCGAACCGCGGCCAGGGCGTGCGTTGGCGCTGATACTCCAGCCGCGCCGGGTCCTTCGCCAGTCCGCCTGCGCCGGTGACGATCTTGCCTGGCGAGATGCAGTTGCAGACGATCAGGTGCTTGGCGTAGTCGACGGCAATCTGTCGCGTGATGTAGATCGCTCCCGCCTTGCTCACCCCGTACGGCAGGTCGCCGGGCGAGGTGACGATGCCTTGCTGGGATCCCAGGTTGATCAGGCGACCCCTGACCTCCTGCCGCGGCTCCTGAGTGATCATCTGCTGGACCGCGCGCTTGCAGCCGTTGAATATGCCCGTCAGATTGACCCGCATGACCTGCTCCCATTGCGCGGGTTCGGTCTGCAGCAACGCGGTACCGGAATAGGTAGCGGCGTTGTTCACCATGACGTCGAGCCTCCCGTGACGCTCGACCGTGGCGCCGATCAGCGCGTCGACCTCGTCCCAGCGCCCGACGTCGGTCTTCCGAAAGAACGCCGCGCCGCCCGCTCGGGTAATGATATCGAGCGTCGAGTCCCCGCCTTCGACGGGCTGCTCGGTGATATCCGCAATGACGACACTCGCCCCTTCGCCGGCGAAGCCGATGGCAATCGCCCGACCGATGCCCGAACTCGCACCTGTGACGACAGCTATCTTTCCCGCGAGTAGACTCGACATTGGTTTCGATCCCACGCTATTCATCTTCAGACTCGAATTATAGAGACCCAGGGGACTGGAGCACCTTGCCCGCGAGGATATGCCCATGGCCGGCGTCATCCAACCCGATCTCGACCTGGCTGCGTCGCTGTTCGAAGCCTTGAGCCGTGCCACGCGCCGCGGCCGCGGCATCGTGCGCGACAGCTACGGCGACGGCGAGCAGGCGGCGCACGACATCACCCGGTCGGC
>DATLXS010000029.1:0-2408 GCA_035575675.1 Gemmatimonadales bacterium
CTTCATGATCGACCGCTACGCGGTGATGAACCGGCACGTGATCGGCGTCGAGAACATGCTCTGGTCGACCGACTACCCGCACCACGGCTGCGACTGGCCGGAGACCCGCCGCGTGGTCGACGACATCTTCCGCGACGTGCCGGCGGCCGAGCGCCGGCGGATGTGCGCCCAGAACGCGGCGGAGCTCTACAAGCTCACGTAGGGGTCGCGCCCCGGCGTGGGGAGGCTGCGGCCGACACCCTGGCCGCCGACGCAGGCTGAAGCGCCAGGGTTGGGCGGCGAACTATCGTGTCATCGTCGCTCGCTTCACGACGGCGAGGCCCCTGGCGAGCGCTCCGATCTTCCGCTTGATGGTCGTCCACGTACGTCCCCGCCAAGCCGACGTCTTCACGAAGAGGTATGGTTACCTTCAGCGGCGGTCCGGATAGAGGAGTTTTGCCATGGCGCTCCAGCCCTCGCCGGCACTGGCGTACCTCGGCACCCACCCAGTCACACTCCGGAAGCGCGTGTTCCTTACGCGTAGGGAACGAGTGAGCGACGTGGAGCGCTCGCCAAAGAGCAGAGCTGCCCGACCGGGCACCCGCAACCACGCGTTCTTGCCAGCGGCGGCAGCGAGCGCGTTCGCGTAGTCGCGCTTCTTCAAGGGCTCGTCATCGACGATGTTGTACGTGCCCGCCGGAGCGTGCAGCGCCGCGGCAACTGCCGCGCCCGCGTCGGTCATGTAGATCGAGGACACGTAGCTGTCGGATGGGCCCATCACGACACAGATGTGCCGCCGGGCCAACGCCAGAAACTGCTCGCTATGCCTGGCGCCCGGGCCATAGAACCACCCGAACCGCAATACGATGCCTGTTCTGCCCCTTTCGGAGAACCGGTTCGCATTTGCCTCCGCTGCCAAGTTCGGACGGGCCATAGGGAAGACGTCGGGCGGCACGTCCTCGTCAATCCATTCCGCGCCACGATCGGGGTAAAGCATGCTGACCGACTCTTGCACCACACGCTCAACCCCTGCCGAGATCGCTGCATCCACGATGGCGGCCGAGCCTTCGGTGCGAACCCGGTCGTTCTCCGCCCATGCCTTGCGCGCCATGAATTGTGTCATGGGTGGAATCGCCGAGGTCAGATTCACGACTGCATCGTGACCCTCGAACGCCGACGCCAACGCGGATCGGTCGAAGATCGAGACCGAGAGCGCGTGCGCCCCCAGCTCAGTCAGCGCCTGCGCCTTCTCTTGCGTGCGGGCCACCGCAGTAACTGCGTGTCCTTCTCCCACCAGAGCTCGAACGGCATGGCGACCAATTGCGCCGGTTCCGCCCGCAACGAATACTCTCATCTCAATCTCCGGAACTCCAAGGACGGGGGCTGACCACCTCCCTTGACAGTTGCGGCCCAACGATCTCTGCCGCTCACCCGCGGGACTCCGAGCGTGCCGAGGAGACCGGTCTGGTGTCGCGGCGGGTTGGGCGGCAGTAGATCATTCTCGCCCCGTAGCTTGGTCCCGAAACAGGAGTTGGGTGCAACGGAAAACGGCCACCGGCTTTCGCGTTTGCTCATCGGTCACCGTTGCGTCCCACACCTGCGTCGAGCGACCGCCGTGGACGAGGTGAGCTTCGCAGAGGACGCTGCCTTCACGCACAGGCCCGAGGAAGTTCGCCTTGAGCTCGACTGTCGCGTGTCCGCGCGCACCCTCCGGAAGGCTCACGGCAGCTCCGATGCCGCACGCGCTGTCAGCCAGCGTGATCAGCGCCCCTCCGTGGAGGAGACCGTTTGTGGGGGCGAGGAGACCGGCGCGGACATCCATACGCGAAACTACGTGTCCCGGACGGACATCGACATACTCGATGCCAAGAAGGGCTGGAAACGTCCCGGCGATCGCTTGATTGACTTCCGAAGGCGTGCTTCCTGGTCGAATCGCCATCCCGATTCTCCCTTGTCTCGCTGGCAGTCCGCCTTGTATCTAACGTAGAAGCTCAGCAGCTGAAAGACAGTGAACTCCGAGGAACTATTATAGGATCGCGGCCGCCGTCTGCTGCGGCGCTTGGTTCGGCTACGCGCGCTGCGATAGTCAATCTGGAATCTCGGCCTCGACGAGTTTCGCCAGAAGGGTGAGCGATTCTTGCCAACCGAGACAGCAAGCCTCGGGTGGAATGACAGCCGGAAGCCCGTCTTGCACAATGTTCAACTCGGTTCCGCAGGACACCTTCCTCAAGGTGATCGTCGTCTGCATCTCGCCGGGTAGGTTCGGATCGTCGAACTTGTCCGTGTAACGAATGCGTTCGTGTGGCACCAGTTCGAGGTATTCGCCGCCGAAGGAGTGGCTGCGACCGGTGCTGAAATTCGTGAACGACATCTTGTAGGTACCGCCGACTTTAGCGTCCAGATGGTGAACCTTGCCCGTGAACCCGTTC
>DATLXS010000030.1:0-2128 GCA_035575675.1 Gemmatimonadales bacterium
GCCGCCAGTCGCCGCCACCGGGGCGACGCCAGCAGACCGCGGTACGCTTTGTACGTGCGTTTGGCGACGGCGATACCCAGGCGATTGCGCAGCTCCTGGGGTACCACGCCTTTGACCGCCACGTCCCAGCGGCTGACGAACAACGATGCCACGGAATCGACGCGCGGATCCAGGCCGGCCGCGAGTCTTCGCTCGATCCCCCGCATGTAAGCCTCCGCCGCAGCGAGGTACTGCTCGGCGGAAAACAAGAGCGTCACATTGATCGGCACTCCGGCGAGGATCGAGGCCTCAATCGCGGGAATGCCCTCCGGCGTGCCCGGGATCTTGATGAACAGATTGACGCGGTCTGCTCGCGCGTGCAGTTGAGCTGCCGCCTCGATCGTGCTCGCGGTATCGTTGGCGAGCAAGGGAGACACCTCCAACGACACCCACCCATCGACTCCACCGGTGCGGTCGTGGACCGGGCGGAACAGATCGGCGGCCTGGGTCAAATCCTCGAGGGCGAGGTCGAAGAACAACCCTTCACCTGACTTGCCTTGAGCCGTTTTCTGGCGGATGGCGCTATCGTAGGAGCCGCCATTCCTGATGGCGTGATCGAAGATCGTGGGATTGGACGTGAGCCCCGTCACGGAGAACTCGGCGATGTACCGCCGCAAGGTGCCATCCATCAGCATCACGCGGGTGATGTTATCGAGCCACAGGCTTTGCCCGAGCTCATGCAGTCGTTGTGTCGCCTTCATGTGTCGCTCCTATCGCGTACGCCCGAGGTCGGTTCTGTCAAAGAGGGCGGTCAGATCATAATCGACCAGATCTCCGATACGCTTGACCGTCAGATCGGCTGGGGGATAGGCGATGATGTTCTTGCGGTCCAACGCGTAGTGTCCCTGTCGCGGGAAGACCGTGGTCAATCGGTCTTCCCATTGCTTCTTCATCACAGAGAGGATGCGAAGTTTGTCGTCCACCATGAAGTAGTGTCGGGCCGGGTAACGCTTGGCAACTGCCTCCAGCATCTGTTCCTTGTGGATGTAGATCAGCACTCGACCCTCGACGGCCGCCGCCAGCCCCGAGCGCTGGATCTTGCGGGGCTGAAATACCACATCGCCATCCGAAAGGATGACCGTTAACCCCGTGGTCTGAAGATGTCGGATGACATCGAGCGCGCCGGGATACAACCGGCCGGCAAACGGATAGTCAACCAGAAACGACGACATCAGCAGCAACCGCGGGTCGCTCACATCTCCGAGCCGGTAGCGCTGCAAGGTGCCCAGGTAATCCGCGTAGCCCAGCTCGGCGCGCAACTGCTCGAAGATCGCCCAGTACCGGTCCCGGCTTTCAACACCGAACTCGCGCGCGAGATGATCCCTGAGATCGTCCTCCACAAGATCATTGTCGAGCAGCGTATTGTCGCAGTCGAGGAGGAATACGACATCACCCGGGGAGGTCACGTCGTCGCCTCGACCGCGCCGACGCCGTGGCCAGCCAGCGCGCGCTCGAACAACGAGTGGATCGCCTCGTCACACCCCGCCCCGACGCAGGGCAGCTTGCTGATGCCCACGATCCGCCGATTCTCGAGCCGTGGGAATGCGATGGGGACCTTCAAGTGGGTGCCGTCCGCCAGGGTCAGTGTCGGCGTGCCGCGCACGCCGTAGCGCTCCCGCCCCAATGTCGCCTCAGCGAGCACTGCAGCCCGCGCTGCTCCGCTCTCCCACTGCGCCTGGAACTGCGTGAGGTCGAGCTCCGCCTCGCGCGCGAGGTCGAAGAGCACTTGAGGCCGCCCGATGTTGCGGGCTTCCCCGAAGAAGGCGCGCCGGACTCGCAGGTCGTACTCCATAGCCGCTACCGGCCCTTGTTGGGCGGCGCACCACGCTGCCTCGAACGCGGGGAGCGTCGTCGTCGGCCAGTCGTCGCCGCGATACGGGGCGAATACGGCACGAGGCTCCTGAATAGCCGCGAGCCACCATTCCTGCTGGAGGATGTCCCGAGGGGCCGCTTCCCCGTGGGCGAGCTCGAGAGGAAACGGCCGAGTCCGAAACGTCACTCTGCCTTCGTATTCCTTGGCTACTCGGTGCAGTCGCACGGCCGCGATGTAGCACCAGGGGCAGTAGTACTCCGCCCACTCCCAAAGCTC
>DATLXS010000031.1:0-5003 GCA_035575675.1 Gemmatimonadales bacterium
ATAACTCCTGTAGCGGCAACCCGGAAGCTATCCAGAACGGGGTTCGAGGAGATGGCGGCGCGAGGAACCACATTTCCTCCAACCGGACTGGGAGTAGGAGAATTCACTTGTCAACTGTCTGCGGCGTGTCGTAGTTGTTCCCGCGTCTCGTGCCTCTATTTTTGCCTCATTCGCAGTTACAAGCATCTCTTGGGTGTAGCCCAGCATCAGACAAATACCACTAATTAAGGAACGGCTCGAAAATATGCGCAGCGTGAACCACGATTTCTACAAGAACATCCCTGAGAATTCCGAATGATGAAATATTGCTTGGTCAGTTCTGCAAGAGTTTGCCGGACGTCAACGATTTTGTGTGCGCTACTTTGTTTGGCGGCTGCGCTTCTCGTTGCCTGCGGGGGTAAAGAGGCCTCGCCAAGCAAACGGTCGGGATCTCGCGGTCGTTGGTCAAACAATTACAAAGGTGCGCACCACGGGTAACGAGGTCGTGGTTCTCGAGGAGCGACTTACATCCATCTTTGAGGACGGTCCGCAGCGTACGCTGGCGATAGTGCAAAGCGACGGTCATACCGTGCAGCCCTACACGCCGCCCTCGGGATGGTCGGTGGACGACTTCGCGGTGCATCCGTCCGGCGACATTTCGGTAATTCTCACCACCGCTACGGATGTGCGCATCGTCCGGCTCGATCCAAACGGCTCGATTCGAAGCGACCAATTATTTCTTGACCCCTCCTCCCCAACCGATCCGTTCTTTAACTATGCCGGAGGGATCAAGAATGACAACGCTCTTCAGCCTGCATTGATGCATGACGCCGCTCGCATCACTCCGCTCGGTGAAAGCTTGGCTGTCGTATTGCGCACCGGGCGTAACGCGATCGTTGCCTATCGTCTCGACCCTGACGTGAGCGGCGCATATCAGCGTGCCTGGCGGACGCTCGTAGAACCCGGTAGTTCGATCCTCCTGGTGAGCATTACGAGTGGCAGTTTCGACGTGTTCGGCCAGCTGCAGAATCATCTGAGAATTTTTGTGGATGTGGATGCGGGCACACCCGCTACGCTCGCGGTCGGTGTCGTCAATACCCCATTTGCCAACTTCACGTTTCGTGCGCACTCCGAGTATTTCGGCGAACCCATTGCGGCGTCGACAGGTGCCTTGCTGACACGTGTGGCGAGTTCCGACGGCCGCCGCGTGGGAAGCACGGTAATCGACACTCACAACCTTGCTGAACTGCACGGCGTGCGCGCTACACCTGGTGGCTTCGTTTTGGTGGGCCGAGTTCTCTCCGAGGTGCGATCAGACGGGAGTGGTTGGGATGCGTTCCTTGCGTTTGTCGGCCGCGATGGCGCTCCCGGTCCGTACAGTGTGGTCGATGTCGATCGAGGCGACGTGTTGTTCGATGTCGCAGTGTTGCCTGGCGGGCGATATCTCGCGCTGGGCAGGACCGGCTATTTGCAGAACCCATCCGGCGCGAGTATATCCGAAGCGGCGCAGCCACTGTTGGCGCTGTTAAACAGTGACGGCTCGTTGGCCCAGAACCTCGGCTACACCGGAGGCGCCCGCCACAACCAACTGACTACGATCGCCTCTCGGAACGGCCGCTGGCTGCTTGGCGGAATGATCAATGGTCCCGGAACGCATTCCGGGGATGCTGACCGCAAGCTCATCGTCGCCGATGGATTCCTGCGGGAGGGATCCAATTTGCCGACCCAGTGAGCCGCGTTTTTTGTCGCCCAAAGCTTCCTTCACCGACCATGATTGCGGTGGCGACGTCGCACCACAATAGAAACTTCACTATCCGAATGGGGCAGCCATCCGGAAGGTTGGCCAGAACGGCGTTATGGGAATTAGGGCCACGGAACGCCGCGCGTGCAACCTTGCTGGTCAGGTCGGCGCGCACGCCGCAGTTGCGGAAGCCGCTCACTGCGGGGGCAGCCGGTGATGGGTGGCCTGCTCGAACGCGTAGGCGAAGCCGATCAGCTTCGGCTCGCTGAATGCGGGCCCGGAAAAGGTCACGCCAAAGGGCGACGGCAGCGCGCCGAAGCTCGGTGGAACGGCTGCCGGATTGGGGAAGAAGCCGGCCGGCACGATCACGCTGGGGTAACCCGCGCGCGCCGGCGGGTTGGCGCCGAAGTTTGCTGGGAAGAGGACGGCGTCGAACTTCTTGCCGGTGGAGCTTCCCGGATTGGCGACGAGGCCGGCGCACTCCTCCGGAACCACTCCGGTGTAGAGCACGTCGAGGCCGCACGTCCTTGTGAGCTTTAGGTCTAGCGCACGATCAGCAAGGTAGTCGTCGAGGTCCTGCCCGGAACCGATGTCGAGCACGTCGGCGGCCTCCGCGATGGCCTGGCCGTACTTGAGGGCCACTTCCGGGTGTGCGCTGTTGAAGGAGATCACATCGGAAAGCGTCTTCACCGTCTGCACCGGGATCGTCGAGCTCGACGCACTGGTGCCGGGCCCGAAGTCCTTGCTCGCGAGGTACGCGTTGAGATCACGCTTGAAACCGAAGAGCAGCACGGTCGAGCAGGCCGGAATGGTCCCCACGGGAGTCGCCCTGCGGGCGGCGACGTCCGCAGCGGTGACGCAAGTCCCGTAGTTGTTGAGCACGTTCTGCGAGGGGATCTCGAAGGTCTCCACCGTCGCACCGAGCGATTCCATGACGGCGATCGCGTTGTTCATTAGCGCGGTCCGCCCCGCGCCCAGGCCGAATTCGACCCAGTAAGGATGCATCGGCACCGCGATGTGTGCCCCCCTGAGCGCGTTTGCGTCCAGGAATTGCGTGTAGTCGCGGAAGCAGTTCCCTTCAGTCCGGCACGCGCGCGTCGCCGGGTCCTTTTTGTCGAATCCCGCGAGCACGCCGAGCAGTCTCGCCGCGTCGGTGACGGTGCGCGCGATCGGGCCGGCGGTGTCCTGGTCCGCAGTGATCGGCACGATCCCGTTACGGCTGACGAGCCCAAGCGTCGGTTTGATGCCAACCACCATGTTCTGGCCGGAAGGACTTAGGATCGACCCGGATGTCTCGGTCCCCACACCGACAGTGGCGAGGTTCGCGCTCACCGCGATTCCCGGCCCAGAGCTGGAGCCGCCGGTCGCGAGCACCGGCCGTCCGTCGTTGAACGGGGTGCTCGTCCTCGGATCGATGCGGGGGTCGTACGGGTTGAAGCCGTGGCCCACCTTCGCCAGGTCGGCGCCTGGGACCTGGAAGAGCTGGAAGCGAAGCTGCGAGCTGAACCCAGTGGGCATGCCGAGGGCGATGAAATTGGCGAACTCCGTCAGCGTGCCCTTGCCGAGGACGATCGCCCCCGCATGCCGCAGCTTGCGGGCGATGAAGGCATCCTTTTCCGGCATCGAGCCGCCGAGGGCGACGGAGCCGGCGGTGGTCGGCATGTCCTTGGTCGCGATGTTGTCTTTGAGGATCACGGGGATGCCGAAGAGCGGGCGGCCGCGGCCGCCGTCGTCGTCCATGCGATCGTCAGGATCCAGGCGGCCGGCGTCGGCGAGGGCGTTCTCGTTCACGTGCATGAAGCTGTTAAGCGGCTGATTGCCCACGCCGCCATCGAGCGGCTGCGGCAGGTCCGACCGATCCAGCGCGGCGATGCGCGCGAGGTACATGCTCACCAGATGTTGGGGACTGAGGATGCCGGCCCGGTATGCGGCCTGGATGTCAGCGATGGTGGCCTCACGCAGCTCAAACTGCGCGGAGCTGTCGGCGCGACCGATTCCAGTCAAAGCGATCGCCGTCGCGAAGGTCGCCGTCGCGAAGACGAGCCGGTAGGTGCGCAGGTAGCGGTTCATGGGTTCACGCTCCTCATGACAAAGCTCGAATTAGCCGGAATTTCCAATTTCAACCCCGTCTTTGCCGCGAGACGTTACGCCAGCCGCCCGCTCTTGTCAAGCTCAGCTCGCCCGCACGCGCCCGCACGCCCGCACACTTGCGTTGATTCGGCTTAGCTAACGAAATCAGGCGTTCTCACCACCAATTAGCATCGGTCCAGAAACGGGGTTCGCGGAGCTGAGCTGGTGGATAGAAAGCTCATGCTGACCAACACGCTTGGAGTGAACCCCTAGAGTGAGACAGTTTCCTGATGCACAGTTTTGCAGCTTTCCAAACGCGCAGTCCCAAAACGCAGTATTCAAACTGACCCATTACCGAATCTTTGACGGATGGCGACACCCGGAGGCACAGCCGGCACGAAAGAAAGACGGCTCAGAAATCGAAAGCCAGCCCGACGGTGGGCGTCGCGGGAAGGCCGTCGTTGGTGAAGAGCACAAACTGCTTGGTCGTGGAATTGAAGCCCAGACTCGCAAATCTGCGGTTGTCGTGATTGGTGGCATTCAACAACTCTCCGTAGAGGCTCAGCTTCCATTTTCGAAACAGCCAGGACTTGTCGGCGCGCAGATCGAGACGCTGGTAGGGTCCGATTCGCAGGATTGGAGGCGGGAAAGTGTTGACGGGAAATCCGGAGCCATAGAGGCCTTTCACGCTGAAACGAACGGTCGGTTTTAAGCGATAGCTGGCAAAGAGATTGACAGTGTGCCGTTGGTCCGCGAACGTTGGAGAATAGGGTGTGTTCTGGCCGAAAGAGCCAAGAGGCGGAGGCAACGGGATTTCATATGTTCTGGATCGCGCGAAGACCAGAGTGTAGCCGAGCCATCCAGAAAGCCGATTCTCGCTACGCCGCTGCAGCATGAACTGCAAGCCGCGGGAGTAATCTCGGCCAAAGAGAGCCGATTGTTTGAGCGGTGTAGGGGAAAGAAGAAAAATGTCTTCGCGCTGTTCATTCTGCCGGTCGAACGCCTCGGCGCGAAAGCGCGAACGTTCTCCGAGTCTTTGCTCAACTGCTAGGACATATTGAGAAGACGTCGCAGGTAACTCGGAGATGACCCCGGAGGGAGGCAATTGAGAGTACCGCCCCCAAGCGACTTCGAACTGAATCGCGTGCGCTGCCTGATAAGAGAGGGATAATTGGCCGGTGACAGGTTGCACGCGGAGGGTATCCAGCCTGGC
>DATLXS010000032.1:0-13715 GCA_035575675.1 Gemmatimonadales bacterium
ATTGCCCTTCTGGAACCGGCTGGCACCGTATCAGCAAAATCGCCTGCTCGCCTTTCTGAACCCCGACGTCGATCCGCGTGCGGCGGGGTGGCACGTCATCCAATCGAAGGTCGCCGTGGGGTCCGGCGGGCTGCTGGGGAAGGGATTCACGGCGGGGACGCAGAAGCGCCTCGCGTTCCTTCCGGCGCAGCACACCGACTTCATCTTCTCGGTGGTGGGCGAGGAGCTCGGCTTCGTCGGCGTTCTGGTTGCGCTCAGTTTGTTCGCCTGGATGCTTTTCAGCCTGCTGCGTGTCGCCCGCAAGGCCACAGACCCGTTCTCGAGCCTGTGCGTCTTTGGAATTGCAGGCCTCTACTTCACGCACATCTTCGAAAACGTGGGGATGACGATCAACCTCATGCCCATCACCGGCATCCCGCTGCCGTTCTTCTCCTACGGCGGCTCGTTTCTGCTCGTGTGCTCGATTGGCGTCGGCATCGCGCTGCGCGTAGCGTGGGAGTCCCGGCAGTCCGGCTATGCCGAGCTAGGGCAATAGCTTAGCTCGTCGGGACTGGCGTCGGTACAGTTGCGGTCACAAATTGTGCGCTTCGTCACTATATGGCTCGAATGGCCTGGTTCAAAAAGGAACGTAAGCCGCGCACCTCCGAGCGTGTCAAGCTCGAGATCCCGGCAGACGCCTGGGAGAAGTGTGATCAGTGCGGGCACGTCGATATCCGCGAACGCTTCGTTCGCGCACTCAACGTGTGCCCGAATTGTGGCTACCACCGGCGAATCTCTGCGCAGGAGTATATCGACCTGCTGGTCGACGAAGGATCCTGGCACGAGCTGTTTGCCGGGTTGAAGTCCGCCGACCCCCTGAAATTCGAGAACTACGCCGACCGCGTGCAGGCAGCCATGAAGAAGGCGGGCCCACTCGACGCCATCCGCACGGGGTACGCACGGCTCCACGGCACGCCCATCAGCCTCGGCGTCATGGACTTCAGCTTCATGGGCGGGTCGATGGGATCGGTCGTCGGCGAGAAGATCGCCCGGCTGACGCGGCACGCGATCGACAAGAAGTCGCCGCTGATTCTCGTCTCGGCGTCGGGCGGCGCGCGCATGCAGGAAGGCGTGCTCTCGCTCATGCAGATGGCCAAAACGTCGGTGGTGATTGCCGAGCTGCAGTCGGCGGGTGTCGCGTTCCTGTCAGTGCTCACGAATCCCACGACGGGCGGAGTCTCCGCCTCGTACGCCATGCAGGGCGACGTCATTCTCGCCGAACCCGGGGCGGTCATCGGGTTCGCCGGACCTCGGGTCATCAAGCAGACGATCGGACAGGACCTGCCTGAGGGCTTCCAGACGGCGGAGTTCCTGCTCGATCACGGGATGATCGACGCAGTCGTCCCCCGGGGCGAGCTGCGGGATACGGCTGCGCAGCTGCTGCGCCACATGACCGGCTCCTGGCCGGCTGAGGCCGCCGACTGACCTTCGAAGACGCCTGCCAGTTTCTTTTCGCACGACAAGCGGCTCGTATCAAGTGGAGCCTCGGCCCGACCGAGGGGCTGCTCGACGTGCTGGGCCATCCCGAGCGGCATTACCCGGCCATCCACGTCGGCGGCACCAACGGCAAGGGATCGACGTGCGCCTTCGTGGCCAATGAGCTGCGGGCCCAGGGTTGGCGCGTGGGGCTGTACACCTCCCCCCACCTCATCTCCGCGTGTGAGCGGATCACCGTCGACGGCGTGCCGATCGGCGAAGACGCCTTTGCCGAATGGACGAGCCAGCTCAAACCGCATATCGAGCGGCTCGAGGCCAGCTTCTTCGAGGCAACGACGGCCATCGCCTTCGCCGACCTCGCCGCCAGGGACGTCGATATCGCGGTGATCGAAGTGGGCCTCGGCGGCCGGCTCGATGCGACGAACGTCCTGACCCCGCTGGCCGCCGCAGTCACGAAGATCGCGCTCGAGCACGTCGAGTACCTCGGCAGTGACCTCAAGGGCATCGCGCGGGAAAAGGCCGGGATTGCCAAACCGAAGGTGCCGTTCGTGACGGGCGAAGCCGATCCCGACATCCGCGCGGAGCTCGTCAAAGAGGCGAAGCGGCGCGGTGCCGACCCGATCGTCACCGTTGACACGACGCTGCGGCCAAGGAAGGACACCAATCTTGGATTGCGCGGACGGCATCAGGTGGCCAACGCGTTAGTGGCGCACGCCGTGCTGAACGCGTTGCCCGCGCCGTTCGGGCCCGTCGGCAAGAACCTCCCGGTGAGCTTCGCGCACGCGTATATCCCCGGCCGCTTCGAGGTGCGCGGCAAGTGGATCTTCGATGTGGCGCACAATCCGGATGGGATGCGCGTCGTGGCCCAGGCGATCGCCGAATCGGGCCGAACCATCCGCCGGCCGCTCCATGCCCTGGTTGGCATTCGCAACGACAAGGACTGGCGGGCGATGCTCGATTCGCTGCGGCCCCTGGTGGACCGGCTCACGCTGACCGTTCCGCCGTCGATTCCGCTCATGCAACGCTGGTCCATCGAAGACATGGGACCCGACATCGTGTTCGAGCCGGATTTCGAGCGAGCACTGCATGACATTCAGGAAGGGGCGGGGACGGTTCTCGTCACCGGGTCGTTTCACACGGTGGGCGACGCGATGGCGCGCTTGCCCGGCTTCGCGCCGGTCGGTTAAGTTGTTGCGATGCAAGGAAAAGCCCTACCCGGCTTTCGTGATTTTTACCCTGAAGACCTGAGCCTCCGAAACCACATCTTTGCGACCTGGCGCAGCGTGGCTGCGCGCTACGGCTTTGAGGAATACGACGGTCCGCCGCTGGAAGCGCTCGAGCTGTACACCAAGAAGAGCGGGGACGAGATCGTCCAGCAATTGTACACGTTTCGGGACAAGGGGGAGCGGGACGTCGCGCTCCGGCCCGAAATGACCCCAACGCTGGCGCGGATGGTCGCCGCCAGAGTGCAAGCGCTCAAGAAGCCAGTCCGGTGGTTCTCCATCCCGCAGCTGTTTCGATACGAGCGCCAACAGCGCGGGCGGCTCCGTGAGCATTTTCAGCTCAACATGGACATCATCGGGGAGGCGTCACCGCTCGCCGACGCGGAATTGATCGCCGCGGCGATTGACATCATGCGCGCGTTCGGTTTCGGCCCTGCTGATTTCAAGGCGAAACTGTCCGATCGGAGGCTGCTTCGAGCTCTCCTGCTAGGACTCAAGATCCGCGAGGACAAGCTTCCGCAGGTGTACGTGATGCTCGACAAAACGGGCCGTGGCAAAGGGGAACCGGTGTCCGTAACGTTCGGCGCCGATTTCACAGTTTCAGGGGATCGACCAAAGATCCCCTGGGAGGCCTTGGGCAGCCTCGAAGGCGTCACCGATTTTCTCAAATCCGTTGCGGGTGACGTCGACGCGATCGAGCCGCTGCGCCAGACCGCTGGTGCGCTGGCAGCCATGGGCCTCGCAGATTTCGTTGAAGTCGATTTGACGATCGTCCGCGGCTTGGCGTACTACACGGGCATCGTATTTGAGTTGTTCGACACGCAACACAAACTGCGCGCGATCTGCGGTGGAGGACGGTATGACGGCCTGCTGGCGGCGGCGGGCGGACCCGATCTCCCGGCCCTTGGGTTCGGTATGGGCGACGTTGTACTCGGCGAGCTCCTCAAGGAGCGCGGCGTGGCCCCCACGGCGTCGAGCGAACTCGGCGCCTTTTTGATCCCGGTCGGCGGCGACGACCTGCCGACGATTCTGCAGCTCGCCCACGCGCTGCGGGAGCGGGGCATATCGATCGAGTATGGCCTCCGGCACGCCGGCGTGCGTAAACAGCTCGAGCTGGCGTCGGCACGCGGCGCCGCGCGGGCGGTGATCGTGGGGCCGGAAGAGCGCGCCGCAGGGATGGCGGTCGTGCGCGATCTCAAAAGCAGTACCGAAGCGAAAGTGCCCATTCGCCAGCTCCTCAACGGATATTTCGAGTAATGGCTCAAGCACAGAAGATCACACCACGCGCCAAGGACTTCAGCGAGTGGTACGGCGACGTCATTACCCGGGCCCAGCTGGCCGACTATTCGCCCGTGCGCGGGTGCATGGTCATCCGGCCGCACGGCTACCGCATCTGGGAGCTGATGCAGCGCGCGCTCGACGACATGATCAAGGCGAGCGGCCACAAGAACGCCTACTTCCCGCTCTTCATCCCGATGAGCTACCTCGCGAAGGAGGCCGAGCACGTCGAAGGATTCGCGAAGGAGGTTGCGCTCGTCACACATACGCGGCTGCGGGCGACAGGCAAAGAGGGCAAGGGTGCCGTCGAGGTCGATCCGACCTCGGCGCTCGAGGAGCCGCTGGTCGTGCGGCCGACGTCGGAGACGATCATCTACGGCATGCTCGCGAAATGGATCCAGAGCTACCGCGACTTGCCGGTGCTGCTCAACCAGTGGTGCAACATCGTCCGCTGGGAGATGCGCACGCGGCTGTTCCTGCGCACCACGGAGTTCCTGTGGCAAGAAGGGCACACGGCGCACGCCACGTCGGACGAAGCGGAGGCCGAGGCGCGCCTGATCCTCGGCATGTACCGCCGGTTCCAGGAGGAGTGGCTCGCGCTGCCGGTGCTGACGGGTTTGAAGACCGACAGCGAGCGCTTCGCGGGCGCGGTGCGGACCTACGCACTCGAAGGCCTGATGCAGGACAACAAGGCGATGCAGGCGGGGACGTCGCACTTCCTCGGCCAGAACTTCGCCAAGGCGTTCGGCGTGCAATTCCAGACGGCCGCGGGCGGGCTCGACCACGTCTGGTCGACATCGTGGGGCGTATCCACGCGCCTCATCGGCGGGCTGATCATGACGCACTCCGACGACAACGGCCTGGTGGCGCCTCCAAAGGTCGCACCGGTGCAGGTCGTGATCGTGCCGATTTGGAAGACGGACGATGAGCGTAATCAGTTGTCGGGCGTCGGTAATCAGATCAAGGCCGATCTCGAGAAGGCTGGTGTGCGGGTCGAGTTCGACGTGCGCGAGAACCTGAAGCCCGGGGCGAAGTACTTCGAATGGGAAGGGCTCGGTGTCCCAGTGCGGCTCGAGATCGGGCCTCGGGACTTGGCGAGCAGCCAAGTCGTGTTGGCACGACGGACCGGCGGGAAGGCGCCGGTTCCACTCCACAGCGCAGTCGGGGCGGTCACCGCCGCGCTCGACGAGATCCAGGCGGCGTTGTTCGCCGCCGCCAAGGAACGCCGCGAGAAAAACTCGATTCGCGGCGCCGCCAAGGCGCAGTTCGTCGAGTTCATCAACGGCAGCGGCGGTTTCGCCTACGGTGGCTTCTGCGGTAAGCCGAGCTGCGAGGCGGAAATCAAGCAGCAAACCAACGCGACGATCCGCGTCCTGCCCGATCCGGAGTTCCGAAGCAGGGAGACGCCGAAGACGTGCATGTGGTGCGGAGCCCCGAGTATAGCCGAGGCCGTGTGGGCACAGGCGTACTAGGATTCGATCCGGGATTGCTCCAGGCAATCGCGGATCGCGTCGGGACGCCGGCCTACGTCTACAGCACCAACCTGATTCGCGCGCAGTACAACGCGCTCCACGACGCCCTCCACGGTATCCGGCATCGCATCTGCTACTCCGTCAAGGCCAACGGCAATCTCGGCGTGCTCCGCGTCCTGAAGCAGCTCGGCGCGGGCGCCGACATCGTGTCGGTGGGGGAGCTGCGCCGGGCCCGCATCGCGGGGTTCGATCCCGACGGCATCGTGTTTTCCGGCGTGGGCAAGACCGCAGCGGAGATCGAAGAGGCGATTCGCGCGGGCGTCGGCTTCATCAACATCGAATCGACCAGCGAGCTGGCGACGCTCACCGCCGTCGCCAACGATGTCAAGCTGACGGCCCGCGTCGGGATTCGGGTCAACCCCGACGTCGCGATCGACAGCCACCCCTACACGAAGACCGGCGAGAAGACCGCCAAGTTCGGCATTCCGTTCGACGAAGTCGTGACGGTCGCCAAGGCGATCGCTGCCGAGCCGCGGCTCGTGCTGCGCGGGTTGGCGATGCACATCGGCTCGCAGATCACCGATGTCGCGCCCTACCATCGCGGCGCTATCAAGCTCATCGAGCTGGTCACCGCGCTCCGTGCGTCCGGCATTGCGACGCTCGAGGCGCTCGACGTGGGCGGTGGGCTCGGCGTGCGCTATCACAACGAGAAGGCGCCGGCGCCGAAGGCATTCGCCGACGCGGTCGTCCCGGTGGTGGGCGCGGCGGGCCTCGGGCTCCTGTGCGAGCCCGGGCGCTATCTGGTCGCCAACGCCGGGGTGTTGCTCACGCGCGTGCTGTACCGCAAGCACGCCGGTGGCAAGGAATACGTCATCGTGGACGCCGGGATGTCCGACTTCGTGCGGCCGAGTCACTACAATGCGCACCATGACATCCTGCCGCTGCGCGACGGCAAGCGGCCCGAAGAGACCGTCGATGTGGTCGGCCCGATCTGTGAGAGCGGCGACTTCCTCGCGCTCGACCGCAAGCTCGTGGCGGTCGGGCCCGGCGAGGTGCTGGCCGTGCTCGGCACGGGCGCCTACGGCTTCGTGATGAGCTCGACCTATAACCAGCGACCGCGGGCGCCGGAAGTGGTAGTCGACGGGGATCGTTACTACGTCGCGCGGCAACGCGAGACGCTCGACGACTTGGTCCGCGGCGAGACCACGGAGCCCACAACGTGGTACAAGGCGTGAACCGGATCCTCATCCTCGACTGCGGATCGCAATTCACGCAGCTGATCGCGCGCCGCATCCGCGAAGCGAGCGTGTATTGCGAGATCCATCCCGCCGCGCGCGGCCTGGATCTGCAATTCGTACGCGCCTTCGACCCCAAGGGGATCATTCTCTCGGGCGGACCCAACTCCGTTTTCGAGGACGGCGCTCCCACGGTGGACCGCGGGATCCTGGACGTCGGTACGCCCGTGCTGGGCATCTGCTACGGCATGCAGCTCATCGCGCATCTATCGGGCGGCAAAGCGACGCCGGCGCAGCAACGCGAGTATGGCCGGGCGGAAGTCACGGTGAGGGACAATCAGGGCCTGTTTGCGGGATTCGAGCCAAATGCCAGCGTGATCGCGTGGGCGAGCCACGGCGACCGGCTCGACAACCCGCCGCCCCAGTTCCGCGTAACGGCGACGAGCGCCAACGCCCCCGTCGCCGGGATGCAGCACGCGACGAAGCCCGTGTATGGCGTGTTGTTTCACCCCGAGGTCGCCCACACGCCGCGGGGTGGCGAGATCCTCCACAACTTCCTGTTCGACATCTGCGGCTGCACGCCCGACTGGACGCCCGGGCATTTCGTCGATCAGGAGATCGGGCGCATCCGCACGCTCGTCGGCGCGGGGGGACGCGCGATCTGCGGGCTCTCGGGCGGCGTCGATTCAGCCGTCGCCGCCGCGCTGGTGCATCGGGCGATCGGAAATCGGTTGACGTGCGTGTTCGTCGATCACGGCCTGCTGCGCCGCGGCGAGCGCGAACAGGTGGAGCATACCTTCCGCGCCCACTTGGGCATGGATCTGCGGGTCGTCGACGCGACGCACCGATTTCTCACGGAATTGAAGGACATCGAGGACCCCGAAGAGAAGCGCCGCCGCATCGGGCATACGTTCATTGATGTGTTCGAAGAGGCGGCTCGGCATGTCGAGGGGCACGTCGGTTTCCTGGTCCAGGGCACGCTCTATCCCGACGTGATCGAGTCCACCTCGGCCACGGGCGGGCCGTCCGCCACCATCAAGACGCACCACAACGTCGGCGGCTTGCGTCCCAATCTCCCCTGGAAGTTGATCGAGCCGCTGCGCGAGCTGTTCAAGGACGAAGTGCGCCAGGTGGGCCGGGAGCTCGGCTTGCCCGATGAGATCGTCGGTCGCCATCCCTTCCCGGGACCGGGACTCGCCATTCGGGTGCTGGGCCCCGTGAACGAAGCGCGCCTCGATCTGCTCAGGAAAGTCGACGCCATCTACCTCGAAGAGATCCGCGCAGCGGGGCTGTACGACCAGATCTGGCAGGCGTTCGCGGTGCTGCTCCCGGTCAAGTCGGTAGGCGTCATGGGTGACGGCCGCACGTACGATCACGTCGTGGCGCTGCGCGCGGTCACGAGTCGAGACGGGATGACGGCAGACTGGTTCCCGTTCCCCCCTGACGTGCTGGGCCGGATTTCCAACCGCATCATCAACGAAGTGCGCGGGGTGAACCGCGTCGCTTACGACGTCAGCTCGAAACCCCCGGCGACGATCGAGTGGGAGTGAACGGACCCGACCACGTCGGCACGACGGCACGTCTCACGATCCGCACCTGGCAGGCGACGCTCGTCGCAGGTTTGCTCGCTGCTGCCGTTGCGGCGCCATCGATTCGCAATGACTTCGTCGCCGACGACCAATGGGTCGTGGCGAATCGACAGGTCCTCGAGCATCCCCCCTCCGTCGGCGCAGTGCTCACAGAGCCGTACTGGCCCGCTTCGTTCGGCGGAGTCATGTGGCGTCCTGCCGTCCTTAGCTCGTGGGCGCTGGATTATCGCGTGTCGTCCAGTCCGCACTGGTTTCACGCGGTCAACATCCTCTGGGCGGCAATCGCCACCGCATTATTCGCCCTGCTCGCGTGCGAGCTGGCAGGTCCGAGCGTGGGACTGATCGCGGGGCTGCTGTTCGCCGTACACCCGGCGCACGTGGAGGCAGTCGCGAACGTGGTTGGGCGCGCCGAGCTGATGGCGGCCGCCGGGTATGCCGCGGCGTTGGTGTGCGCGATCCGTGCAGGGCAGCGCCGCGTGTATTTGATCGGCGTGGTGCTGGGTGCGGCGTTGGCGATTGGATCGAAGGAGATCGCGGTCACATTGCCCGCAGCGGTGCTACTCGTGTACGTGGCCAAGCGCTCGCCCCTGCGGGGGGGGGCCGCATGGCGGCCGGTTGTGGCCGCGACGCTGCCCATTCTCGTCTACTTCATCATCCACGGGTTCGTCGGCATTCGCACGTTCTACGGCGGCGGCCTGGCCGTTGGACTCGAGCACCTCAACATCCTGCAGCGCACCTGGGCCATGGTCGCCTTGTCGCTGCAGTGGTGGCGGCTCTTCCTGTTCCCGGCGCATCTCTCCGCCGACTACTCGCCGGGCGAATTGGCCGTGTCGACGGGCCTCACGGTCTGGCACGTGGTCGGTCTGCTGGTCTGGAGCGGTCTTGGGACGCTGGCTTGGAGGACCCGGCGCACGATTCCTGGGATCGCCATCGGACTCGCCTGGGTCGTGATCACGATCTCGCCGGCCGCAAACATCGTCATGCCGAGCGAATTCCTCATCGCCGAGCGCACGCTCTACCTGCCTTCGTTCGGTGTCGTGTTCGCCCTCGCGTCCGGCGCGCTGGCGATTCGCTCGCCCCAGCTTCGCATGGCACTCGTGGCGATTGCGATGGTCGCCGGCGCGATCCGAAGCCTCGCCCGCGTGCCGGCCTGGCACGACGACGAGACCCATTACCAGGCACTCAGGCGCGAGGCACCCCGGTCCTATCGGACATTGTGGCTCGAAGGGAAGGATGAGTTTGCGGCGGGACGGTGGGGCAGTGGGGAGCAGTTGTTGCTGCAGTCGATCGCGTTCGCACCGAACCTCACCGGGCCTCGCTACGACCTCGGCCAGTTCTACATGCACGCGAAGCTATGGCAGCCCGCGATCCGACAGTTCCAAGCCACGATCGCACTCGACAGCGCGTTTCAGCCGGGGCGTGAAGCCCTGCGCCAGGCACTCCAGGCAGCAGGCGATACTACTCGCTAGATGTTCTTTTCCTCGAGAAGTGCGAGGAACTCAGCAGGAGTCTTCAGCTTGGCCAAGCGGGCGGGTACGTCCGATTCCTTCGCGAACTGCGCAATCTTCCCGAGCACCGGCAGATACTGGTTGGACACTTCGAGCGGCGGGGCGACGATCAAGAAGAAGTCGTTGACGGGTTGGTCGTCGATGGCCTTGAAGTCGATCCCCTTGGCGCTGCGGCCGAAGGCACACCGCAGCCGCGTCACCACGAGCGAGCGGCAGTGGGGGATCGAGATGTGCTGGCCGATGCCGGTGGACCCCAGCGTCTCGCGCCGCTTCAGCATCTTGAACAGCATCGCCTGCGCCTTGTCGTCGAGCTTGAGCAGCCCGACGAGCTCCTTCAGCACCGCGTCCTTGGTGGTGCTCTCGAGCTCGAGCGTGATAGCATCTTCGGAGAAGAATTCGCGCAGGCGCATTCGCGGGCGAAAGGTAAATCTTGGTTGCTCCGGGCGCAACGCGCTATTACGTTCCAGCGCATGAACTTCCCGTACTCGGTCGCCCACGACTTCCCGCTCTTCCTCGCCCCCATGGCGGGGGTGTCGGAGTCCCCGTTCCGGCAGATTTGCCGCCGCTACGGGGCCGATGTCGTCGTGTCCGAGTTCATCTCCTCGGTGGGGATCTCGCTGGGGATCGAGCGGGTGCTGGCAGAAATGCGGTTTGAGCCTGTCGAACGGCCCATCGGCATCCAGATCTATGGTGCCGACGCCACAATCATGGCCAAGGCTGCCGCCATGGTGACCGAGCTGTTCGAGCCCGACTTCGTCGACATCAACTTCGGCTGTCCCGTCAAGAAAGTGGTCCGCAACAACGGCGGCTCAGGCTGCCTCAAAGACATGAGTCTGGTCCGTGGCATCATTCGCGCCGTACGGGACGCCACGCATCTGCCGGTCACGGTGAAGATCCGGAGCGGCTGGGACGAGACACAGCGCGACCCGGTCGATATCGCGCTCCGCTGCCAGGACGCGGGGGCGCAGGCACTGACGCTGCACCCGCGGACCCGCACGCAGATGTACCAGGGCGCCGCGAACTGGGACGAGATCGCCGGGGTCGCTGGGGCGCTCACGATCCCGGTCATCGGCAACGGCGACATCCGCACTCCGGAGGACGTCGTGGCGATGCGGGATCACACGAGCTGCGCCGGCATCATGATCGCCCGTGGCTCGTTCGGGAATCCGTGGCTGTTCGCCCAGGCGCGCGACCTGCTCGCCGGCCGGACCAAGCGCGCCGACCCGACGCCCGAAGAGCGCTTCAGCGCGGCGCTCGAGCACGCCCGTCTGGCCCTCCGGTTGCAGGGCGACACGCGCAAGACGGCGCTCGAGTTCCGCAAGCACTTCGGCTGGTATACCAAGGGACTGCGGGATGCCTCCGAATTGCGCCAGCGGCTCTTCGCCATCGAATCTATGGCGGACGCCGAGCACATCTTCGCCGACTACCTGGCGCGACCCGCGCTCATCGCCGCGTGAACTTCGAGCAGCTGCCGTTCGCGACGATCGATCACCTCCGGCCCATCACGCAGGGGCATCAGGAGGTGATTTTTTGTCCCGGCAAGACCGTCGGCCAGGTCGTCGCCATCGCCGAACGGCTCGAGGTGGCGGGTGGCAGCTTCCTCGCAACCCGCGCCGACCGCGCGCAGGCAGAGGCCCTCGCCGCCCGCTTTCCCAGACTCGAAATCAATGAGCTGGGCCGGACGGCATACTTGCCGCCCGATCCCGAACCCCCGCCCACCGGTCGCGGCACGGTGCTCGTGTGCACGGCCGGCACGAGCGATCTCGCGGTGGCCGAGGAAGCAGCGGTGAGCGCCCGGGCGCTCAAGAATCGCGTCGAGCGCCTCACCGACGTCGGTGTCGCCGGCATCCATCGCCTCTTGACGCAGACCGACGTGCTGCGGTCGGCGAGCATCATCATCGTGGTCGCCGGGATGGAAGGCGCGCTCCCCAGTGTGGTGGGCGGGCTGGTCAAAGTCCCGGTGATCGCCGTTCCGACCAGCGTCGGCTATGGCGCGTCATTTGGCGGCCTCGCCGCGCTGCTCGCGATGTTGAACTCCTGCGCCTCTGGCGTCACCGTCGTCAATATCGACAACGGATTCGGCGCCGCGGCCGCCGCGAGCCGCATCAATCATTCGTAAACGGGCCCAAGCGCGGCGCTGGCTGGCGCTCGCGCTCCAACTGGTCGGCCTGGCCGCGGTCGGGGTCGGCGCGTGGCGGGGCGCTGCCTGGGGTGTGGTAGGAGCCGCGGGCGGAATGGCGCTCGCCCTGGGCTGGACGGTCCGCTGGCGGCCCGGGCGGCTGCGCCGCCGCGGACCGCCGCCGCTCGGACCGGGCGAAGTGCTCGATCTGTTGCGGAAGGCGTATGATGCGACCGCTGGGTGGAGCGTGGGCGCTGCCGACGATTCCCTCGAAGTCCTGTCTCCAGAGATCGATGACGAGGAGCGTCGCCGTGGCGCAGCGCTGGTCCAGCTCGCCTCGGTGGATGGTCGCCTGCATGTCGTCCGCGATCCGGGGGCGACGTTTGTTGCGGTTGGCGATTTTCCCTACGCCGCGGGACTCGCGTTGGGTGGCGCCGGTCATTCCGATGGGATCACCGATGCGATCGGCGCGGCGTTGCGCCGCTTCGTCGCGGGGATGCGTCTCGTCGAAGAGCAGAGCGGGGTGCCCCGCGCGCGCATTGCGGCCGGGCGGGTGTCGCGGCTGGTGGCAGGCGCCCAGACCCTCGAGGGGATCGCGCGCGCCGCCGTCGAGCTGGGAGAGCAGCTCACGCATCGCGGCGTCGCGCTGGTGATCGCTGGCGACCACCCTCGCATCGTCGCGGTCTCCGGCGCTGCCGATCGGCGGCTCGCCGGCGTGGAGCTCGCTGCCGATTCGGCCGTCGCGCGGGCAATCGCATCCGGCCTTCCCGTCGCGACCCGGGGCGTCGAGGACGTGTTCGGCCCCGGTGTACCCGAGCGGCGCCGCAGCGAGCGGGCGGGGACGGCGTATCCGCTGCTCGACGGATCGACGGCGGTCGGTGCATTCGTGCTGCTCGGGCCGCCGCTCGAGCCCGACGCACCGCTGCTCGAGGATCTGAGCCCGCTCCTCACCGATCTCGGTCCCCGCCTCGCCGCCGCGCGGGCGGTGCACGATGCCGAGCGGCGCGCGGTGGTGGATCCGCTGACCGGGCTGCGCAATCGCCGCGAGTTCGAGGGGGCGCTCTCGACATCAGCGAGAGGGTCGAGCGCCCAGGCGACGCTCATCTACGTCGATCTCGATCATTTCAAGAAGCTCAACGACACCTTGGGACATCCCGCGGGCGATGCGGCCCTCCGGCACGTCGCCCGGCTGCTCGAGGCCGCGGTGCGCGACGGCGATCTGGTCGCGCGCATCGGGGGCGAGGAATTCGCCGTCTGGCTGCCGCGCACGGGACTGCGGGAAGGTCTCGAGGTGGCGGAGCGCATTCGCCGCTCGGTGGCGGAGAAGCCGCTGACCTGGAGCGGCTCGGTGTATCCGTTGACCACGTCGTGCGGCATCGCGTCCTGCCCCGAGCTCGTGGGCGACGTGCTGAATCTGCCTGCCGCCGCCGATGCGGCGCTGTATCGTGCCAAGCAGGCAGGGCGGAATCGGGTTGAAAAGGCGACTGCAGGTCACTAACCTTCATCCCGCTCTTGGTTTTGGGGGCGACAGGCTTCGACGGGTTTGGTGAGGGTACTGTTGAGTGCCCAGGTTCTCAGTCTCCTGGTAAATCAACTGGGACTATACACAAGCCAACTCTGAACTGGCTCTGGCTGCGTAAGCTTCGGCTTCACGCACCTGCGTGAGTGGCAGCCCGCCTGAGGCGGCGCTCACGTATCGCAAAGTCGGGCTGGTGGCACTTGGGGCCTCAACGGGTGCTGCGAGAGATTTCAGAGGCTCGTTGCTGCCAGGGCTGACGGAGCGCCGAGGTAGCGAGACCACCAAAGCTCTGTCTA
>DATLXS010000033.1:0-12865 GCA_035575675.1 Gemmatimonadales bacterium
ATATGATTGATCAGGACGAGCCGGCCGCCGCCGCTGGTGATGTCGGCGCCCGTCGGGTGCATCCCCATGATGAGCAGCGGCGCGATGACCCCGAGCAGGAGCGCAATCGCGGCTCGGCGTTCGTCTGTCGTGCTCATGGAATACTCCTCGATTCAGCGATTATCAGGCCGCCCACGCGACCGCGCAGCCGCACGCGCCCGCCTGCACGCGATCTCGGAGTGCGGATGGAAGTAGGCGGAACCGTGATCTCCTTCGAACACGGTGACGGTACCGCCGGGCTTGAGCAGTTGTTTCACCAGCAGCAGCGCTGCGCTTGGGTTGGAGAGGTGCTCGAGCACCAAGCACATGAATGCGTGATCGAACGACGCTGGCTCGAACGGCAGCGCAAACAGATCGGTGTGCAGAAACTCGACATTCGCCAGGCCGGCCGCGCGGGCGCGTTCGATCGCGCGCGCGAGCGATGCGGTCGCATGATCGAATGCGACGATGCGCGCGCCGGGACTATTGCGGGCGAGACTGACGGTCTGCGCGCCGGTGCCGCAGCCAACCTCGAGCACGCGACTGCCAGACGGAAACCGGGTATCCCTATGAAGTAGCTCGACGACCGCGGCAGCCTGCGCCAGCAAGCGTTCGCTCTCGCGCTCGCCGTATCCATGGATGTACACACCAGGGAAAGCTCGTCCGGCGTGACGCCCGAGTCTTGGACGTTATTGCAGCCGTGCGGCCCGGCGCCATGCGCCGGGAGTGAAGCCGAACTGCCGCGCAAACACGCGCGTCATGTGACTTTGGTCAGCGAAACCGGTCGCCGCCGCTGCCGCCGACAGCGTGGAGCCGTCTCGAATGAGCACCCGCGCCCGCTCGGCGCGGCGGCGCAGCAGCCACGCGTGGGGCGGCAGCCCAAAGGCTCGCTCAAAGCGACGCAAAACCTGATAGCGGCTCAGCCCCGTGAGCTGGGCCAGCTCTGCGAGACTCGGCACGCGCGCTGAATCGTCGGCGAGGCGCTCGCGGACCTCGCGAACGTCGGAGGCTGGCGCATCGCTCCACCGGGCCGCACCATGCCGCGCCATCAGGCGTACGCAACTTGCGACCAGCGCTTCCTCGAATGCCAGAGCATCCACCGGTTGCACGTGAGGTCTGCGATTGTTCCAGCGCTCGAGACGCGCAAACAGACGCTGCAGGATCCCCACGAGCATCGCGTCCTTGATCACCGGGCTGGTGATCTCGGCCCGTCCCCGGTCGGCTGCCGTGAGGGTCGTCATCACGTCCACATCGACGTAGAGGATGCGCCAGCGCCGTGTGGGTGGGCCGACCGGCCGGCCGTCATGCACTTCACCGGGATTGGTGGCGATGACCTCGCCGGGGTACCCGCGCACGATGCCGCGACCGCTGAACCACTCCTGCGCGCCGTGCTCCAGGAACCCGAATCCGTAAGTGTCGTGCCAGTGCCGGCCGAACTGCTGCGCGCTGTCGATGTGCGTGCTGTAGACGCCCTTGAGCGGGGAAGCGAGGACACGCGCAATGTGCTGCATAGACTGCATGATCCATTCTACGACGAGCGATTCATACTTGCCACATGCGCAGCGCGACGTCCTACTTCGGGCGGGGAACGTGAGCCAGGTACGGGGCGTAACATTAGTGAGGAGGGACCCCATGACCCATAGATTCGCGCCCCAGGTTTCGGCCGGCATCGCCCTCGTGGCTCTTGCCTGCGCTCCGCATCCTCCGCGTGACTTCAGACCCGATCCAAGCGTCGTCGCCCAGATCCAACAGATCCAAATCATTCCCCGCGAGCCGCGGGCCTGCCCCGGCGCGGTGATCCAGGCGGATTACGAGGCGATTTTGCGGGATGGTACGCACGTGCCGTTCGCGAGGGGCTACGACAAAAAGAATCCGCCGCGGCTGCACGTGCGATTTCTGGAACGCAACAGTCCGGACGCCGTGGCGCGCCAGAACGGCGACTGGGTGGCGGACCCGAACCCTCTGGCAACCGCCGCCACCGGCTTCCATCTGACCGCGACGCTGCGCGCTGACTCGAGGATCACCACCACACTCCTGGTTCCGCCCACCTACGACTGCATGCCACGCCGGCTCGCGTTCGCTGGATCTAGGGGGATCGCGGGGCTGAGCGGGCAGGATGGTCCCGACGTCACCGTGCGGCTCGACGTGCAGCATTCGCCATTCTACGAAAAGCTCTTCGTCGCCCGCATCGAGGTAGGCGGCGCAAAGCCGTCGTATGTCGTGGGCGACTCCGCGTCGATCGGCACGACCGGGTGGTTGACCATCGAATCGAGTGGTGGCGATGGCGGGAACGGGAGCGCGGGCTCCGATGGAATCGACGGCTTCCCCGGCGCTGCGGGTTGCCCTGGACAGCCAGGCGGACGCGGCCAGGATGGGACCGGCGGCGGTGCGGGCGGCGATGGCGGGAATGGCGGTCGCATCACGATCGTCGTTCCTGCAGGCCGGCCGGAGCTCGCGGATTTGGTGCGGGGCTTCAGTCACGGCGGGAGCGGCGGGTTCGGCGGTGCCGGCGGGAGAGCCGGTCACGGCGGCAAAGGCGGTCAGGGATTATTCGACGCGAACAACCAGCCTTGCAGCAACGGCGCCGACGGGTCGTCAGGCCTCGACGGATCCAGCGGCCGGAGCGGCTTCCCGGGATCGTCGCGTCCGCCGGCGGTGCTGGCGAGCAATATGCAACATTAGGGTTGCAGGTTTAGCGGGTCCCGGATATGATACGCAACATGAGAGTTGCATATCGTACCGCGGCCCCGCTCGCGGCGACACTCGGCCTCGCCGCCCTGGCCTGGGTCATCACGGTCCGCCAGATGCGCGCCATGGACATGGGCGTCGCGACCCGGCTCGGCTCATTCGCGTTCTTCGTGGCCCTGTGGGCCGTCATGATGGCGGCGATGATGCTGCCGAGCCTCGTCCCGGCCGTCCTCAGCCGCGGTCGCCGCACCGGTCCAGTCCGCGCCGTTGTGCCCTTCGTCGCGTCCTACCTCGTCGTGTGGACGCTCGTCGGCGCCCTCGTGTACGCGCTGTATCGCCCGCACGGCACGACCACCGCCGGTCTCGTCGTGATCGCGGCTGGTCTCTACGAGCTCACCCGCTTCAAACAGCACTGCCGCCGCTGCTGCCGCGCGCGCACCCGCTCGGGGGGGGGATTTGAATTTGGACTCTACTGCGTCGGCTCCAGTATCGGACTGATGGTGATGCTGGTGGCGCTGGGCGTCATGAGCATTCCCTGGATGGTCGCGATCGCCGGCCTGGTGTTCGTGCAAAAGCTCCTGCCCGCCAAACCTGCCGTCGATGTGCCGCTCGCCCTCGGGCTCGTCGCATTCGGAATCCTGATCGTTGCCGCGCCCGGGTCCGTTCCGGGCCTCATGCCACCGATGGCAACGATGTAGGGGCGCAGCATGCTACGCCCCTACCACCAAAAACCTGCGCCACACGTGAGCTAGAGAGACCATGCCCAAACCAACGATCGTGTCACGAGACGAATGGACCACCGCTCGCAAACGCCTGCTCGTCAAAGAGAAGGAGCTGACGCACCAGCGCGACGCGCTGAGCGCCGAGCGGCGTGCGTTGCCGATGGTGGCGCTCGAGAAGGAATACATGTTCGAGGGGCCGGACGGACGCCGCACACTCGCCGATTTATTCGGCAAGCAGCGCCAGCTCGTCGTCTACCATTTCATGTTTGGTCTCCCCCCCGAGTGGGAGGACGAGGGGTGCCCGGCCTGCTCGTATGTGGTCGATAACCTGGCTGGCAGCCTCATCCATCTCGCCGCGCGCGACACGGCATTCGCTGCGGTCTCGCGCGCGCCATTCGCCAAGATCGCGCCGTTCAAAAAGCGCATGGGCTGGACGTTCCCGTGGCTGTCGTCGTACGGCACCGATTTCAACGCCGACTTTGGCGTGACGCTCGACGCCACGCACACGAGCTACAACTATGCGCCCGTCGCCGAGCAACCCGAGGGTCGGCCGAACGAAGGGGAGCGGGAAGGTTTGAGCGTGTTCTTTCGCGACGGCAAGCGTGTCTTCCACACTTATTCGACCTACCAGCGCGGCCTCGATCATTTGCTCAACACGTACAACCTGCTCGATCTCGCGCCGCTCGGCCGGCAGGAAGAGGACGGCATCATGCACTGGCTGAAGTACCACGATGAGTACTGACCGGATCGAGAAGCGCGTCGTGCTCCGCGCGGCGCGCTCGCGCGTGTGGCGCGCGATCAGCGATGCGAAAGAGTTCGGCACCTGGTTCCGCATCACGCTCGACGGTCCGTTCGCCGCGGGCAAGACGGTGCGGGGCAGGGTCGCCATTCCGGGTCACGAGCACTTGAAGTTCGAGATGCAGATCGAGCGGATCGAGCCGGAGCGGTATTTCTCCTATCGCTGGCACCCGTACCCGAAGGACCCCGAGCAGGATTATTCGGGGGAGCCGATGACCCTGGTCGAGTTCACGCTCGAAGCGGCTGAGGGCGGGGCCGCTACCGCGCTCACAATCGTCGAATCCGGGTTCGATCGGATTCCGCTCGCGCGCCGCGCCGAGGCGTTCCGCATGAACACCGAGGGGTGGGGCGGGCAGATCAAGAACCTCGTGGCGTATGTCTCCTAGCCGCAGTGCGCCGGTGCTGTTCGCCGCGCTCGGAGACGCGACTCGACTCAGCCTGCTCCGGCGCCTGTCGGTCGAGGGACCGCTCTCGATCACCCGGCTCAGCGAGGGCACCGGGGTGACGCGGCAGGCGATTACGAAGCACCTGGCGACGCTCGGCAGCGTGGGCCTGGTGCGCCACGCGCGGCGTGGGCGCGAGCAGGTCTGGGAGCTGGAGCGTAAGCGCCTGGAAACGGCGAGAGCGTACCTCGATCACATCGCCGCGCAGTGGGATGCGGCAGCCGTCCGCTTGAAGGCGTTCGTCGAGGAGAGATAAGTTTCCGGCATGACTCGACCGCTCGTCATGCTCGTCGCCGCTCTTGCCGTTCCGACGCTCGCGCTCGCGCAGGCGGACTCGGCGAAGGCGCCCGATCTCATCCCGCAGCTCGTCGCCCGGCTCGACCTCGAGCGCTACAAGGCGACCATCAAGGGACTCACGCGCTTCGGCGATCGGCGCCAGGGCACCGACCGCAACCGCGCCGCCGTGGACTGGATCGAGGCGCAGCTGCGGAGCTACGGTTGCAGCGACGTGTCGCGGCTCAAGTACGACTATCAGCCGAGTCCCCCCTCTCCCGACGGGAGAGGGGGACCGGGGGTGAGGACACGAGACACCAGCCGCGCTTCAGGCGGCGGCCGCTACCGCGGTCTCCGGGCCCGGACGGGCGTCAACACCGATTCGCTGCAGCAACCGGACGCGCGGCTGCGCGCCCTCGATGCCCAAGCTTCCACGCCGGGCGCCCGTGAGGAGGTGTACTGCACCAAGATCGGCACGACGCACGCGGACGAGATGTACATCGTCGGCGGCCACATGGACGGCATCGGGTGGGGCGAGGCGGCAAATGACGACGGCTCGGGCACCGCGCTCGTCATGGAGCTGGCCCGCGTGTTGAACGCGCCCGACGTGCGCACCGACCGCTCGATCCGATTCGCCCTCTGGAATAATGAAGAGACCGGTCTTAACGGCGCACGTGCCTACGTCGAGCAACGCCGCGCGCTCCAGGGCTCAAAGGAAGAGCCCAAATGGCTCGGCATGATCCAGCACGACATGATGCTGTTCGACCACGGCATGCCGCGCGCCGACGGGACACTGGCCGCCGTGCAGCGGCCGGAAGCCGACGTCAACATCGAGTTCCAGGCGAGCTCCAAGTTTGCGGCGGAGGCACAAGCGCTCGCGTGGGTGTTCCACGCCGCAAACGAGAAGTATGCGACCGACTATCCGGCGTCGGTCGGCTCGCACATGACGAACACCGACTCGGCGCCGTTCCAGGATTTGGTGCCCGCCATCAGCCTGCGCGAAAACGAACGCGGCACGCAGATCGGGGCGGGGTGGGATCCGAACTGGCACCAGCCCACCGATCTCTATGCGACCTATAACGACGCAGACTTCCGGCTCGGGCTGAACGCGGCGCAGACGACGCTTGCGGCGCTGGCGGGATTGGTGGGAGCGACGATTCAGTAGTACTGCGACCTTCTACGTCTTTTCTTTCACGGAGCGCCCGCGCTTGTCATCCTGAGCGCAGCGCGCCGCAGGCGCGCGGAGCGAAGGACCTGCTTTTCAGGGATGAGGCCCATGAAGCAAGTCCCGCTTCATGGGCGGTCCTGCAAAAAGCAGGTCCTTCGCGCCTGCGGCGCTCAGGATGACACGCCGCTCGCTCCGCGGGGACAATGAGGAGGGAAGGAGCCAGTGACTCACGGTAGCGGTGGGTTCTGTTTGCCGATCTCGTACTCGTGCGGTGGCTCCGCGCCGAGTAGGTTCCGCACGAAGTAGTCCCAGCGCCGCCGCATCATGTAGTTGCTGTCCCGTCCGTAGCCGTGACGCGCGTTGGGCAGAATCAGCAAATCGAAATCCTTGTTCGCCTTGATCAACGCATCGACCACGAGATAGGTGTTGTAGGGCGGGACATTGTCGTCCATGCCGCCGTGCGCCAGCAGCAGCTTGCCGCGGAGATTCGCGGCGTGCACCTCATTGGCCTCGGCGGCGTAGTTGTCGCTCTCGCCGCTCTTGACCAGAAGTCCCTGGTATCGCTCGCCCCAGTCGTCCTCGTAATTCCGGTTGTCGTGATTGCCCGACTCCGAGATGCCGACCTTGAACACGTCCGGATAGTTGAACATCGCGGCCGCCGTGGCGAACCCGCCGCCCGAGTGTCCCCAGATCCCGACCCGATCACCATCGATCCAGGGGTAGCGCGCGGCGAGCTGCTTGATCGCGGCGACCTGATCGGGGAGGGTGTTCTCTTCCATCTTACCGTAGGCCGCGTCGCGGAACGTCTTCGACCGGCCGCCCCGCGTCCCCATGCCGTCGATCACGACGACCACGAATCCCAGCTCGGCAAGCGCCTGATGATCGCCGCGCGCGGGCACGAAGCTGCGCGGCCCCACGCTCCCGCTCGGCATGGGATAGATGTAGTCCACGAGCGGGTACGTCCGGCCCGAGTCGAGGCGCGCCGGCGTGAACATCAGGCCGTAGAGGTCCGTCGTGCCGTCCCGTGCTTTCAGCGTGATCGGAGTCGGGGGATGCCAGCCGGCGGCCACGAGGCGCGAGATGTCGGCGCGCTCGAGGGGGAGCACGACGCGGCCGTTGCGGTCGCGTAACACGGTCACGGGCGGCGCGACCGGCGTCGAGTAGGAGTCGATGAACGACGCCCCGTCCGGGGCCATCGCGACCTGATGATCGGCGTCCTCGGGGGTGAGGAGCGTCTGGCCCCGCCCGTCGAAGCCGATACGATAGAAGAAGCGGTAATAGGGGTCGCGGCCCTTTTCCATTCCCTGTCCGCTGAAGTAGATCGTCCGGGCCTTCTCATCGACGTACACGATCGACTCGACGTTGCCATCACTACCCGTGATGGGATTCTTGAGTCGCCCGGTGGTGAGATCGTACAAGTAGAGATGAATCCAGCCGTCGCGCTCCGACCACCAGATCAGCTCGTTCGAGCCCGGCAGCACGCGCCAGTTTTGCGCGACGCCGACCTCGCCCACCTGCGTCTTCGCTTGCTCCTCGAGCAGCGTGCGCACGACGCCGGTGCGCGCGTCGGCCACGCGTACCCACGCATGTTTGTGATCGCGCGAGCTCGAGACGAATGCGATTGCCGAAGCGTCCGGATACCACAGGAGGTCGCAGATCCTGCCGCCGCAGGCGACGTGGTCGCTCACCATAGAGCGATGGGCATCGGGCGGCATCTGGAGCCGCACCAGCTGGGGCGTCGGACCGCTCACATCGATCACCACGCGCTGAATCCGGAAGATCACGCTGTCGCCGGGGAGCGGGTACCGCCACGCTTGCAGCTCGGGTGCGCCGACCTGGGTGCGCACGAGGTACATGCGACTCACGCCGCGCCCGTCGTGCTGGAACGTGGCGATCTTGCGCGAGTCGGGAGACCACGTGACCACCGGCTCGTCGCTCTTGACCCAGCCGGCGTTGTCAGTGCCGTAGCCGAAATCCTCGACGCCGTCCGTCGTCAGTGCCGTCTCGGTGCCGTTCGTCAGGTTCGTCATCCAGAGGTTGTTATCGCGAATGAACACGGCGCGGGAGCTGTCGGGCGAGAGGATCGAATTGGGCGGCGGCGCGCGGCGCGCGTTATCGACCGCCGCGCAGCGATACGCGGTGAGATCGCACTTCAGACGTCGCGGGTCTGCGCCGGTCACATCAAAGGTCAGCTGACGGCCATCCGGCGAAAGATCGAAGGAGACGAACGGGAGGCTATCGCTCCCGACCCGCCGGCCCAGAGTCGCCGACACGGCCGCCGCGAGTCGCGCATGATCGAACGCCGGGGTCCGCGTCCGGCGCCGTGGATCTACGACCACGAACTGCCACCCGGTGGCAGTCGAGACGCGGTAGGATGCCCGTCCGTCCGCGAGCCAGCTCGGCCGGCCGGGGATTCCACTCACCAGCCGGCCGGTGGCGGGGCCGAGGGCGCGCTCGGCGCGGGCGTAGTCGTCCGCGGTCAGCGCGCGCCGTGCCTGTGTCAGCGCGGCGGAGGGCAGGATGTTGCAAAGCAAAACGGCGACGAGTGCTACACGGTGAGGGCGCATCCGGAAAGACTGCTGCGCCGAGACGCGAAAGGCAACTACTTTTTTGGCGCCGGTTCGTACGTGTTGATGACGATGCCGCTCGGATACGCTTTCGAACCGGTCAACCGCAGCGACTTCCCGTTCTTGAAAATCCGCAACCCACGCCCGATCGCGACGGGGTTCACGAAGATGTTCAGCTCGTCAATCAGGTCGTGCTCGATCAATGCGCTCACGAGTGTCGCCCCACCATACACGACGATGTCCTTGCCGCGTTGACCCTTCAGCTGATTGATGGCCTGAACCAGGTCGCCGGTTTCCACTCGCACATTTTTACCTTCGACACGCTTCAGCGTCTTGCTGAACACGACTTTGGGCGTGTCCACCATCTTGCGCGCGAAGAGGTATTCGGGGCTCTCCGGTTGCACGCCCTCCCAGTACTTGATGAAGCCGTCGGTCATCTTTCTGCCGAGCAGGATGGTGTCGCTCGAGTCGGTGATCTCGACGATGCGCGCAATCACGCCTTCGTCCAGGTTGCGCGTCATCCAATCGAGCTGGCCTTCCGGCCCCGCGACGAACCCGTCGACGGTCATCTGCACCTGCAGCTTCAGCTTGCGCGTCGCCATAAGTCAGTGTCCTGGTTATTGGTCTCACTAAGCGTCGAATCGACTATCCCGAAATCGACATGATCGCGGCACTCGCACCCGTCCGCTTGTGGGACTCGAGAATCCCATAACCGAACACGCAGGGGCAGGCTCGCCTCGACTCGGCTCCGGAACTGATTGATTCCACGACGCTTGGCTTTCGCCCCACGCGGCACGCTCCCTGCCTCCACACCACGCCGTGGACATCCCTCGGGTTCAACCGGACAAGCGCCGCCGGCGCTACATCCAGGGCGGCATCGCCGGGGGCGCGCTGCTCCTCCTCACGCTGCTCCTGTCCAGTCTCAAGCCCGCGGCGCCAAGCGTCGATCGCGAAGTAATCTCGCTCGACGGCGTGCGGCGCGGCACGATGGTGCGCGAGGTCCGCGGTCCCGGCACGCTCGTGCCCGAACACATCCGCTGGATCTCCGCGCTGACTCCCGCGCGGGTCGAGCGCATCTTCGTCCAGCCCGGTATTCCGGTGAAGGCGAACACGGTGTTGCTCGAGCTCGCCAACCCGGACGTGCAGATCGAAGCGCTCGACGCGCAGCGCCAGCTCACGGCGGCCGAGGGTGAGCTCGTCAATCTACGAACCAGTCTGCAAGGCGCGCGGCTGACACAGGCCGGCGTCGTCGCATCCACGCGTAGCGAGTATCTCTCGTCGAAACGCGCCGCCGCCGTCGCCGACTCACTCACGATAATCGGCGGGCTCTCGCGCAATGAGGTCACCCTTGCTCACGAAAAGGCGGACGAGCTCGAGGCACGCTACGACATCGAGAAGCAGCGTCTCGATCTCCTGACGTCGGCGGTCGACTCGCAGCTCGCGGTGCAGCGGGAGCAGGTCGTGCGACTGCGGGCGATCACCGCGTTCCGGCTCAGCCGGCTGAGCTCGCTGCAGGTGCGTCCCGGCGAGGAGGGCGTGCTGTCGGAGCTCAACCTCCAGCCCGGCCAATGGGTGGTGCCGGGGACGATTCTCGCGAAGGTCGTTCAACCGGGAAAACTGAAAGCCGTGATCCGTATCCCCGAGACGCAGGCGCCCGGGCTCGCGATCGGGCAGATCGCATCGGTGGATACCCGAACTGGAGTCGTGGGGGGGCGTGTCATCCGTATCGATCCTTCCGCACAAGAAGGAACGGTGACGGTGGATATCGCGCTGGACAGCACTCCCGCGGCGGCTCGGCCCGACATCAGCGTGGATGCGACCATCACGATCGAGCGACTGAACGACGTGTTGTTTACGGGCCGTCCCGCATATGGGCAACCCAACAGCACGATCGGGATGTTCAAGCTCGTCGAAGGGGGCCGCTACGCCGCTCGCGTTCCCGTGAAAATGGGCCGCACGTCGGTCAACGCGATCGAGATCGTGAATGGACTCGCCGCCGGCGATTCGGTGATTCTGTCGGACATGACGCGGTATGACGGGGTGGATCGCGTGAAACTGAAATAGGTGTCGGGTGTCGGGTGTCTGGTGTCAGGTTTTTTACAGACACCAGACACCAGACACCAGACACCGCCTCAAGGGGAGAACCGATGCCCGGCAATGGTGCGTCTCTCATTCAGCTCACCGGCGTCCGAAAAGTCTTCTTCACCGACGAAGTCGAGACACACGCGCTCGCGGACGTGCACCTCGAGATCCGCGAGGGCGAGTACGTCGCGATCAACGGCCCTTCAGGGTGCGGCAAGACGACGCTCCTCTCGATCCTCGGTCTGCTCGATACGCCGAGCGACGGGAGCTACCTGCTCGAGGACAAGCCGGTGGCGAACCTGACGCCGGCGGAGCGAGCCCGAATCCGGAACCGGCGAATCGGATTCGTGTTCCAGGCGTTCAATCTGATCGGCGATCTCACCGTCGCCGAGAACGTCGAGCTGCCGCTCACCTACCGGGGGATGTCGGGGTCGGAGCGCACGAAGCGCGTGCAGCAGGCGCTCGAGAAGGTCGGCATGGTGCATCGCGCGAAGCATTACCCGGTGCAGCTCTCCGGGGGCCAGCAGCAGCGAGTCGCGGTAGCCCGCGCGGTCGTGGGCGATCCCGCGATCCTGCTCGCCGACGAGCCGACGGGGAATCTCGACTCCAGCAACGGCGAGGCGGTGATGGACCTGCTGCGGACGCTGCACCGTGGTGGCGCGACGGTGTGCATGGTGACGCACGATCCGCGCTACGCCAAGCATGCGGATCGATCCATCCATTTGTTTGATGGACGTGTTGTTGATGAAGAAGGAACTGGGGCCTCGGGCCTAGGGCCTGGGGAACTCCCAAGCCCCAGGCCCTAGGCCCATGTTCCAAGACCTCCGCTACGCCCTGCGCACGCTGGCTCGAAGCCCCGGGCTGTCGCTGGCCGCGGTGCTGACGCTGGGGCTCGGTATCGGCGCGAATAGCGCGATGTTCAGCGTCGTGGACCGGTTGTTCTTCCGGCCGCCGGCGCACGTCGTCGATCCCGATCGAGTTGTGCGACTCTACGTCACGACCGTGATGCCCGGGTATGGAACCAACACGATGCCGATCGGGACCTATCCGCGCTACGAGGACCTCCGGGATCACGCGCGGCGTTTCGCCGTCGCTGCCTACGGCAGAGGGAGCTTCAGCCTCGGGCTCGGCCCGCAGGCGGAACCCGTCAAGGCCCGCTTGGTCACGGCGTCTTTCTTTTCCGTGCTCGGTGTCCGCCCCGAGCTCGGGCGCTTTTTCGGCGCCGACGAAGACAGTGTGGGACGCGCCGCGCATGTCGCGGTGCTGAGCCGAGAGTTTTGGATGCGCCAGTTCGGGGCGGACCGAGCGGTGCTCGGCAGGACGCTGCAGCTGGGGCGCAACGTCTACACCGTGATCGGCGTGACGCCCGAAGGCTTTGCGGGGATCGACCTTGACGTGCCAGACCTGTGGCTGCCGCTCACGGCCGCGGCCCCGGAGGTCATGGGGCCTGCTGCGTTGGGTCCCAATTTCTTTTGGCTCTCTGGGGTCGTCGCCCGGCTCCGTCCCCGCGTCAGTCCCGAACAGGCTGCCGCCGAGGCGACAGCGATTTACCGCAGCGAATTTGTCCAGAGCGGCGATTCCACCGGCACCGTCTCCCTGGGCTCTGTGCACGAGGCCATCGGACCTCTCGCCAGCAGAGACGCGAAGCTCTCCGTTTGGCTTGGCGCCATGTGCGCGATCGTCCTGCTGATCGCCTGCGCCAATGTCGCCAATCTCCTGCTCGCGCGCGCGGTGCAGCGCAAGCGGGAGATCGCGGTCCGCGTAGCACTCGGCGCAAGCCGCGGTCGCCTGGCTCGGCAGCTGCTCGCCGACAGCGCCGTGCTCGGGGTGCTGGGAGGCGTCGCGGCCTTGCTCATCACGCTCTGGGTTGGGCCTGTGCTCTCCGCCTCTCTGCTGTCCGATGCCACGACCGTAGGGCTCGACACGCGTGTCCTGCTTTTCACGGCCGTCGCAGTCCTCGTGACAGTAGTGCTCGCGGGGTTCGCTCCGGCCTATCACGCCAGCGCGCCCGATCTGTCCTCGGCGCTCAAGTCCGGGGAGCGCGAAGGTACCTTCCAGCGCTCGCGGGTTCGCACGGGCCTGCTCGTGGGCCAGGTCGCGCTCACT
>DATLXS010000034.1:0-34962 GCA_035575675.1 Gemmatimonadales bacterium
CGTGGCGTCGCGATGGCGTGCTGCGTCGCGACGCTCGGCCGGCGCTGTATGTGCTGGCGCAAGATTTCACGCTCCCCACCGGAGAACGGCTCACGCGCCGCGGGGTCTTCGCCGCCGTGGCCGCCGAAGGCTACGAGCCCCGCCGCATTCGCCCGCACGAGAAAACGCACGCGGGGCCCAAGGCCGATCGTCTGGCGCTCATGCGCGCCACGGCGACCAACATCGAGTCCATCTTTCTGCTCGCGCCCGATCCTGATCGTTCCCTCGCGAACGCGGTAGCAGCGGCGTCGCAAGGCGCGCCCGATGCGACGGCAGAGCTGAACGGTGTAAACATTCGGCTATGGATTGTTCGCGACCCGTCCCACTTCCCCCTTCCCTCGTCCCCGCTCTACATCGCCGACGGCCATCATAGGTATGAGACGGCGAGCGCCTACGCGGTGGAGAATCGGTCCGCCGATCGCGTGCTCGCGCTGATCGTGTCGGCGCAGGACCCGGGACTCGCCGTGTTGCCGACGCATCGCGTAATCTTCGGCGCGGGCCGGGAGCTGGAGCGTTTACTGCCGCGGTGGCGCGACTGGTTCGACGTGCAGCCGCTTGCGGCGGGCCGCGACCCGGTGACCACACTGGCGTCGCTCGGCGTCGATCGCACCGCGTGCCTCGTGGCCGACCACGCGCGGGTGCTCGTGATGTTGCTCAAGCCCGGCGCGCTGCCGGACCGGGTGCCGAGCCTGGCGCAGAGCACCGCGGTGCGCGAGCTCGATGTCGCGCGCATCGAATCACTGGTCGTGAAGGAGATTCTCGGTGCCGGGACCTCGACACCGATCGTGCGCTACGTGGCGGACGCACAGGAAGCGCTGCACCTGGTCCAGCAAGGCGGCGCCGCGGTGAGTGTGTTGTTGAATCCCACGAAAGTGGCGCAGGTGTTTGCGGTGGCGGATGCCGGAGACGTCATGCCTCCGAAATCCACGTACTTCGTTCCGAAGGTACCGAGTGGTCTAGTCTTGCGGCCCTTGTCGTAGCGCGGCGATCAACGCCTTGCAGAACTGGGGCAGGTCGGCCGGCGTGCGGGATGAGATGAGGTTGCCGTCGACAACAACCGCGCTGTCTTCCCAGACGACACCGGCATTCTCCATGTCGTCCTTGATGGCACGGACACTGGTCGCGTGCTTGCCCTTGAGAATCTTGGCCGAGATCGGCACCCAGCCCGCGTGGCAGATGAACGCCACCGGCTTCCCGGCCTGGTAGATCTCCCGCGTCAATCGCAGCACCGTGTCGGAGCGGCGCAGCTGATCGGGCGCAAAGCCGCCGGGGATCACCAGGGCGTCGAATTCCGAGGCTGCGACATGTTCCACGTTGGTATCGACCGTGACGGGATAGCCGCGCTTGCCCGGGTAGGTCTTCTCGCCCATCCCGGCAACGGTTGTGGCGGCTCCTTCCTCTTCCAGGCGAATCTTGGGGTACCACAGCTCCAGGTCCTCGTACAGCGGAGCCGCGAAAAAGAGTATGCGCTTGCCTTTGAGCGTCATGCGAGGAACCTATATCTTTCGCCTCCGTGAGGCCACGCCAACAGATTCTCGACAATCTCGACTCGGTCTACCGGGAGGCCTATGATCGCGCCAAGTCGCTGAAGGACGAGCGCCGTATGGCCGATCTCGATGCCGCCTACCAGCGCGAACAACTGTTGCTCGAAGTGTTGCTCGACATTCGCGACGGGATCAGCGGGTCAACGAAGCAAAAGCCGGCCGACTCGGGCGGCAATCCCATGGCTGCACTCGACACCATTCGCCGCATCACTCGACTCCGGTAGGAGGTCCGCCGTGCGTTCTGCGTCGTACGTCGCCGCGCTAGCGCTGCTCGCCGCGTGTGGGTCCAAGGCCGACATCGTCATTCAAGGCGGACCGGTCTGGACCGGTCTTTCAACCGGCCGCGGCCGGCCCGGCGCGGTCGCGACCCTCGGCGACAAGATCCTCGCGGTTGGCGATTCCGCTCAGATCGCGCGCTACGTTGGCCCCAAGACGCGGGTCCTTCAGGCCAACGGCGGCCTGATCATGCCGGGATTCGCCGATGGCCACACCCATTTTGTCGACGGCGGCTTTCAGCTCGCCTCGGTGAATCTGCGGGACGCCGCCACGCCCCAGGAATTCGTCCGCCGGCTGAAGGAGTACGCCGCGCACCTGAAGCCTGGCGAATGGATTCTGGGCGGCGATTGGGATCACACCTTGTGGCGCGGCGCGCCCTTGCCGCGGCACGACTGGATCGATTCAGTCACGCCGAATAACCCGGTCTTCCTCAGCCGCCTCGACGGGCACATGGCATTGGCGAACGCTGCCGCGATGCGCGCGGCGAAGGTCACCAGCGCGACGCGCGCGCCCGTGGGCGGCGAAATGCTCCGCGATGCGCGCGGAGAGCCCACCGGCATTTTCAAAGACAATGCCGAAGGTCTGATCGACGCGGCCATCCCGGCGCCCTCCGCCGAGCAGGAAGACTCCGCCGTGGCGCGCGCGCTCGCGCATGCGGCATCGCTCGGCGTCACGGCAACCGGAAACATGTCGGCCTCCTGGGCGAATCTTGCCGCCTACAGGCGCATGGAGCGCGCCGGCCGGATGACGGTCCGGGTCGTTCTCTATCTCCCGATCGACCAGTGGCACGCGGTCGCCGATAGCGTGCGCAACGGGGCGGGCGACGATTGGGTGCGCATCGGCGGCGTGAAGGGATACATGGACGGCTCGGCGGGGTCGCGGACCGCGTTCTTCTTTGAGCCGTTCTCGGACTCAGCGGGCTATTACGGGTTGATGCATCAATCGGAAGCCGAGATGCGCGCGTGGGTCGGCGCAGCGGATTCCGCCGGTCTCCAGATCGCCGTGCACGCGATCGGCGATCGTGCCAACGCGATCATTCTCGCGATCTACGACAGCGTCACCCATGCGCACGGCGCGCGCGACCGGCGCTTGCGCGTGGAACACGCGCAGCATCTCCGGCCCCAGGAGATCCCCCTTTTTGGTGCCCGGCGCGTCGTGGCGTCGATGCAGCCCTACCACGCCATCGACGACGGCCGCTGGGTCGAGCAGCGCATCGGTCCGGTGCGCATCAAGACGACGTACGCCTTCCGGACATTGCTCGACACCGAGGCGCCCCTCGCCTTCGGCTCCGACTGGACCGTCGCACCGCTCGACCCGATGCTCGGGGTGTACGCGGCGGTGACCCGGCGCACCCTGGACGACAAGAATCCGGGCGGCTGGGTGCCGGAACAGAAGATCACCGTGGGAGAAGCGCTGCGCGCCTACACCTACGGCAACGCGTGGGCGACGTTCAACGAGCAGAAATGGGGGACGCTCGCGGCGGGGCGCCTCGCGGACGTCGTGGTGCTGGATCGCGATCCGTTCGCCGTGCAGCCGGAGTCATTGGGGACGATCAAACCCCGCTTTACCATCGCGGGCGGGAAGGTCGTGTTTCACAAGCCCTAGAAACCGGATTCGAGGCTATTTTTCAAGCCCATGGCGACGCGTTCTCGTTCTGCAAATAAGGTGGCACTTGCTGCCCGACCCGCAAAAGCCGGCGCTGTCCTTGCGAAGGCCGATCTGCTCGACATCTATCGGTTGATGCTGCTGTCGCGCCGTATCGACGACAAGGAGATTCAGCTCAAGCGTCAAAACAAGATCTTCTTTCAGATATCAGGGGCTGGCCACGAGGCCGTCCTGGTCGCCGCCGGGAAGGTGTTGCGGCCGTCGTACGACTGGTTCTATCCCTACTACCGCGACCGCGCCCTCTGTCTCACCCTCGGCATGACGCCCACCGAGATGTTTCTCTCGGCCGTGGGCGCCGCCGACGACCCGAACTCCGGTGGACGGCAGATGCCGTCACACTGGGGTCACAAGCAGCTCAATATCGTCAGCCAATCGAGCCCGACCGGCACGCAGTTCCTCCAGGCCGTCGGCTGCGCCGAAGCCTGGCTGCGCTACGAGCGGATCGACGACCTCAAAGACAAGCCGGACCATAGCGATGAGGTTGTCTACTGCTCCGCCGGCGACGGCACGACGAGCGAAGGGGAATGGTGGGAGGCGTTGAACAGCGCCAGCAACCTCAAGCTGCCGGTGCTGTTTCTGATCGAGGACAACAAGTACGCGATCTCGGTGCCGATCGAGGTGCAGACGGCCGGAGGATCGGTCTCGAAGCTCGTCAGCAACTTCCCCAACCTGCATCTGGAAGAGGTCGACGGCTGCGACCCGATCGCGTCGTACGCGGCCCTCACGCGCGCGGCCGACTGGTGCCGCCAGCGGAAGGGCCCGGCACTCGTCCACGCCCACGTGACGCGTCCCTACTCCCACTCGCTGTCCGACGACGAGATCCTCTACAAGCCGCCGCGCGAGCGCGAGGAGGAAGCGACGCGCGACCCGGTGACGAGATTCCCCAGGCAATTACTCGACGAGGGCGTCGCGACCGAATCCGAGATCGAGACGATCAAGGCCCAGGTCGAGGAGGAGATCCAGGTCGCCGCCGACATGGCGCTCGCGTCGCCGCAGCCCAAACCGGAAACGGCGCTCCAGTGGGTGTATTCGCCCGACGTCGATCCCACATCGGAGCAATTCGACACCGAGGACGATCCGCATTTCACGGGCGAGCCCACGACGATGGTGGATCTGCTCAACGGCTGCATGAAGGACGAGATGACGCGCGATCCGCGTATCCTCGTCTTCGGCGAGGACGTCGCCGACGTCAGCCGCGTGCAGTACTTGAAGGAAGTGAAGGGCAAGGGCGGCGTCTTCAAGGTGACGTGGGGGCTGCAGCGCCAGTTCGGCGGCGACCGCGTGTACAACTCCCCCCTTGCCGAAGCCAACATCATTGGTCGAGCCGTCGGCCTCGCGACCCGGGGCCTCAAGCCCGTCGTGGAAATCCAGTTCTTCGACTACATCTGGCCGGCCTATCACCAGCTCCGCAATGAGCTCGCAACCATTCGCTGGCGTTCGAGCAACGCCTTCAGTGCACCGGTCGTCGTGCGCGTCACCTACGGTGGCTACCTGAAAGGCGGGTCGGTCTATCACTCACAGACGGGCGCGGTGGTCTTCACGTCCGTCCCGGGGCTGCGCGTCATCTGTCCGTCCACGGCCCTCGACGCCAACGGCCTGCTGCGGACCGCCATCCGCTGCGACGATCCCGTGCTGTTCCTCGAACACAAGCACCTCTACCGCCAGACCTACAACAAAGCCCCGAATCCCGGCCCCAACTTCATGATCCCGTTCGGCAAGGCGAAGATCGTCCGGGAAGGAACGGGCTTGACCGTCGTGACGTACGGCGCGGTCGTGCAGCGCACGCTCGTCGCCGCCAAGGAGCTCGAGGAGAAAGACGGCGTCAGCGTCGAGGTGGTCGATCTGCGCTCGCTGTCGCCGGTGGATTGGGAAACGATCGAGACGTCGGTCCGGAAGACGAACAAGGTGATCGTCGCGTATGAGGACGCCCTGTCCTGGGGCTACGGCGCCGAGATCGCCGCCCGGATCGCCGATCACTGCTTCCCCTGGCTCGACGCGCCGGTCAAGCGCGTCGCCTCCACCGACACCTTCGTCGGGTACGCGCCCGCCCTCGAGGACTACATCCTGCCACAGGTGGAGGATCTCGCGCAGGCGATGCGTGAGCTGCATGCGTTCTAAGGCGGCCCTCCTCTACAGCATCCTCTTCTTTCTCTCGGGCGCGACCGGCCTGGTGTACGAGCTGCTGTGGGTCCGCGTCCTCTATCAATCGTTCGGCTCGACAATTCAATCCGTCACAACCGTCGTCGCGGCGTATATGGGCGGCCTCGGTCTGGGCGCGTGGCTGGTTGGCCGGATCACCGACCGCTCGCCACGGCCCGCGGTCCTGTACGGCAAGCTCGAGATCGCCATTGGGGTGTTCGGCATCATCTCGCCGCTCGTGCTCGGCCTCGCGCATTGGATCTACCTCGGCACCGCCGGTGCTCTTGCGCTCGGCAGCGCCGCCAGCGTGGCGCTACGGTTTGGACTCGCCGCGCTGGTCCTGCTGATTCCCACCACGCTCATGGGTGGGACGCTGCCGGTGCTGACGCGAGCGCTGATGGGCGACGATCGTGGCTTGCTCAAGCCATCGCTCGGACGCCTGTATGGCTTGAATACGCTCGGCGCGATGATCGGGACGGCCCTCGCCGGATTTGTCTTGATCGAGCTGGTAGGTGTGCGTGCTTCGCTGTGGACGACCGCCGCGATCAACCTGGCGATCGGTGCCGCGGCGATCCAGCTCGGTCGCCGGCAAGACGCCGTGGAGGTAGCGCCGCCGGTCGAGCAGAACCTTCACCAACCTCCACCAACCCTTGATCACCTCCACAACCTCGCTTTAGCGCTTCTTGCCCTCACCGCCTTCGCCTCACTCCTCGACGAAATCGCCTGGACTCGAGTGCTGATCATGGTCGTCGGCGGGTCGACCTACGCGTTTACCCTGATTCTGCTGGTGTTTCTCCTGGGCATCGGCCTGGGCAGCATCCTCGTTGCTCGGCGTAGTGCTCCGCGCCTGGATACCGCCGTCAACGCGGGGCTCGCCCAGGGGATCACCGGAATCGGTGCCGCGCTCCTGTTCGTGTTCTTTGGATTCCTGCCGTCCTACATCATCGCGGTGTTCCAGATCGCGGACCTGAGCGCCGCTGCGCGGCTTTTCCTGATGGGCGTCGCCGTCGGCGCGGTGGTGCTGATCCCGGCGATTGGAATGGGCATGACGTTCCCCTTGCTCACCGACCTCACGGCTCGCGAGCGCGAGGCCCGCGGGGCCGACGTCGGTGCTGCCTACGCGCTCAACACGCTCGGCAGCATCCTCGGCGCCGTGTTGACCGGCTTTGTGCTCATCGTGGCCCTGGGAACACAGACCACGCTGCGCCTCGGACTCATCGTCAACGGCATCGCCGCGCTGGCGCTCGCGGTGCTCGCCTCCCGCGGCATCGCGGAGGGCTCGCCGGACGACCGGCGGATCCGCGCGCGCGTGTTGACGGCGGGAGGTCTCGGCACAATGGCGCTGCTCGCTGCCGTGGCGGCCCCCGGCTGGAGCACGCGCCTGATCGACCTGGGGCCCACGATCTACGCGCGCCAGCCCATGGATCAGGCAGCGCGGCGGCGGTTCCTCGAACACCGCGGCGTGCGCCAGCTCGCCTTCCGGGAAGGGCCGAACGCGACCGTCAGCGTGTGGGAGGGCGAGACCGGCCGGTCGCTGCGCGTCAACGGGAAGGTCGACGCGTCCGATCGCGGCGACATGGACACCCAGATCATGATCGGCCTGGCCCCGATCGTCGCGCATCGTGGCGCGACATCCGCATTCTTGATCGGCCAGGGCACCGGCGTGACGACGCGCGTGCTCGCCAGCGTGCCCGGCATGACTCGCGTGAAGGTGGTGGAGATCGAGCCCGCCGTCCTCGCGATGGACAGCCTCTTTCACGCGGTCAACGACCGCGTCCTTTCGCGCCCCAACGTACATCTGGTCGTCGACGACGCGCGCAGCGCCCTGCAGCTCGATCGCGAGCGCTACGATGTGATCGTGTCCGAGCCATCCAATCCGTGGATCGCGGGCATCGCGACGCTGTACACGCCGGAGTTTTTCCGCATCGCCAGGGCGCGGCTCGCCAATGATGGCGTGTTCTGCCAATGGATCCAGCTGTACCAGCTGCCGCTCCCCATTGTCGCCGGCATCGTGCGCTCCCTGCACCAGGTGTTCCCCCATGTGAACGTGTGGTTCGGCGGCACCGCCGACCTGGTGGTCCTCGCGTCGCCCCGCCCGATCAGCTACGACCGGACGTGGCTCGCGCAACTCATCGGTCCAGGCGGTCAGCTCGAGGCGCTGAGCCGAGAGTGGCTGAGCATCGACGGGCCGGACCAATACTTTGGCCGCCAGCTCCTGGGTGACTCGGGAGTTGCGCGCCTCATCGGCCGTGCGACCTTCGGACACAGCGACGACCGGCCTCGCCTCGAATTCGTCGCGGCCCGCCGTTTTCTCGATCCCGGCGCGGCGGCCAACGCCGTGTTCGACTCGCTGGTGCAACTCGGGACCCGCGAAACCGGCGCGTCTCCCTTCACGCTCTTACGGATTCTCGCGGCGCGCCGCAGCGATGCCGGCCTGCTTCCCTATCTCGACGCGGCGCGGCGCGCCCAGCCCGACGAAGCGGAGTGGAGCGTGCGCACCGCCGGCGTTCGGCTGGCGCTCGGTGACACGGCGCAAGCCGATTCGCTGCTCGGCGTGGCGATGGCGCGGCATGCTGGAGCGGACGCACTCCTGATGCGTGCGCTGCTCGCCGCCGCGCGCAGCAAGCCGTTCGCTGCCTCTGCCTTGCGGGACGCACTGGCCGCCGGCGCCGACACCGCACAGATTCGCGCCGCGATGTCGTTGCTGGCGGTTCGGGGCTCCCACTGGGCCGACGCGGCGTCCCAGGCGGACGGCGCCTTGGCCGCGGCGCAGGGGACCTTTCGCCATCCGTTCCCCGGCGAATTCCTGTCGCAGGCTCTCGGGCAGATCGCGTTGGACGCCCCGGCGCAGCTTGCCGACAGCGTGCTGCGCTACGCGGCTGCGCGGCGCAGGGGGTCGGCCCGCTATCTCGAATTGGCGGCGGTTGCAGCGCTGCGGGCGGGCCGGTGTGAAGACGCTGCCGCGGGTTTCGTCGAGCTACTCGACTTCGCGCTGCAGCGGGAGAACGGCCCTGCCCTGGTGCGCGAGTGTTGGGCCAGTCAGGATTCTACGGCGAGGACCGGGGCCGCTGGCCACGCGGCGGCGAGAGGGGTGCAGGAGAAGCACTGAGGACGTCGCGGATCTCGCTGGCGGCCTCGATGACGTGATCCACGTCCCGCGAGAGCGCCCGTGCCTGTTGCGTGGCATTCGTGAGATCGCCGAGGACCGCCGCCACTCCCGCCGAGCGCAGCCGCAGCAGGTCGAAGCGCACGTTCTGCATCGCCAGCACACACGACTCGATTTGCTCCTCGACGTGTTTGCGGCGTGACAGGAGATCGGTCAACGCCTGACGCTGGCGGTCGAGTAGACTGAGCTGGCGTTCGCGCTCCGTTCCTTCTTCATGATGCTTCACCGCCTCAATGCGCAGTTCGATCCGGGCCACGGCGCCGTCATCCACGTCGGCGCTCATGCTGTGCAGCATTCGGGCGAGGTCCTCGGCGCGCTTCAGGAGCGCGTCGACCGTGACCACCACATCCGGAAGCAGCTTCCGCTCCGACGCCGGCACGCGGTCCATGATCTTGAGGATCGCCTCCCGGTCGTTGCGGGCCAGGCGCACGGTGTTGACGTGGCGGCCGAACTCATCGGCTTTGGGCGGCCCCAGGGCGCGCCGCAGGCTCCCCCCCGGCCCCGCCCGCAACGCCTCCTGTGCGTTCGGCGCGGCCGGCCGATTCAGGACGTCGCGCCATGAATACCCGTTTTGCCAGAGCTTCATGTACTGCGGCAGGAGGCCGAAGCCACCCCAAATGGCCGTGGGGAACAATGACCAGCCGAGACCATTGCCCATGATCAGATCGATGAACATCAAACCGCCGCAGACCGACGCCCACGAGACGAAGCTGTCGCGGAACTTCACGACCATCTTCGACTCGCCGCTCGGCGTGAGCTCGCTGCGGGGATCCGGCTTGGCCAGGGGTCGACTGCCGCGCCGCGGGCGCTCCGGTCGGCCCCCGCCGGACATCCGCGCCGGGGGCGGGCCCAGGCGTGTTTCGAGGCGAGCCGCCGCACCGCCGCTCGTGCGACGGGACGGCCGGTAGGGGGGCGCGCTGCGCGATTCCAGCGCGCGCCGCAGCGCGTCGGCCGTCGGCCAGCGCGCTTCCGGCTCCTTCTCGAGCGAGCGCATGACGCACGATGCGAGATCGTCCGGGCAGGTTGGAGTCCGGTCCTGCAGGTTGGGCGCCTGTTCGGTGATCTGTTTCAGGAGAATGCCCGGTACTGTGGGCGCTGAAAACGGCAGCTCCCCGGCGAGCATCTGGTAGCCGACGACACCCAGACTGTAGATGTCGGAGCGGCCATCGATCTCCCGATCGCCGGCCGCCTGTTCGGGACTCATGTAGTGCGGTGTGCCGATCGCCACACCGGTCGCCGTCAGCGTGCCGGGCCCCGTGGTCGAGGTGAGCGCCTTGGCGATGCCGAAGTCAGTGAGGACGGTCCGGCCGCGGCTCCCCTCGAGCAGGATGTTGTCGGGTTTGACGTCGCGATGGATGATGCCAAGGGCGTGCCCCGCGCCGAGTGCGTCGGCGGTTTCCATCAAGATGCGCCGGGCTTCCTCCGGTGGCAGTCGCTCGCGGCGCTTGAGACGCGCCGCGAGCGATTCACCGTCCACATAGGCCATCACGAAGTACACGAGTCCCTCGGGACCCTCGCCGACGGAATGAATCGGGACGATGTGCGGGTGGGACAGACGGGCGGCCGTTTCCGCTTCCCGCAGGAAACGCACGCGGATTTCCTCACGGAACGCGAGCTCGGGGGGGAGCACCTTGACGGCCACCGCCCGCTTGAGCCGCTCATCGCGGGCATGATAGACGACGCCCATGCCGCCGCGGCCAATCTCCTTGTCGAGCGTGAAGGAAGAGCCAAGGGCCTGACTGAGCCGCTGCGCCAACAGATCGCTCATGCCGTTTTGCAATCCATTCGTGGACTAAGATTTAGCCGCATCCATGCGGTGTTGCAACACAGTCTGGGAGCGTCGTGTTGGCAGTCGCGCCGCCGCTTTGGCGGCGCTTTCCGGAACGGACCTGCCGCCAGCGGCGTTTTTTCGTGGCATAGACGGTGCGTTCTGCTTGCCGAACCGTCGTCCACGAAACTTAGCATCGGAGATCTCATGTCAGACCGGATGACTTTGCCCGTCCTGCCGCTACGTGATGCCGTGCTCTTTCCGGGTGTGGCGTCGCCTATCGGCGCGGGCCGTCCCGCGACACTGCGCGCCATAGAAGCCGCCCTGAAGAACCCCGACCGCAAGGTTTTCGCGGTCGCACAGAAAGACAACGTCGACCAGGTCTCGCCCGGCGTGCTCTACACCACCGGAACCATCGCGCGGATCAGTCAGGTCCAGCGCAATCTTGGCGGCGTCCAGCTGATCTTGCACGGAGAGAGCCGTGGTATCGCGGTCCATTATAGCGAGACCAACGGCTATCTCGTCGCCACCGTCCGCGAAGCCCCCGATCTTCCTCCTCTGAATGAGAAAGATCCAGCCTTCGTAGCGTTGCATCGCGAAGTCCGCGAGCGCGCCGCCGAGCTGGGGCAGAAGGCGGGCCTTCCCCCCGACGTCATCCAGCAGGTGTTGCAAGGCGTCACCGACCCCGGCGCCCTCGCCGACCTGGTCGCCGGACACCTCGACGTTCAGTCACTCGAACGCCAGCAGCTGCTCGAGACGCTCGCGGTCGAGGACCGGCTGCGCCGGGTGCTCGTCCACGTCCAGCGCCAGATCGCGGTCGTCGACGCGCAGGAGGACATCAAGTCCCAAGTCCAGGAAGAGCTCGGCGAGCGCCAGCGTGAGATGCTGCTGCGCGAACAGATGAAGGCAATTCGCAAGGAGCTCGGTGAGGAGGAAGAGGCGGCTGAGGCCGACGACCTCAAGAAGCGCCTGGACGCGCTGGAATTGCCGGAGGCGGCGCGCAAGGAAGTCGATCGTGAGCTGGCCCGGCTGGAGCGCGCCGGCCGGGAATCGATGGAAGCACAGGTTATTCGCACCTATCTCGAGACCATCGCCGAGCTGCCGTGGAACAAGCGGTCAGAGGAGTCGCTCGATCTCAAACGGGCGGCCGAAATCCTCGAAGAGGACCACTACGGCCTCCAGGACGTGAAAGACCAGGTGCTCGAGTTCCTCGCGGTTCGGCAGCTCCGGCAGCAGCAGCCCAAGGAAGAGGCTCCGGGAAACGAGGACGATCGCGCCTCGCGCGCGCCGACGCTGCTGTTCGTCGGACCGCCGGGCGTCGGCAAGACCTCGATTGCCAAGTCCATCGCACGCGCGATGGGCCGTCCCTACGTGCGGATCTCGCTCGGGGGAGCCCGCGATGAGGCCGACATTCGCGGCCACCGGCGCACCTATGTCGGGGCGATGCCGGGCCGCATCATCCAGGGGATGAAACAGGCGGGCGCGAAGAACCCGATTTTCCTGCTCGACGAGGTTGATAAGCTGGGCATCTCGTTCCAGGGAGATCCGGCCGCCGCGCTGCTGGAAGTGCTCGATCCGGCCCAGAACGACACCTTCACCGACCACTATCTGGGCGTTCCGTTCGACCTCTCGGAGGTGCTGTTCATCGCGACCGCGAACTTCCTGCAGAGCATTCCAGGGCCGCTGCTCGACAGGCTCGAAACGGTGAACTTCGCCGGGTACACCGAGCGCGAGAAACTCGAGATTGCCAAGCGCTATCTCGTGCCGCGCCAGCTTCGGGAGAACGGCCTCCGCGCCGATCAATTGGGGTTGAACGACGCCGCGCTGAGCGAGATCATCGCGAGCTACACGCGCGAGGCCGGCGTTCGCCAGCTCGAGCGCGAAATCGGCAAGCTCGGGCGCAAGGTCGCCCGCAAGATCGCCGACGGCGCGGCGCAGACGGTGACGGTCACCCGAGCAGACATTCCGGATCTCATCGGGCGGCCGAAGGTGCACCCCGAGCGCATGGCCGGCGAGGATCAGGTTGGCGTGGCGACGGGGATGTATTACACGCCCGTCGGGGGCGACATCATGTTCGTCGAGGCCAGCGTCATGCGCGGGAAAGGCGAGCTGGTCCTGACCGGACAGTTGGGCGATGTGATGAAGGAGTCCGCGCGCGCGGCGCTGACGTACGCCAAGTCGCACGCCGACCTGCTCGGGATTCCGGAAGAGGCGTTTGTCGATACCGACATTCACGTCCACGTTCCCGCGGGCGCCATTCCGAAGGACGGTCCGTCGGCAGGCGTTACCATGGCCACGGCCCTGGTCTCGGCGCTCTCGCGGCGGCCGGCACGGCACGACATCGCCATGACCGGTGAGGTCACTCTGCGAGGCCGCGTGCTGCCAATCGGCGGCGTGAAAGAAAAAGTCCTCGGCGCGGTGCGGGCGGGGATTACGTCGGTGATTCTACCGAAGGAAAACGAGCCCGACCTCGAGGACCTGCCGGAGGAGGTTCGCAAGACGCTCGATGTGCATGTGGTGGAGGAGCTGGGCGATGTGTTGAGCCTGGCGCTGCGCGGGGCGCGGTTCGAGGCGGGACACCTGATCTTCGAGACGGACGCTCCGCTCGCCCTAGCTCGCGCTCACTCCGGCCACAACTAGGTCGACTGCGGCGTCGCGCCAGCGCTCGCGCAACGACGGCTCGTCGGCACCGAGGGGGCGCGCGCTGGCGGCGACGACCGCTTCCATGCTGAGGTAGCCCACCATGAGGATCAGCGCCTGAGCGGCAGCAAGGTGCGGGTCGAGATCGTCCCGCACCTTGCCCAACCCCTGGCCCTCGGCGAGCAGTACCACCAGCCGGTTGATCGCGGGCGCGAACGCGCCGCCGCCGTCCGACCGCGTTCCCTGCCCGAGCAACGCGACTACCTGAGGATTCTGAGCGAGGAATTCGAACTGCGCGGCCAGCGTGAGCCTGAGCCGTTCCAGCGGCCCACCGGCCGGGTTCGCGAGCCGCGCGAACGCCGCCTCCAGGTCGCCCGCGGTCTGGGCCAGCACTGCCTGGAAAAGGCCGCGCTTGGAGTGGTAGTAGTAGAACAGCAGCTGCTTGTTGACGCCTGCTCGTCGCGCGATCTGATCTACGCGCGCGCCCGCGAAGCCACGCTTGGCGAACTCCTCGCGGGCCGCTGCCACGATTCGTAATGCTCTGTCATTACTTAGCTTGGGTGGCATTAGCAATTCCGTCAACCGTTTGGTTGACGAAATCTAATGCCTTGCGACGTTCTCCGGAATCCGGGATAGGCCTTCTTTCAGAAAATCGAGCAGCAAGGGATTCACTTGATCGGGCGATTCCTCGGGCGCGTCGTGTCCCGTGCGATCGAGGACGACGAACTCGCTGCGCGGCAGCTCACGCGCGAACCGGCTGCCGTCGCCGAGCGCGATCCATCGGTCCGCGTTGCCCCACAAGATCAGTGTGGGCGTCTGCACGCTTCCCAGGCGTCCACCGAGCGTGTCGAACCTGAACTCTCGGAGCACGGCTCGCAAGGCGCGTCCATAGTCAGGATCCGGAACCGGCGCGTAATACTGATCGACGTCCGCCTCGGTGACTTTACCACGATCGGCAAACGTCGAGCGCACAATTCGGCCGGTGATCCAGCGTCCGCGGAATGTCGTCATGACGGAGCCGAGCAGGGGCCAGCGCGCCATCTTGAGGACGCCGGGCCAACGAATGCCGAAGCCCGCGGCGTCGATCAGTACCATCCCGCGTACGCGATCGGGATGCGCGATGGCGACCTCAGCGGCGATGGCGCCACCCATCGAATGCCCGACCAGCACCGCGCTCGCGATGCCGAGTGAGTCGAGTAGCGACACGACGAGGTGTGAATACGCCGCGTTGCTGTATCCGTGCGCCGGCTTGTCGGAAAAGCCGAAGCCGCGATTATCGAACGCGACCACGCGGTAGCCCGCCGCGACGAGCGGCGCCAGCTGGTGCCGCCAACCGTACAGGGAGGCGCCGATGCCGTGAATGAACACGACCGGCGTGCCGTTGCCGGTGTCGATCATCCGCAGGCGCGTGCCGTCAACGGTTCGATATTGCGCGCGAAAAGGAGTACCGGCGGGGTAGCGCTGGGCTTCGGGTAGCGCGGACGCGCGGCAGGCACCCAGAAGCAACACAATACAGAAGAGCCGTAACGGCGGGGTCACGGGTCTAGAGCGCGCGTTGCCCGAGGAGCACGATGAGTGGGTGAGATGTCCATAAGCCCGCGATCGCGTCACCCTCACCCGTAGTCATCACCAGCTGGGCGGCGTCGATCAGGAGAATCGTCGCAGCGGGAGCGTCGTCCGCGGCAGGCTCGAGCCAGGCCGGCGCATCGGCCGGCATCCCCCCACGGACACGCACGCTTACCTCAGCCCGCTCTCCCGCGCGACGCCACGCAGGCAGGGTCGGCCGCCAGAGCTCGAGCGCCATGATCCCTGTTACACTGCGCTCCGCCCGGGCGACCAGCTGCATGATCAAATTCGCAACGGCGCGCCCGCCGGAGACCTCGCGGGTGACGGGATCACCGGGGCGTGACATGTCCCGCAGCTCTCGGCTGAGCCGGTCCAGCGCCTCGCCTTGCACCGTGGCGAGCTGCGCGACGAGCCCCTGGGGATCGGTCGGGCGATAGCGCGCGGGGCGCTGAGGCGGCGGCGTTCGGGTGGCGGCGCCACGAGAGACCAGGCCTTCCAGGGCACCGTAGGCATTGGCTCGAGCCAGCCGAGCACCCCGGGCCACGGCATAGCCGGTCGAAGGGCCCAACCGTAACAGCGTCGCGTAAACGAGCGACTCGGTAGGCGTAAAGCCAAAAGGAGTCAGATCGAGCGTCACCGTAGTAGTAGATACTACTACTTACTCAGACAACGTTCAACGGTACTCCCAAGAGCCTCGCGATGAGCGCGAGGCGGAATGTGACGTCGGTCTGCCGCTGCGCCGGACTCTTCCCGGGGCCTTCGAGGGGGAAGTAATGCGATATCACCGGGTTGGTTGATTTGGGCATGACGCGGAGTCCCGCGGGGCTCCAGATGCCCTGGTCGTCGCATTCGCTGTAGAGCCGGGCCAAAACCTTAACCGCAATCGGCACCTGCCGGACGATCCCGAGCCGGGTGAGAAGCTCCAGCCAGTAGACGGCGAACGCCACATCGCTCACCCGGCCCTGAGCGTCGGCGTGCATCGGATCGCCAAGGACCTCGAACATCGGCCGAAACACCTTTTTCCCAGCCTGGATGAAAAACGACCGGCGGGGCGTGGGAACGGAAAAGTAAGCGGCCAGACGCTCGAGGAACCCCGCGCGCTCCCGCTGCACGGCCGGCATGAACGCCAGCATCTCGATGGAGAATACGGTCGGCGGATACGTGAGCGGGTCGAGCACCGTCTTTCCGTGCGCCTTCTTGAACGGTTTCTGCGCCAGCTCACTCCGCAGATACATCGAGATGTCGCTCGCGACGCGATGTGCCGCCCCGCGCAGGCGCGGGTCATCCTGGTGTGCGCCGCGGGCCAGCGCCGCTGCCGCGCCCTGGGCACCGATGCTCCGGGCCCAGAGCCCGAGACCGGGATCACCCTTCGCAGGGCGCTGGAACTCGACGAGCAGTGTCGGATCATCGTCACGGGACAGCAGGCGGAAGAGAAACCGGTCCGCGAACCGGAACGGGCGCGAGTCGGCCGGCCAGCCGAGCTCGAGCAGGCGGCGATACTGGAAGATTGTGCCCACTTCCTTCCAGCCCATCGACTTCGAGGGCCCGGGCGCAAGCAGATTTCCCCCCCACAGTCCGGTGTCCTTTTGCTTGCGGACGATGGCGAGCGCTTCCTTGTAATGCAGTAACTCGTCGCGGAGGGTCGCTACGCGTTCGACGTCGCGCGCCGGCTCAGGCACGACTTCGGTAAGCGTCCGATACTGAATAGGGAGACTGGCGGCCTCATACAACCACGACAGAGGCACTGAATGCGTGGAGGGAATCTCCAACCGCCGCTCTAATGGTACGAGATCGGACCAGCAGGTGCTGCCGGGTGAGAAACGGGCGCAAACTTATCCGCCCCCCGGCCAATAGGCAATCGGCGCAGATTAACCCCTTGCCGTCCAAGATGTTCCGATAATCCTCCGAGCGTGCAATTCACTGCACTCTACGGTTGTGGCCGCTGGAACTCGGAGGACGACAGCCACCGAGGCATCGCCGGATCGTTCGCGATCGCCAGTGCCGTTCGAACGGTCACACGCACCTCCTGCGCCATGCCGTCGTAGCGGAACGTGGGCTGATACTCGTCGCTCGGCTGATGGTAGCGCTGCTGATTGTAGAGGTTTTCTTGCTCCTCACCCCAACCCTTCGGACGCCCGACAAAATCATCGCCGGCAAAGATCGACAGCGCCGGCACGCCGGCGCGCGCAAACGGAAAGTGGTCGGATCGAAAGAACGAACCACGGAGATCCGGCTTCGCCTCCACCGTGAGCGCTTCGGCCTGTGCGGCCGCAGCAATCACCGGACCCAGCGTCGACCGATCCCTGCCCAGCGCGCCGATGGTGCGCGTCGCGCCGCGCACATTCGTCACGTCGAGGTTCAGCACGGCGGCGGTCTGCCCAAGGGGGATCAGGGGGTGCTGCACGTAGGACTCGCTGCCGAGCAGTCCGCTCTCTTCCGCGGTCGTTGCGACGAACACGACCGACCGCGCGGGCCGGGGCAGCTCGGTGAGCGCCTTGGCGGCACCCAGGATGGCTGCTACGCCGGAGGCGTTATCCTCGGCGCCATTGTAAATGGAGTCACCACGAATGGCCGGACCGATGCCCTTGTGATCCCAGTGCGCCGTGATCAGCACAGCCTGCGATGCCAGATGCGGATCCCGGCCGGGCAGTCGCGCCGCGACGTTCTCGGATTCAACGTGCCGCAGGGCGCTGCGCACTTGCACGGCGGCCGTGATCCCCGTGGCCACGGGGCGGAAATCGCGGCGTGCCGCCGCTCGACTGAGCGAGTCGAGATTCAGCCCAGCCTTGGTGAGGGCGGCGCGTGCGCTTGCCTCCGTCACCCAGCCGGCGAACGCGATGCTCGGTGAACGCGTCTGATCGAGCTTGAACTGTTCGACCGACCAGGAGCCGCGGACGACCTCCCACGGGTAGGTCGCGCTCTCGGTTGTGTGAATCAGGATCGCGCCCGCCGCACCCTGCCGGGCTGCTTCTTCCAGTTTGTAGGTCCAGCGCCCGTAGTAGGTGAGGATCTTGCCGAGAAAGACGGTGGAATCGACCAGTCCAGGATCGTTGACCAGCATGAGCAGCACCTTGCCATGCAGATCGACACCTTTGTAGTCGTCCCATTGCCATTCGGGAGCCCGGATCCCGTAGCCGACGAACACGACTTCCCCGCTCGCCGAGATATCGGCTGCGGGCCGCTCGGCCCATGCGACGAAGGCGTCGCGGTAGACGAGGCTGTCAGGTGAGGTGCCCGGCTTGCCCAACACCAGCGTGGGCTGCGGGGTCATCCCCACGAGCGCAACCGGCTGGAAGTAGGTCCCATTCGCTCCGGCGGGCTCGAGTCCCAACGCCTGGAACTGCGTGGCGATGTATGCGGCCGCGAGCCGGCCGCCTCGCGTCGCGGGGGCGCGGCCTTCCAGCAGGTCGCTCGCGAGGAAGCGCAGGTGGGCGTCCATCGCGGTCGTGTCGACCGGAACGGAGGAGGGACGCTGCGCCATTGCGGCGCTCGCCGCGAGTGCCAGCATCGTGACAACATTCCAACATCTGTTCGTCATTGATTCCCTTGCTCCCGTGAAAGCGTGCATTTGACGGTGTCGATGGTACCGGGCCGATGGCTCCCTGCTTCGCTGGTCAGGACAAAGGTCGAGTCGTCCAGAAAGCGTATCGCCACGACCCGGCCGTCGGGGCGGATCGCCCCGTCGTGACAACGCGACCAAGAGCCACGCCGGAGCTTTCGACGAGGCGAGGGCTCTGAAACATCGCTTGCAGAAGCAGTAACGCGGTTGCGAACATGACCGTCCCGGAAGATACTTCGCGTATGCGCGACGCAAACGTGCGACTGAAGGGCCGGATCCTCTATCTCGCCGAGGATCCAGGCTTTGTACGCGCGCAGCTCGAGGGAAACGATCCGGCCTGGACGCCGACGACCAAGCTGCGCGACGACATCTCGACGGATGAAATCACCCCCGCCTACATCTGTTACTACTACGACGAGACGCTTGGCGAATTCCCCTACCTTGGTCTCAAGTGCCGCGACGAGTTCCCGATTACCCGTGGCGCCGTGAAGCGCGGCGGCTTCGTCGCCGCAGTGAGCGGCAAGCGGCGGGGCAAGGGGTCATCGCGCGAGCAGTCGCCCTACGCCGAGATGTGCGCCGGCATCAAGCTCGTGGTCGCCGAAAGCATCGAGCGCATCTATCGCGAGAACTGCCAGAACCTCGGCGTGCTGACGACGACCGACTTCACGATTCTGGACAAGGTCAAACGCGGCGAAGATATCCCGCTCTCCACGTTCACGGCGGGGGAAGGCGAGATCACCCGCGGCATCATCGAGCACGGCGGCTTGTTCAATTACAACATGGCGCGCCTGAAGGGCGAGGTCGTGCTCCATCCGCCCCGGACGCCGGCGCGCCCGATGACGCTCGGCGAGAAGATTCTCGCGCGGCGCTGGGTCGTCGATCCCGCAAAGGGCAAGATCGGCGTGCCCGCGGTGAAGCCCGGTGACGAAGGGTTCGTGCTCACCGACATCCGCTTCAGCCACGAGTACGTGACCCCGATGGCCGCAATCTTCTTCGAGCAGCTCGTCGGGAAAGACGCCAAGGTCAATGATCCCGGCTCGATCCTCATGTTCCGGGACCATCTCACGTTCTTGCCGGAGGCGATGACGCCGGACCGTGTGAAGGAGGGGTTGCTCGACGTCGCGCTGCAGCTCGAAAAGAAACAGCGCGAGTTTGCGACGGCGCAGGGCATCAAGTTGTACGGCGAGCTGCGCCTCGGCCACCACGGGGGGGGGTCCGAGGCGATCTGTCACTCGAAGATTCTCGAGGCACATGCGCTTCCCGCGCAGGTGATCATCGGCTCCGATTCCCACACGCCCCACGCCGGGGCTGTGGGGTGTATCGCGTTCGGGGTGGGCACGACCGCGATTTTCAATTCCTGGATCACCAAAGACGTCCGCCTCCAGGTGCCCGAGACCGTAAAGATCGTCATCAGCGGTCAGAAGCCCGACAACGTCACCGCCAAGGACTTCATGCTGGAAGTGCTGCGCCACCCGTACGTCAAAACCGGCAAGGCGATCGGCAAGCTGGTCGAGTACTGTGGCGATGCTGTCGAGTCGTTGTCGGTAGACGAACGCGCCACGATGACGAACATGACGGCGGAAGTTGGCGGATTCACGGGGTACGTCGCGCCCGACGGAAAGACCGTCGACTACCTGATGGACTACCGCAAGCTGTCTCGCACAGAGGCCGAGCAGCTGTGCGCGGGCCTCACGAGCGACCCCAACGCGGAGTACTGCGAAGTCATCGAGATCGATGCCGCGAGCATCCGTCCGATGATTGCCCTTCCCGGCGATCCCGGGAACGGGCTGTACATCGACGACGTCACGCAGCGGATCAAGGTCGACATCGCCTACGCGGGCTCCTGCACCGCCGGCAAGAAAGAAGACATGGACATGTACGCCCGCGTGCTCGCCGAGGCCGCGGGCCGTGGCGAGCGGGTGGCGCCGTGGGTGCGCTTCTTCATTCAGTGTGGCTCGCAGGATGTGAAGCGCTACTGCGAGGAGCGCGGCTACCTGGACGTCTTCCGGCAGGTGGGCGCGACGTTCCTCGAGCCCTCATGCGGTGCCTGCATCAATGCGGGACCGGGGGTGTCGAAGACGCGCGCAGAAGTGACGATCAGCGCGATCAATCGCAACTTCCCCGGGCGCTCAGGACCGGGTCAGCTCTATCTCGCCAATCCCTACACGGTCGCGGCATCGGCGATCACCGGCTACATCACGGTCTGGTCGCCGGGGATGGTCCTGGAGACGACTCGTTAGGGCAGGGTTCCGCGGATCTGGACCTTCACGGCGCGCGCACCGCTCCCAAAGTCCAGCGCGGATGTCACCGTCGTCGTCGAATCGGGAACCGACTTCGCGGTAATCGTAAGACCGCCGTTCAAGGTGCCGCGCGCGACGTTGAACGTCGCTGTCCCGCGCGGGGTGCCATAGGCGCTCGACGTCGTATGCAAATGCCCACCCCGCGACAGCCACGTCGTTACGGTTGAATCGGTGGCCTGGTGGATCACAAAACCGGTCCCCGTGCCTGCCGTATCGAGCGTGAAGCGTGACCACAGCGAGTCTGTGACCGGCGCGCGGCCCGACCCGAGCAGGAAGAACACCGTGTCCATCGTGTTCGTGGCGGCGTGGTAACCTTTCCAAGCCAGGATCGCGCTCAAATTGCTCGTCACGTGTGACCCGCCCTGCGTCGCATCGATGTCGAACTCGATTCCTACGATTCGTGTAGTGTCCGACCCCGCCGGGATGCGCGTTGCGCGATCCATGAAGGGGAAGACCAGCACCGACATCAGCGCGTAGAGGCCGGAGTCGCCGGTGAAGGCCGGGTCCAGAGCGGTGTCGTGCAGGAACGCGGAGTCGAGCGCCATGCGGACGGCGATCAGCTCAGGTCCGGGAATCGCGTCGGGATCCACGCCGGCGGCATCGGAACACGCAGCCAGAACCCCGGCGAACGCCAGGCAGAGCAGCGGTTTTCTCATGTGAGCAATATGGCGCTACTGCGCTCCGCCCGTAATCGTCACGATTTGATCGCGATACGGGCGGAGTGAATCGCGCTGATAAACACTGCGGGGATTCCAGAGCACCCAGGTGTCGATGCCCAGCTCTTCGGCTGCGCGGATCTGCTCGCGGATTTCATGTGGTGTGTAGCGCGGCTTGCGCCGGCCGAGTGTGAACGCCTGGAGGAACGGACGAATCGTCGCGGCCCTGGCGAGCGGCCGCGAACGCTCGAGCGCCTCGCTCAACGCATGGAAGACGACGCGATACGGCTCGCCGTTCGGCCACGCGAGGCCATAACTGCCCTTGTAATAGTGGCTGGGGTACACCATCGGTAACACCACGTCGGCCACCGTGACGAAGTCTTCCCACACCTGGCCGATGCCCAAGTCGCCGGTCGCGGCCGATGTCAGGCCAAAGATGTCGAACGTGACCGGGACGCCGAGTGGCTGAATCCGATGCGCCAGAATCGCGATCCCGGCCTGCACGCCCTCCCGCTGGGTTTCATGCGGCTTGCGCGCGGCGAAGACCGCCTGCGCCAACGCTTCCTTTGGCTCATCGGGGAACCGCACGTAATCGAACTGCACCTCATTGAAGCCGAGCCGTACGGCTTCCTGCGCGAGCTGCGCGGCGTAAATCCAGACCGAGTCGTTGTACGCATCGACCCAGGCGGTGCCGATCCGGTCGCGCCACAACCCGCTGCCGTCGCGATTCTGCACCGACCAATGCGTCCGGTGCTCAGCGAGCAACGGATCCTTCGCGACGACGATGCGCGCGATGGCGTAGATGTCGTGCGCGCGCAGGGTATCGAGGCGCGACTCCACATCCTTCGTGCGCACGCACTTCGTCGCGCCGATCTCCTGCGCGACTTTGACCTCAGAGGGATACAGCAGGCAGCCCGTGTCGTCCTTCACGTCGACGACGAAGGCGTTGATCTCGGTCGAGTCGGCGAGCCGAACGAGCTGAGCCAGCTTGCTCGATCCAAAAGCCCACGCGTTGACGTACAGCGCCTTGATCGGTTGCGCTCGCGCATTGTCGAACAGCGGATCCGGAAGGACGTAGCGTAGCTCGACGCCGCGCAGCTGCAGCGTTTCCGGCGACGTCGGTAAGCCCTGCGCCAAAATGCCGGGACCGAGTGTCGCGGCCCAGAGCAACAGAGCGGTTGTGTGCCGAGCCAACTTCATAGGGGCAACCAAGATAGGAAATTGACCCCTGGCCGGGCAAGGATTTGGCGCTCAGTTAAGCCGTAAGCTGTTGAATAGCAACGGGTACGTGGCAATACTCTGGCCGCGGTACTGCGGTCTCATTCCGAACAGGATCACGTGTCCTGTTCCTTGGTGCACATCGAGGATCGCGGCCTTTCCCGCGATGCGTTCCGGGTGCAGCACCCAGCCCGAGAGCAAGACGCGCGCGGGATCCTCCGGCCAGCGCCCGATCACGTGCGTCACGCTCGAGTCGAGCACCTCGAACGCCGGGCTGCCCTGAAACCAGCCGATCGCTTCGCGCGGCATGCCGTGCGCGACGGCGCTCGCGGTGTCGAGCTCGAGCCGGAAAATCGAACCCGGTGCGTAGAAGTCCTCGTCACTCACGGCCTCCAGCACGTTCCGCACCGGCAAGAGCAGCGCCTGGATGGCGAACCGGCTCGCTTCGTTCAGCGCGATGAGCGTCCCGCCGTCCACGACGAACTGCCGCAGCGCTTCGCTCCCGTCGGGGCCGATGCCCCCGGCGAACGGTGCGGGATAGCGCGGCGGTAACCCTTCGAGAATCTCGCTCGGGCGTTGGTCGGGCAGGATGATCACGTCGAACTGATCGCGCAGCTTGCCCGCGCGCACGACGGAATCGACGATCGACGTGTACGGCACCTTCCAGGTGTCGAATACCCAGCGCGTCCAGCCCTCGTCTATCGTCGCGTCGTACGACTTGTAGAGGCCAACGCGGATGGAGTCGCGCGCGAGTGGCGGAGCCGGGCTCACCGCTCGCGGAATCAGCGGCGCGGAGAGCGGGACCCGGAGTGAGTCGTTCGCGACGATCGCGGTCAGGCCCATCAGCAACGGCAACGTATGCGCGGTGACGTCATACGGGCGTTCCGGGGGCCCGCCGGGATATTGCCGGCGATCCGGATAGTGCTGGGCTTCGAGCAGCGTCTTCGCGAACGCCGCGTACGGTTGCCGCAGCACGATCACATAGGTTCCAGCCGAGTGCCGCTGGCCCTGGAGACTGAACGACTGGGTGGCGGCGCGAATCTCGACGCCGCCGCGCCGCAGGATGCTCAGCATCGCGCTGAGCGCGACCGAGTCCTGGCGTGCCGGGATCACGTAGGCGTAGGGCCATTCCCGCCAGCCGCGGATCGCGTGTGTTTCGACAGTGAAGAAGTTGGCAAGCCACCGCTCGCGCTCGCGCGCCGCGTGGACCAGCAGCGCGTAGGCGCCTTCCGTCTGGTAGGCGACGATGTCCCGCAGCGACCAGCGGCCGCCGTGCCAGGGATTCGTGAAGTTCCACGACCGCTCGCGCGGATTGTAGCCGCGCTCGTGCGCCTGCAGGCGATCGAAGGGAATGTCGACCGGCGTCGCCAGATCCGCGCTCGCCGTCTCGGACAGAATGCGCACGCCGCCGTGGTAATGCTGATAGGCGCGCGCGGGCGTCCAGGCATCGTAGGTGGAGTTGATCGAGATCCCCGTCTTGCCCTGGCCCCCCAATTCCCACGCCATGGCCGTGCCGAGCGCGTTCACACCGTCGATCAGGAGCGGATCGACGTTCGGCTCCACCGGGTCGAGGTAGGGAGGCAGAAACAGGCGCGCGCCATTCGCGTCCATCTGGTGGATGTCGTGCACGATCTGCGGATGCCACACGTTGTACAGCGAGTCTACCGTCAGCTGCGTCTCCACCTGGGTGAACGCGTACCAATCACGGTTGTTGTCGTGCCCGGTGTAGTGGTGATACAGCTCCGGCGGCGAAGTACCCTCGGCGGTCGTCCCGAGCGTCCGGTTGTACCACTTGGCCACGATGGTGACGCCGTCGGGATTCAGCGACGGCACGAGCCACAGAATCACATTGTCGAGGATCGCCCGCGTCGTCGCACCCGTATCGGTCGCCAACCGGTACGCCAGTGCCACCGGCGAGAGGTGGCCGCCGACCTCGGTCGAATGGATGCTCGACGTAATGAGCACGATTGTCTTGCCGCCCTGCAGCGCGTCACGGGCTGCACGGCTGGTACGGAACGTTCGCGGGTCGGCGAGGTTGGCGTTGAGCTGCCGGTAGTAATCCAGCCGGCGCAGGTTCTGGGGGCTCGAGATCACGAGCGCAATGAAGGGTGCGCCGAGCGTCGTCTTGCCGAGCTCGCGGTAGTCGACCCGGTCGCTCGCCTTGGCGAGCGCCTCGAAATACCGTACCAGGACCGGCCACTCGACGAGTTTGCGATCGTCCCCGGGCTCGAACCCGAGCACCGAGCGCGGCGTGGGAATGACGGCGGCGGCGGGGGGCGGCGAAGGGCGGCGACTACGCCGTTGTTGCGCGATCGCCGGGCCTGCCAGCAGCATCCCTGCTGCTGCGAGCAACACCCCCCTGCGCAGCGTCAATGCTGGCTCGTCGTGGCCGCGGGCGCGGCCTCGCCCGTGCCGATCCAATGCGCGAACCAGGTCCGGATGCGCTCCAGCCGGTCGACGAGCAGCCACGGCGGGCCGGTGCGTGACAATCCATGGAACGAGCGCGGATACCGGACGAACTCCGCCGGAATCCCGCGTTTGCGCAGCGACATGAACAGCTGCTCCGCATCGGTGATCGGCACACGCTTGTCGTCCTCGGAGTGCACAATCAGCATCGGCGTCTGCATGTTGTTCGCATACTTCATCGGGGACAACACGCGGTAGAGGGAATCGCTCTCCCACGGCGCGCCGTTGAACTCGTAATCGGTCAGCCCCTGCGCGTCCGACGAGCCATACCAGGAGTACCAGTTGTAGATCGAGCGGTCCGTCTGCGCCACGCGGAACCGTTGGGTGTGGCCGACGATCCAGTTGGTCATGAACCCGCCGTACGATCCCCCGAGTACCGCCATGCGCGTCGTGTCCACGCCCCCCTTGGCGCGTGCGATCGCGACGTCGACGGCCTGCATCAGGTCCTGGTAGTCCTCCATGCCCCAGCGTCCCCGCGTCGAGAACGTGAAGGCATGTCCATAGCCGGTGGACCCGCGCGGATTGGTGAAGAGCGTCCAGTAGCCCTGACCCGCGAGCATCTGGAATTCGGGAAACAGCACGTTGCCGTAATTCGAGTGCGGCCCGCCGTGAATCGACAGCACGAGCGGATACCTCTTGCCGGGCTGGTAGCCATAGGGCTTCATCAGCCACCCTTCGACCTGCAATCCACCGACGCCGGTGAACCAGAACGTGTCGGCCGGGATCACGCTGATCTGCTTGAAGAGCGAATCGTTGAAGGTCGTCAGCCGCCGCTCGGCGCCGCCGAGCGCCGCGACGTACAGCTCGGTCCCATGTGTGACGTCACTCGCCGTGTAGGCGAGCGACCGCGTGTCGGTGCTCAGTGTGAAGCCGCGCAGTTGCCGCTCTCCGGTGGTGACCTGGCGGACTGCGCCGCGCGTCGGCGCCACCGCGAACACGTGGACGTTACCGTTGGTCTCGGCGAAGAAGTAGATCGTCTTGCCGTCCGCCGACCACGCCGGGCTACTTGGGTCCAGGCTCCAGTTCGACGTCAGGTTGCTTGCCGGTCCCCCTCCCGCCGCGACCGGGACGATGCAGATGTCGTTTTCCATGCCGCGGCCCTTCGAACACACGAACGCGATCGTCTTGCCGTCGGGCGACCAGGCGGGCGAGCTGCTTTGCACGAAGCCGGTGCGCAATGCCCGCACGCTGCTGTCGCCGAGCGTGTACAGGAACAAGGCAGGCATCGCGTCGTCGCGGACTTCCCGGTTCTCCGTCGAGTCCTGCTCGAATGCGATCGTCTTGCCGTCCGGCGACCAGACCGGCGAGCCCTGGCTCAGATCGCCGCTCGTGAGCTGGCGCGGTGTGCCGCCGGCGCGTGCCACGAGGTAGAGGTGACTCGGCCGGCGCGTCTCGCGCGGCGGCAGGTAGCCGCGCTCATCGGCGACGATCGGGATCGACGTGTAGACGCGGCCGTCGAACCGCTTCGGATCGGGCCCGCGCGTGATGGCCGTCGGTGAAACGCGGCTCCGCCACGGCTCCTTCTTCAGGCTGTCCGGCTCCTCGCCGCGCCAGGTATAGGCCAACCACTGGCCGTCCCGCGAGAACACCGGCATCGCGTGTACGCCCTTGATCTGGAACGCTTCGCCCCCGGGCGCGGAAGTCCGCAGGAACCAGATGTCGTCGTCCGAGCCCTCGCGCCGGCTCGAGAAAGCAAGCAGCGATCCGTCGGGGGACCAAGTCGGGTTCGACGCTTCGGTCGAGGGACTGGTGTAGCGGAAGGCGGGCGCCGCGCCGTCGGCCGGTGCCATCCAGATCTCGTTGTGGCGCCGGTCCTTGTCTTCGACCACGGTCGTGACGACGAACGCGACTCGGCGCGCGTCTGGTGACAGCGCCGGGCTGCCGACGCCGATCAGCCGATAGTAGTCAGTGGACTGCCAGGGGCGCGCCTGGGCGGACAGGCGGACGGTTGGACTGACAGACAGAATAAGCGCGGTGCTCCAGAGGTGGCGCATGGAGAATCTCGGGTCTCGTGGGTGAGAAAAAACTACCGACCCCGGCCGCTGCGCGCGACCGGGGTCGTTCCACACTCCGACAGTCCTCCGTCCGACCGTCCGAGTCAGTTCAACTTGTGCAACTCCACCCTTCTGTTCTGTGCGCGCCCGTCAGGCGTTGAATTCGGCGCGATGTAGCCCGACGCACCGAATCCCCGCGCCCGCATCCGCATCGGGCTCACGCCTTTTCGCGCGAGGTAGTGTTGCACCGCCCCCGCCCGCCCCATCGACAGGCGCATGTTCGTCAGCTTGCTGCCGGTCGCGTCGGTGTAGCCCGCGATCTCGATGCGAATCTCCGGATTCGCAACGAGCGACGCAGCCACCTGATCGAGCACCGCGTAAGACGACGCCGTCAGCACCGAGCGGCCAGTCTGGAAATTCACGCCCTGGAGAATGAGAGTCGGGCGAGCCGGCGGGGCTCCCGGCGCCGCCGGCGCATGCTCTTCGAACAGCAGCAAGCAGCCGAATTGATCGACGCGCGATCCCTTCGGCGTATTCGGGCAGCGATCCTGCGAATCGACCACCCCGTCGCCGTCGGTGTCGTGCTCGCTCGGGCAGCCGTTCGCGTCGACCTGAATCCCGGTCGGCGTGTTCGGGCACTTGTCGAGAGTGTCGGGCACGCCGTCCTTGTCGCTATCCAACGGGCACCCCGTCGCATCGACCGGCGTGCCGGCCGGGGTGTCGGGGCAGCGGTCGATGCCGTCGAACACCTTGTCGCCGTCGGAGTCCGTCGGGCAGCCGTTCGTATCGACGGTGGCACCGGCTGGCGTGTCGGGGCACTTATCGACCCCGTCCCAGACGCCGTCGTGGTCCGAATCGATCGGGCAGCCGTCCGCGTCGACCTTCACGCCGGCCGGCGTCGCCGGGCACTTGTCGAGCAGATCGTTGACTCCATCGCCGTCGGAATCCGGCGGACCGGCCGGCGCGGCCGGCGCGGCCGGCGGCGGGGGCGTGGCTCCGAGCGGACATCCCTTGGCGTCAACCGCCACGCCCGCCGGCGTGTCGGGGCACTGGTCAATGCCGTCGAACACCTTGTCGCCGTCTTGATCGTGCGGGCAGCCGGTCGCATCGACCGTGGCGCCCGCCGGGGTGTTGGGACAGGCGTCGATGCCGTTCAAGACGCCGTCGCTGTCGGCATCGGCGGGACAGCCGCGGTTGTCGACCTTCGCGCCGCGCGGCGTGTCGGGGCAGGCATCATTCTTGTCCGCGACCCCGTCGTGATCGGCGTCGCCGGCGGGGGCGGCGTCCGGCTGGAAGAACGCGAATCCTGCGGACGCCATCAAATGCGTGGCGTTCTTCGACCCGCCGGGAAACGCGCTCGTCGTGCTTGGGGTGTAGATGCCACGCGCTTCGACGCGCAGCGCGACGCGCGAGCTCATGAAGAACTTGGCGCCAGCCCCGCCGTGGAATCCGCCATCGGTGAAGCGATAGGGATTGGTGCCGCCGAAATCGAGCCGCGAGTAGCCGCCGAGGACGTAGACGGACATGCGGCTCGCGTTCAGCGCGTTCACGACGAGACTGCCGCTGCCGATGAGCGGCTCGATGTGGGCGGTCCCGACGTCCTGCGGCGACTGGAACAGCGCCTCGACCTCGAGGTCGATCATGGGCGTGAGCGCATACGCGAACCGCACCCCCCCGCCCGGCTTGTCGGCCAGACCGAAGGCGTTGTCGTATTTCGTGAAGGCGCCGAACAAGCCGACTTCGTAGCGCCGGGCGTACTGCGCGTCCAGCCGCGTGGCCGTCAGGGCCACGACCGCAAATAGGGGGGCGAGCCTTCTCACGTTGTGCCTCCGCCTCAGTTGGTCTGCCGCAGCTCGACGCGCCGGTTCTGCGCGCGACCGGTTGGCGTCGTATTCGGCGCGACCGGTTGCGATGCACCATACCCCTTGGCGACCATCCGCTCGGGCCCGACGCCCTTGCTCGCCAGATACGCGCGCACCGCATCGGCACGCGCCTGCGACAGGCGCAGGTTCGTCGCCGAAGCCCCCGTGTTGTCGGTGTGTCCGCCGATTTCGATCTTGATGGCGGCGTTGGCGACGAGCGACGCCGCCACGATGTCGAGAATCGTGTACGAATCAGGCTTCAACGCCGAGCGGCCCGTCTCGAACGTCACGCCGCGGAGTACGACGGGCGTCTTCGCTTCCGTAAAGAGGATCGGACAGCCGGCCGCGTCGACCCGGGTACCCGCCGCAGTTCCCGGACACTTGTCCTTGGTGTCGTCGACGCCGTCGCCATCGGCGTCGGAGGCGCGCTGGCACCCCGCCGAATCGACTTCCGTGCGCGGCGGCGTGTTGGGGCACTTGTCGATGCCGTCGGCCACGCCGTCGTGGTCGCTATCGACCGGGCAGCCGGTCGTGTCGACGGTGGCGCCAACGGGCGTGTTCGGACACTTGTCGGGACCATCGGGGACACCATCACGGTCGGAATCCGTCGGACAACCTTGGGCATCGACCCGCGCGCCCGTCATCGTGCCCGGGCACTTGTCGATCCCGTCATAGACCCCGTCACCGTCGGTGTCCTTCGGACAACCACGCGCATCCACCTCGGCGCCCTCGACCGTATTGGGACAGGCGTCGAGCCCGTTGAAGACCTTGTCGCGATCGGAGTCGCTCGGACATCCGCGTGCATCGACGACCGCACCGACGGGTGTTCCGGGGCACGCGTCCTTCCGATCGGCGACGCCGTCCAGATCGGCGTCGCGCAGCGCGCTCGGCCCGGTGAAAATCGAGAGCCCCGCGGAGGCGATGATGTGTCCCGCCCAATTGCCACTCGAAAACCTGGTGCTGGGCGAGTAGACGGCCCGCCCTTCAAGCCGGAGGGCGACTCGCTCGCCAATGAACAGCCGGTCTCCAATCGCACCGTGCACGGCGTTATCGGAGAAGGCGTAGCCTGGTCGGTCGCTGAATTCGAGCCGGGTGTAGCCGCCGAGGACATACAAGAGGTTGTGCTCGTTGCCGGTGTTGAGCACCAGACTGCCGCTCGCCAGCGTCGCGGTCGCGTTGGTGCCCCCGGCATAGGGTGTCGGCTGCTCGTAACCCATTTCGAACTCGATGCCGACGCCCCGACTGAAAAAGTAGCCGAGCCGTCCGCCCCCGCCGATCTGCTTGCCGAGCGTGAACGCGCGGTCATAGCGAGTGTACGAGCCGAACGCGCCGATCTCGAACTGGTGCGTGTGTTGACCGACGCAGAGGACTGGAACAACGCTGAGACAGAGCAACAGCAGTGGCGTCCGCGCGCGCATGTCTCTCCCCGGGGGTTGGCGGCCCTTGCACTTTAATAATCGGTCCCGCGGGAAGAAACCCCTGTAGCCCCGATCACCAGCCGAAGGGTCTAGGGGTGGCCGTTTCCGCCGCGGATGAACCGGAGTGCCTGAGCGAGCTGCTCGGCGAGGCTGGACAGTTCGGTGGCGCCATGGGCGAGGTCCTGAATGGCGCGCAGCTGCTCGGCAGCGGCGGCGGCGACCGCTTGCGCTTCCTGACTGGATGTCTGGGCTCCCGCCCGCGCTTGCCCGAGCGACTCGGTGATACGCGTCGCCAGGGCGGCGCTCTGGCGCCCGACCTCCGCGACCTGCTTTCCGGCGCGCGCCGTCTCGGCGGCGGCCTCCGCGATCCGATCGAGGTCCTGGACCCACGCCGCAGAGCCTTGGACGAGCTGGCCCAGGTCGCCCCGGATCCGCTCGATGAGCTGCGCGGCGCGGTCAAGCGCGCGGCGCGTGTCCTGCACCGCTTTGCCGACGTTCCGCGCTTCGCGGCCGCTGGCTTCCGCCAGCTTGTGCACCTCATCGGCGACGACCGCGAATCCGCGGCCGTGAATGCCGGCGCGCGCGGCCTCGATCGTCGCGTTGAGCGCCAGCAGGTTCGTCTGGTTTGCGACGAAACCGATCGTCTCGGAGAATCTCTCGACCTGGGCTGCGACCTCCCGCAGCCGTCCGACCTCGGCGGCGCTTTCTTCCGTTGTGGCACCGAGGTCGGTGAGCTGGCGGACGGCGTCCTGCGTGGCCGTGCGGACCCGGTCGGTTGTCTTTTCCATTTGCGAGCCTGCCTCGCGCGTGCGATCGCCGGCGGCGGCGAGCTCCGCGGCGCTGTCCTTCAGTTGTCCGGCCTCGCGGGCGGCGGCGCTGACCAGCGTCGCCGCCTGTCCCGCGCCGTGACTCGCCCGCTGGGCGGACGCGGCAACTTCTTCACTGGAGGCGTGGATCTCCTCGGTCGTTGCCGTGAGGGTCTGCACGTATTGCATGGTCTGATCGGAGGCGCCCGTCACGGGACGGAGCGAGCCGTCGATCGCGACCATCAATGCGAGCTGCGGCGCCAGGAGCTCGAGCAGATCGCCATCCGATTGGCGGTACATCGAGGGATCGGAGTGCCGCACACTCCAGAGGCCGACGAGCTGCCCGGCGTGGTAGAGCGGGACGAGCATTTCCGAGCCGGGGGTTTCGCCGCCGGGCACGACGACCTGGTCTCTGGCGAGGCCGTGCGCCACGACGGGCCGGCGCAGCCGCAGCGCTTCGCCGGTCAAGCCGGCATCGGCATCAAATCGAAATGTGCTTCCCGCTTGCGCGGCGGTGTCGGCGACCAGCTCCATCTGCCGCGTGCGCGCGTCGTAGCGGGCAAATCCCATCTGCTCCCACGGCACCAGCTGGCGCGTCAACTCCTGAACGCGCTGGAAGCTGTGACTCAGCGTGAGCTCGGCCGCGATGGCCTGCGCGAGCCGCTGAATCAGTTGCAGCTCGTCGGCACGCACGCCGAGGCGCAGCACATGCAGGCTGCCCGCTATCGCCAGCGCGAGGGCCGCGAAGAGCAGGACGCGGGTCTCACCGGGAATCGTCGCGTGGACGGCGCCGAGCCAGCCGAGGGACAGCGCAGCCGACACCAGGTAGACGATCGACTCCCAGCGGAGCGTGAGCCGCGCGTCGACCCACGCGATCGTTTGGCCGAGCGCGAGCTCGAGGTAAAACGTGCCGTTGACGATGACCGGCAGCAGGACGATCGTGAGCGCCACCACCCAGGCATTGTCGGCGGCCAGCGCCGCCCCCGCGGTTGCGCCGCTGAGGCGGCTGTACATGAAGCCGACGAACGTCGACCCCGCCGTGAGATGGGCCGCGTTGCCCAGCGCCGTGCGCACGGGCAGGCGGCGCAGCAGCACGTCGCCGACGAGCATCGCAAACGGCGCCACAATCGCGGCGAAGGCCCAGCCCCGATCGAGAATCGCGAACAGCATGACGCCAAGGACGAAGGAGGAGAAGCCGTTGCCGGGGAGTGCGATGCCGTAGCGGCGCGTGATGGCGGCGACGAGGATCAGCAACGCGCCGGCGAGCGGGAGGTTTTCGCCGGCCGGCACCCACCCGTTGACATAGGCGACAAGCCCGGCGCCGAAACTGACGAGCGCGGCGGTGGCAACGGCGATACGAATGATCAGCGCGGGCCGCATGTGCTGTGGCGCAAGGTCGGCGCCGTGGCGCGGTGTGTCAAGCGCGACTATCGTTTACGCCATGACCGTCACAATTGAATACTGCGTCATCTGAAACTACGAGCCTCGGGCCACCGGTCTGGCGGCCGAAATCCGTAATGCGTACCCGCACGCCGAGGTGCGGTTGGTTCAATCCTCGGGCGGCGTCTTCGAGGTCGACGTCGACGGGCGACGGGTCTACTCCAAGAAATCCACCAAGCGGCACGCTGAACCAGGTGAGGTGGTGCGGCTGATTCGCGAGGGCGGCTCCGGCACGCAGTGAGAATCGCCATCTCCACCGGCGGCGGTGACGCGCCCGGACTGAACGCCGTCATCCGCGCCGCCGTGCTCAGCGCGGTGCATCGCGGCTGGGAGTGCGTAGGGATCAAGCGGGGGTTTGGTAGTCTGCTCGGCGAGGCCGAGCTGATGCCCCTGGGCCCGCACGAAGTCCGCGGCATCACCCACCTCGGCGGCACGATCCTCGGCACATCGAATCGCGGCAACCCTCTCAAGTGGCGGATGCAGCGGCCCGACGGCTCGTGGGAAGAGCGCGATCGCACGCAGGAACTGCTCGATTCCTTCCGCGCCAACCGGCTCGACGCCCTTATCGCCATCGGCGGGGAGGGCACCCTCGGCATCGTGCAGGCTCTCTGGAAGAAGGGACTGCCGGTCGTCGGCGTCCCCAAGACGATCGACAACGACGTCGGCGGCACCGTCGCGACGTTCGGATTCGACACGGCCGTCTCCACGGCGACCGAGGCGATCGACAAACTGCACTCGACGGCGGAAAGCCACGAGCGCGTGATGGTCGTGGAAGTCATGGGCCGCTACGCCGGCTTCATCGCGTTGAACTCCGGCATCGCCGGATCGGCAGACGTGATTCTGATCCCCGAGATTCCCTTCGACATGGACAAGGTCTGCGACAAGATCCGGCGGCGCGAAGCCGAGGGTCGACACTTCAGCATCGTTGTGGTGGCGGAGGGCGCCACGCCAAAAGGTGGCACCGTGTCGCTGATCGATCCCGCGCACGAGCGCCTTGGCGGCATCGCGGAAAAGGTGGCGCACTCGATCGAGCAGATGACCGGGAAGGAGACGCGATCGCTGGTGCTCGGTCATCTGCAGCGGGGTGGTGGTCCCACCACGTTCGATCGGATGCTGGCCCTGCGGTTCGGCGCGGCGGCCGTGCGCCTCGTCGCCGAGCGGCAGTTCGGGATGATGGTGGCGTTGCAACCCCCACGGATCGTGGCGGTCCCGCTGGAAGAGGCCCTCGCGCAGCCGCGCCGCGTGCCGCTCGACTCCGACAGCATCGCCACGGCCAGAGATCTGGGTGTCAGCTTCGGCGACTGACACAGGACAGTTGTCGCAATCGCCGGACACGACAGAGCTATCTTCGCATCACGTAACACCCAATCCATTAATGACTTGGACCAGTCCCCCAGCCTGGCACGCCTTTTCCTTAAGAGGCGCGCATCCAGGAGGGACAATGAAACGCATACTCGCTGCCGTTGCTTTGCTGTTCGGTCTTGCTACCGGCGTCGCGCAGGCCCAAACACGGGTCGGCGTCTCGCTGAGTTTTGGTGATCCGTACTTCGACGGACAAGTCGTGATTGGCCAGCCGTATTACCATCGATACCATCCCTACTACTACTACCGCTATCGTCCGGCCCTGGCCCGCGTGATCGTCGTCGGACCGCGCGACCGGCCGTACCGACGTTCCGTGCGGCGGCATCACCGCGGGTGGTAGGCCGCACCGAACGTCGTTTTAGGTCTATTGCTTTGTACATTCCCGCTGTGCGCACCTCTCGCGACCATTTCCTTCCCCCCGACCCCCAGGCCTTCCTCGCAGCCGAGCCATCCACTGGACGGGTCATTGTCATCGCTCCGACCCGGGCCGCCTGCGAGACCATTGAGCTCGCCCTTGGGCTGACGCTCGAAACGCTGCTCGAGCGCGAGCACGGCGATGACATTCGCCGCCTGGCGGGAGGTGGCCGGGGGTTTGGTATCGTGGCAGGGACGGGGACGGGCAAGACACTCGCCATCCGCAGCATGGCGGAGACGATCCTCAAGGCACCGCTCAAGGTGGGCGTGGTCAATCGTGAGCGCGAAGCTACACCGCAGACGCCGACCTGGAATGTCGTCATCGTCACGACCGGGATCGCGCGCCGGTGGTTCCAGGATGGCCTCATTACCGAGCGCGACACGCTGGTCGTGGACGAGATTCACCAGACGTCCGCCGAGATGGAGCTGTGCCTGGCGCTGGGGAAGCGTGCCCGCTGCCGGTTCATCTGGTTGTCGGCGACGGTGGATCCGAGCTTCTATGCCGCTTACCTCCCGTCGGCCCAGGTCCTGGAGACGAGGGCGTTCGATCCAGCCAAAGCAGCGCAGGTCAGCGTCCTGGCCGAGCAACCCCTCGAGTTCTTGAACGATCGCTTCATAAAACGCGTCATGCGTGAGCGTCGCGGCGTGGCGGTCTTCGTCCCGA
>DATLXS010000035.1:0-3771 GCA_035575675.1 Gemmatimonadales bacterium
ACTTACCGGCAATGCTCAATGCATTGACGCCGAAGCGCCTGGAGTTGCTGCGCGACGTGCACCGGGAGCCGGCTCCGTCGGTAAAGGCCCTGGCCGAACGGCTAGGCCGCGACTACAAGCTCGTACACGAGGACGTAGAGACGTTGGCGGCCTCCGGATTGCTTCAGCGGGAGGATGGCCGTGTATGGGCGCCGTACGATGCCATCACGGCGGAAATGCGTCTGTAGTCAAAGCCTGCTTCACCGGTAACGTAGGTCTATAACCTGGGATCCCCCCCTCGGTCTTGCCTTGATAATGCGTTTGCATTACCATGCGCGCTGCCTTCGTGTTCACGGAAATCGTCTTATGGCCTCGCTAGAAATTGAATCGACGCTGACCGACCGTTACCAGACGACGGTACCGGATGCCGTACGTCGGACGCTCAAATTGCGGAAGCGCGACAAGATTCGATATGTGGTGAGACCGGATGGCGCAGTGCTATTGACCCGCGCCGAGGCTGGGGAGGAGAGTGATCCGGTGGTCGGGAAGTTTCTGGCCTTCCTGGCGCGCGACATGGAAGTGCGTCCGAGTCAAATTCGAGGCATCAACCCCGCCCTGGTGCGCCGCGCCCGATCGCTGGTGAAGGGCTTCAAGGGTGACTTAAATACACCGCTCCGGCCCGAGGACGAATGACGAGCCCGGCGGCCGACTCGCCCTTGGTCATCAAGGGCTGGTCCATTTTTGCGCATCCGCAGTTTCTCGACACCTTTGACTCGCTGGTCGCACAGGTCGAGCGCCTGCGCGCGAAGGATCCGAAAGGGTACACCGCTAAGAACTCCACCAAGCGGCTGGCCGCCATCGTAAAGCTCGCCTTCGAGATCATACCGGAGGACCCGACGCGCCCCGAGTATAGACAAGGCGCAACGCTCGGCGATGAGTACAAGCACTGGTTCCGGGCGAAGTTCTTCCAACAGTATCGGCTGTTCTTTCGCTATCACCGCGAGAGCCGCATCATCATTTACGCCTGGATCAACGACGAAGATACGAAGCGCGTGCATGAGAGCGATTCCGACGCCTATCGCACGTTCCGCCGTATGCTGAAGAGCGGTAATCCCCCGGATGACTGGAATCAGTTACTGCGCCAGGCCAAGGCGCAGAACAAACGAACGCGCGCTGCGAGGGACAGCAAATCACTGATGCGACGGACGGATACTTGATCGAGGTCGACGCTCAGGCCATTTCCGGTCGTGTTGCATATTGCATCGTCGGCGGCTGCCAGCGACAAGTGTCACGGCTTCTTCGCCACAACCTTGCCGTTTTCCCACACATAGAGCGGCGTGCCGTACATGCGCGCAGTCTTCCGCGCATCCTGCGCCGCACGGCGCAAGGCACGCCCGACTCCAGCAGCAAAGCTCACCGGCCGGCTTGCTGTCGAGTGACTGGGCCGCTGTACCTATACGCACCGCTCCGAAAGATCTGACAACGTTACTACCAGAGAGTGCATATCATCTCTGGGCTACCATCCCTTGCCCCTTGCGCGCTGCGGCAAACGCACGCCGGGGCCGGAGAGAGGCGATAGCCTCAGGAGCTCCGAAATGGACCGGACCGACACCCCTCGCATACGCAAGCGCCTGATGAGCGAGCAGAGCTCGAGGCCCCCTGAGAGGCCCGGTGAGATCGACATTGCGAGCCGCGCCACGCTTGCTTATACATCCGAGGACCCGGCTCATCCCGTCGAGCACCTGATCGACGGGCACTATGGGCGGGGTAGCACACACTGGGCGAGCGCCCGGACTAATGCGACCGAGCGAATCGTGCTCGAGTTCGATCGCCCCCAGCAGATCTCCTGCCTCGTTTACGAGGTGGAGGAGTGTGGGCAGGAGCGCACGCAGGAGGTGCGCGTGGAGGTCTCCTCGGATCACGGCCGCACCTACCGCCAAGTGCTCGTGCAGGAGTACACCTTCAGTCCGCAAGGGGCGAACTTTCAGCACGAGGAGCTGCGGTTGGAACTCCCCGCGATCACCCATCTGAGCTCGGCCATAGTTCCGAACAAGAGCGGCTCTGGCGTCGCCACTCTTACTGCACTTCGCCTTTTCGCCTAAGCAGATCGGCGTTGATCGCTCCGCGGGTCCCCCACATCGAACGCGCCGCCGGTACGTTCTTGCGCCGTTTCACCCTGCCAGGTTCGGGACGACCTGTCGTCCGCCATGGGGCTCTACCTCACCCCGTGAAACTGCGGATGCACACGATTCGCCGGCTCTAGCGCGCGCACTTCCATGCCCGGCTCGAAGAACTGATGGTTGCTGCGCCCATGGGCCTTGGCCTGGAACAGCGCAATGTCCGCGTTTTTCAGTAGTGTCTCGGCGTCCGCGCCGTCATCGGGGTAGACGCCGATACCGGCGCTCACCGTGACGTGCAGATCTTGATGGCCGATGCGGTGAGGTCGGCTCACTGCGGCGAGTATCTTGTCAGCTGTAAAGGCTGCATCTTCGGCGCGAGCCACTTCCGAAAGCAGAATCACGAATTCATCTCCACCTTGACGACTGACGGTGTCGGACCTGCGCACGCAAGCCACCAAGCGTTGTGCAATCGACTGCAGAACCTGATCGCCGATCGCATGACCCAGCGAGTCGTTGATGTGCTTGAAGTGATCCACATCCAGGAATAGAACCGCGAGCGAAGTGCGGTGACGCTGCGCCCACGCTATCGCCCGCGCAAGCCGGTCGTTCAGCAACATGCGGTTGGGCAACTCGGTGAGAAAGTCGTGTTGGGCCAAATAAGACATTCTCAGCGACATCGCGCGCGTCACACTCGCGTCGTGAAAAACGATCACGGCGCCCGTCACCTGCCCGCGGCGATCGTGAATGGGGGCCGCGGTAGCTTCGATGGCCGATTCATACCCGTCGCGGCGAATCAGAACACAGTTGGCGCTCAGGCCGACGGATTTGTTGTGCACAATCGCGATTGCCAGGGGATTCAGAGCCGGTTCGCGGCTATCACCGTCGATGATCCGCAACACTTCCTGAAGCGGCCGCCCTGATGCCTCCTGCCGCGTCCAGCCCGTCATGCGTTCGGCGACCACATTAAGATAGGTGACGTTGCCTGCGACGGCGGTGCTGATGACCGCGTCCCCGATCGAGTTGAGCGTGACTTGTGCGCGCTCCCTTTCCAGGAACAGGGCTTCTGCGTACGCCGAGCGCTCGAGCATGCTGCTCAGCGTCCTCGCTAACGAATGACCGTCGAGTCGTTCTTGCAGCAGATAGTCTTGCGCTCCGCGCTGCACAGCAAGCCTCGCGACATCCTCGTCGCGCAAGTGGCTCAAGACCAGGATCGGGACGTGGGGCGATGCGCGCGACAGCTGGTCGAAGGTCGCGATTCCCTGGCTATCGGACAGGAAAAGATCGACCATGACCGCCGCGATTTCCTCCCCTCGTTGATTGCGCAGGCGTTCTATCGCGTCGCAGCAGCGACTCACCCACTCGACTTTGAAGGGACCGTCGCGTGAGTTCACCAGCGACCGTCGAACGACCTTGGCTTCCGCAGCATCCGACAGGATAAGAAGTACGTTTCGGGACATAGGTTCCACGCACGCGTAAGGATGCACCAAGTTGCCCGCTGGTCTGTGCGTTAGCGTACATAGAGGACTCCCGCACCGGGTTGGCGGTCAGTGGCCACCGAACAGACCATCGCTCGGCTGCCCGTCACAGCCGTCGGGGGGCTGCGAAAAATCGTCTGCTCGCCGCTCTACCCGGCCCGGATCGTCGGCATCTGCTGGCACGCTGCCAGCACGTC
>DATLXS010000036.1:0-4699 GCA_035575675.1 Gemmatimonadales bacterium
ATCCCGCTACTAACGGCGTCAACGTTTCCCGCTTCCCGCTTCCCGCTTCCCGCATTCACGTGGTGGGGCCGGGGGTGGAGGAAGGCGATCCGCTGGCCATCGATCCCGATCTCGCTCGCCGGTGGCTGGTCTCGTTTCTCAAGGACGAAGTCGTCCGGCGCCGCGGGTTCATCAAGGGGATCGTGGGGCTCTCGGGCGGCGTGGACTCGTCGCTCACGGCGTTCCTCGCCGTCGAGGCGCTCGGCAAGGAGAATGTGATCGGCGTACGGATGCCGTACCGCACGTCCTCGCCAGAGAGCCTCGAGCACGCGCAGCTCGTGATTCAGACGCTCGGGATCCAGTCGGCCACGATCGACATCACGGCGGCGGTGGACGGCTATCTCTCGCAGGTGGACGCGAGCGGGGACGCCGATCCCACGCGCCGCGGCAACGTGATGGCACGCGAGCGCATGATCGTGCTGTTCGACCTGTCCGCGAAATACAAAGCCCTGCCCATCGGAACAAGCAACAAATCGGAGCGGCTGCTCGGCTACTTCACCTGGCACGCCGACGACACGCCGCCCGTGAATCCGTTGGGTGACCTGTTCAAGACGCAGGTGCGCGCCCTGGCGCGCCACGTGGGCGTCCCCGAGGTGATCCTCCGGAAGCCGCCCACGCCCGACTTGGTCCCCGGGCAGACGACCGAAGGGGACTACGGCATCAGCTACGACAAGGTCGACCGTATTCTCTACTATCTGATCCGGGGCATGAAGCCGGCCGAGGTGGTGGCGCGAGGTTTCACGCCGGAGGAGGTCGCGAAGGTCGCCGGGCGGCTCGAATCGACGCACTGGAAGCGCCGCCTCCCCACCGTGGCGATGATGTCGCAGACGGCGATCGGCGAATTCTACCTGCGACCGGTGGACTATTGATGCAGCCCAAGCATCCCCGCGATTCGGAGACGGTGATGTCCGAGCTGATGATGCCCCAGCACGCGAACATCATGGGCAACGTGTTCGGCGGCGTGGTCCTGTCGCTCGTGGACCGGGTGGCCGCCGTGGCCGCGATCCGCCACGCCTCGAAGCCGTGCGTCACCGTGTCGGTCGACAAGGTGGACTTCAAAGAGCCGATCCACGTGGGTGAGCTGTTGACGGCGTACGCGCGCGTCAACTTCGCCGGGCGCACGTCCATGGAAGTGGGGGTCAAGATCATCGCCGAGAACGTGCTGACGGGTGTGCGACGTCACACCAATTCCTGCTACGTGACGTACGTGGCGCTCGACGAGCAGGGCGTGCCCACGCACGTGCCGCCGATCGTGCCGGAGACGGCGGACGAGAAGCGGAGGTATGACCGGGCGGCGAAACGGCGAGCCAGTCGGGTCATGGATCGCAGGTATGATACGGGGGCGGGGGAGTGAAGTCGGAACGCGGAACGCGGAAGGTGGAACAGATGTGGAAGGTCGTCCCGCGGCACGGCGTTCACGCTGATGTTCCGCGTTCCGCGTTCCCCGTTCCGCGTTCATGAGGGTGGTGGCCGTCTTTGGCGGTGGCGGGGCGAAGACCCTCGCCCACGCCGGGGCGTGGAAAGCCCTCCTCGAAGCCGGTCTTCCGCCCTCTCACATCGTCGGCACCTCGATGGGCGCCGTGATCGGCGCCGCGCTCGCGGCCGGGTCTACCTCCCAGCGAATCCTGGACATCGCGCTGTCGCTTCAAAAGAAGGACTTCGCCGCCCTCGACGCCTGGTCGCTCGCCAAGGGGGTGTTCGCCGGGAATATCCTGAAGCCCGAGCCGCTGAAGCGCACGATTGCGCGTCTCGTTCCCGCCACGCGCTTCGCCGACCTGCAGATCCCGCTTACGATCACGGCGACGGACCTCGATTCTGGAGAGCTGGTGCTGTTCGGCGAGCTGGGGCAGGACGCCCCCCTCGTCGACGCGTTGTACGCCTCCTGCGCGCTGCCGCTCTACCTGCCGCCCGCGGCGATCGACGGGCGCCGGCTTGCAGAGGGCGGCCTGCGGGCTGTGGTGGCAATCGACGTGGCGCGACGGATCCCGGCGGATATGGTGGTGGCGGTGGACGTGGGACCCGGGTTCGACGAGCCGCCGGCCGCGAAAAAGGCCGCGATTCCGCCGCTGGTACGCGCGCACGGCGAGGCGATCCGCGTCATGATGGCGGCGCAGACGGAGCGCACGATCGCCGACTGGCCGAAAGACGCACCGCGACTCGTGATGGTGCGGGCGGTGGCGGAGCGGGAAGCGACGTTTGCGGTCGGTGCCGGGCAGAGATACTTCGATGCCGGCTACCGGAGTACGCAGCTCGCATTGGGTGATACATTAGACGCACAGACGCAGCAGACGCACAGGGGAGAATAGGTTTAGTAAAGTCAGGTAGACCTGCTGCTGCTGGCTGTTCTCCCCCTGTGCGTCTACGCGTCTGTGCGTCTAGTCTGATGCGTCTGTGCGTCTAGTCCTGGAGGTTCGTTGCTAGCCCGCGAGATCATGATTCCTGAGCCCTATGTGGCCGCCGCCGGCGCCACCAGCGCCGAGGTGGCGCTGTTGATGCGCGCCAAGGATATCTCGGTCGTGCCGGTGGTGGACAATCCCAAGGACCGCCGCTATCTGGGCACGATCTCCGACCGCGACATCGTCATGGAGTGCGTGGCGGCGGGGCACGACCCGAAGACGTGCAAGGTGCAGACGCACGCGCGCCAGGACACGGAAGTCGTGACGCTCGACACGGAGCTGGAGGGATACAAGATCGAGCGGCTGGACGAGAAGGACACGCATATCCGCTCGACGATAGTCGTGGTGGATGGAAACAAACGAGTAGTGGGATTCATTCCACATCCAGAATTCATTCAAGGCATAGTGATCGTTCGGGAATAGGACATGCACTGCTAGACGCACAGACGCACAGGGGAGAATAGGTTGAGTAATGCAGGTAGACCTGTTACTCGCGCCTGTTCTCCCCTGTGCGTCTACGCGTCTGTGCGTCTAGATTTGTCCCGTGCCTCGCAAATACTTCACGCTCGCTGAAGCGAACCGTACCCTGCCTCTTGTAAAGCGGATCGTATCCGATCTCGTCTCCCTTCATCCTCACTGGCGCGATTTGGTGGCGAAGTACGAGCTCGTCGCCGCGCAGGCCCGGCCCGAATGGGGCGAGTCGACCGAGCAGCTCGCGCTGCGCGGTCGTATCGAGGACATCGCGCGCCAGATCAACGATTTCCTGCTCGAGCTCGAGCGGATCGGCTGCGTGTTCAAGGGGTTCGAGCCGGGGCTCGTCGACTTCTATGGGAAGCTGGACGGGAAAGAGATATTCTGGTGCTGGAAGGTCGGTGAGGAAAAGATCGAGCACTGGCATGAGCTCGAGACCGGGTACGCGGGCCGGCAACCGATACCAGTTACGGTCGGAGGCGAGGGATGAGGGGATTCTGGGTACTGGTGCACGTCTTGGGTTTTACTCTCTGGTTAGGTGGCGGGATTGCGACGATGGTCGCCGGCGTATCGGCCAAAGGCTTCGCGCCCGCCGAGCGACTCGCGGCGTACAAACTCATCGGGGCCATTCAGCGGATTCTCGTCGGCCCGGGCGCTATGGCCGTACTGCTCTCGGGGCTCGTCCTCGCCATGCCCTACATGAAGCAGGGCGCCGTGCCGGGCTGGATGGGACTGATGATGATCGCGGGCATCATAGGCGCCCTCGGCGCCGTGGCGATCAGCGTGCCGACGGCGGCGAAGCTGGCGCGGCTCGAGGTGGACGCGCGCGGCGGGCTGCCGGAGGCGTTTCAGGCGCTTCGCAAACGTCAGATCTTCGCCGCGACCATCGCGGGCACGTTCGGACTGATTGCGATGTTTGCGGTGACGCTGGGAAAGTGGTAAGAAACCCGGGAAAGGGGAAACGGGAAAGGGGAAACGTGGATGCGCCTAGTCTTACGTTTCCCGTTTCCCCTTTCCCGTTTCCCGGTCGAGCTGGGCGAGCCGCGCGCGGACTTCGCGCACGCGCGGTTGTAGCTCCGCATCCGCGTCTTTCCACAGGTCCACGAACCGGTTGTAGTAGTCGCGCGCGCGGACCGTGTCGCCCCGCTCTTCGTACAGCTCGCCGAGGCGCCGGTACGTCGGTCCCAGGGTGGCTTCCTCCTCGAACGCCCGGAAGTAGCCGGGGGTGGTGACGGCGCGCTCGTACACCGCGAGTGCCGAGTCCCGCTCGCCCGCCCGCTCGTAGGCGCGGGCCAGCAGGAACAGCCCGCAGACCGCACATCCGTCCTGGTCGTACCACCTGCGGTAGTCCCGAATCGCGTCCTGGATCCGACCCTCGGCGAAGGCGATCTGCGCCGCCGCGCCGTAGCGGAACGGCTGGCCACGCCGCACGCCCTCGGGAACCGCGGTTTCGTACTCGGCGAGGACTTGTCGCGCACGATCGGGTCGGCCCGCGTCCGCGTACAGCCACGCGAGACCGAGATACGGCCGGTCTTCTGCGGGCATGGACGCCAAGGGGTGGCGCCGCAGCGCCTCATCCACCTTGCGCCGGGCGGCGTCGGGAGCTTTGCGATAGTGCACGTCTATAATCGCGAGCCCGAGCGCCTCTTCGAGGTACTTTCCCGGGACGCCGCGCTGCTCGTCCATCGCCATCGCCCGGCGTAACTGGACCTCGGCCGCGGCCAGCCTGCCACGCACCAGGTAGACCGCAGCCAGAGCTCCGGCGGCGCTCGCCTGCCAGGTGGGGTCCCGTG
>DATLXS010000037.1:0-19970 GCA_035575675.1 Gemmatimonadales bacterium
CTGCTTGAGGGCGTCGGTGAAGCCGGCCCCCTGCGCGACCCGCTCGCGTGCGGCCCGCAGACGGTCAGCGACGGCGGCATCGCCGCTCGCTTCGTGCGCAATGCTCAGAGCCGTGAGGGCCGGCGTGCTCGTCGAGAGCAGCGCACCGAGCGTCCGCGCCGCTCGTGCCGTTGCGAGAGCATGACGGATCGGACCGATGATGGGGAGATTGAGCAGCCAGCCATGCCAGGATGCCCGCAGCTCGCCAATCGCTTTGAACCCGGCGGCAAACCCCGCAACGACAATTGCACCGATGACCACGCCGTATCTGCGCAGCAGCGAAGAAAACGAGAGGAGGATTCGCGTTGTTGGCGGAAGCGTTTGCCCGAGATCGCCCAGCAAGGTCGCGAAGCGCGGGACGACAAAGAACGTAATGAGCCCTATGGATGCGCTGCCAACCAGGATGAGCAGAAGTGGATACGTGAGCGTTGCTCGAAGACGCGCGGCAGTCTCCGCCTTGCGCTCGAGCTCCCGCGCCGTCTGCCGCAGCGCCGTGTCGAGGCCGACGCCGCGTTCACCCGCCCGCACGAGCCCGATCGCAACGGCGGGAAACAAGTCTCCTTCTTCCGTCAGCGCACTGGCGAACGATGAACCGTTCCCTACGCGGGCCTCCACGCGCTCCAACGCATCGGCGAGCTTCCCTTTCGCGAGTCCTCGGGTTACGTGAAGCGCTTTGTGCAGGGGGACGCCGGACTCTGTGAGAGCCGAGAGACTCTGGAAGACGGTAGCAAGGGCGCGGGCGCTGGGTTGCCCGAAGGAATCGGTCCGCCTGGACGGCGCTTCGACGGCGATAGGGAACAGTCCGCGGGCGGAGAGCAGCGCAGCGGCCTCTGTTTGAGAGCTCGCCTCCAGGCGGCCGCGGACCAGCGCGCCGTCCGTACGCGCCGCTTCGTAGGCAAACGTCACGGTTCCCGCCCTATATCGGCGTCCTCACCGGTCCCGCCTTCGTGTCCGTCGCGCCCCAGCGAGAATAAATCGTACGGATTGTGCTCGCCGGGACTGCGGTATACGTACGGATGCCCCCAGGGATCGAGCGGCACGGGCTTGCGGAGATAGGGTCCACGCCAGTTCCGCGGTTGGGGTTCCCCTTGGGGCGCGGTTCGTAACGCTTCGAGCCCCTGTGCCGTGGATGGCGTGTAGTCGTTGTCGAGGCGGTACTGTTCGAGGCCGAGGCTGAGCAGCTCGAGCTGCGCTTTCGCGGCGGTAATCTTCGCATCGCCGACGTTGCGAAAAACCATTGGCCCGACGAGCCCCGCGAGAATCGCGATCACGGTGATCACCACGAGCATCTCGATCAGCGTGAATCCTTTAGTGCTCCGTAACACGGAGCACCTCCTCGATCGTCGTGATCCCGGCCTGGACCTTCGTCCAGCCGTCTTCGCGCAGCGTCTTCAGACCCTGTGATCTCGCCAGCTCACGCACCTCAGCCGGGGCGGCCGCACAGGTGATGGCGTGTTTCAACTCCTGCGTGATTGTGACGAGCTCGAAGATGCCGGTCCGACCACGATACCCGGTCTCCCGACACGATCGGCAGCCCTTGCCGCGGTGGAGTACCATGTTGCCGACCGGCCGGTTTGCGACGAGCGCCGCCATTGCCGGATCCGGGTGATACCGCTCGCAGCATTCGCTGCACACACGACGAACAAGTCGTTGTGCCAGGACGCCCTCGAGCGTCGCGGCGACGATGTAGGGTTCGATGTCGAGATCGATGAGGCGCGTGATCGCACTAACCCCATCGTTTGTGTGAAGCGTGGAGAACACGAGATGGCCCGTCATCGCGGCCTGGGTTGCGATCTCCGCCGTCTCGGGATCGCGCATTTCGCCCACCATCAGGACATCGGGATCCTGCCGCAGGATGCTGCGCAACGCGATGGGGAAGCTGACACCCGCTTTCCGATTGACCGGCATCTGGGTGACGCCTTCAAGGTGGTATTCCACCGGGTCTTCGACGGTGATGACCTTCTCCGCCTTGGCATCGCGCAGCGCGAGCGCCGCATAGAGCGTGGTGGTTTTCCCGCTGCCGGTCGGACCCGTTGCGAGGAGCAGTCCGTGCGGTCGCGCCGCCAGCGTTCGAAAGGAGTCGAGCGTCTCCGGTGACATCCCGAGGTCCTGCAGGTCAACGGGTTGTCCACCTCGATCGAGCAGTCGCAGCACCAGCGATTCACCATAGAGGGTCGGTATCGCGGAAATCCGGAGATCCATCTCCCGTTCTTCGAGGCGCACCCGGACTCTGCCGTCCTGCGGCGCGCGCCGTTCGGCGATGTCCAGATCGGCCATCAACTTGACGCGGCTCACGACCGCAGCCTGGAGCCCCCGCGGTGGACTGGGCACATCCGCCAGCACGCCATCGATCCGCAGCCGCGTGCGCAGTCCGTCGCGCGTCGATTCCAGGTGGATATCGGACGCACGCGCCGTGTGCGCCTCACGAATCAGCAGGTTGACGAACCGGATGACGGGCGGCTGGTTGGCGAGATCGCGCGCGTCGGCGACCGGGGCGTCCGTCACGTCCGCAGGTCCCACGGCGCCATCCAGGTCCTTGACCAACTCGACCATTGATTCCGCCGCGGCGTACGTGCGTCGAATGGCGTCGTGCAACTCGTCACCGCTGACTGGGACGAGCTCGAGCGGCGCGTCATAGGTAAGTTCCAGATCGTCCAGCACTTCCACTGGCGGTTCGCCCGTCACCGCTACCCGCAAGCGCCCGTTGCAGACCTCAACGGGAAAAATGCCGTTGGCCTCGAGGTAAGGCGCCTGGAAGGCATCTGTAAGCGGAAGACGAGTCTGCAGTGCCATTGACACACCTGCTCCATGTGCTGGACATCGCTGACCGAAGCACGCGGCATGCCAATCAAATCCGGATTCTGCACGAGGCAAACTGGGCAGTTGCAGCGACATTGCTTCGTGACCCGAGCTATTGGTCACATGCAACTGTTACGGTTTCACACCGGGAACAACGTTAGGACCGTTTGGTAACAGATTGCGCGCCCGATTCCGAGAGCCCACAAATGCACGAACGAACCTCTCGTGATTCGACGCCGTCTCACGCCGGCGACAACTCTCTCCTCGGCCATTCCGCGGCGATGCGCGCCCTCCGCGAGCGCATCAAGAACGCCGCGCGCTTTCCATGGCCCATTCGGCTCGAAGGCCCTCGGGGGTCCGGCAAGAACCGCGCGGCGCAGTTGTTCCATGCGTCCGCCGCACGACCCGGTCCCCTGGTTCGCTGCGGCCTCAACAAAGTGTCGGCGGTCGAGGGGAGCGAAATCGGCCAGCTCGTGGGGTGGGTCCGCGGCGCCTTTACAGGGGCGCTCTATGACTATCGAGGGGCGTTCGAGCGAGCACACCGGGGAACGCTCTTCTTAAACGAAGTTCATCTCGCCAGCGCACGCGTGCAAGAAATCCTTTTGGATTTGTTAGACGGCAAGACCTTTCAGCGCATGGGGCAGCAGGTTGATACCGAAGTGGACGTACGAATTGTGTTCGCGACCAATGAAGATCTGCCGGCGTTGGCGGACGCGGGCCGCTTCCGGTGGGATTTGTTGGATCGCATGGAGGATGACGTCATCCGTATGCCGGCGCTCGCTGAGCATATGGAAGACCTTCCCGAGATAGCCGTCGCAATCATGGTCAAGCTGGCGCGGGAGGCGCATGTCGAGCCGGACGTCCTCAGCCCACTCGAGCTGGATCGCCTGATGAGTTTTGGTTGGCCGGGGAATGTCCGGCAACTCGAGAATGCGCTCAAGTGTCGGATCAAGTACGGGAAGTTACCGGACTACCTCCCCCGCGCGCGGCGCTGGACAGTCAGCTGGGACCACGCGTTGCGGCGGGCGTTGACGGACGCTCACGGCAACAAGTCCGCTGCCGCACGGGCCCTGGGAACCAGTCGCAAGACTTTGTACGCGCATCTCAAGCGGCAGAAGATGTAGGCTCATCGTTCCTGTTTACCTACCAGCTGCCGTAACAGTCTTTACAGCTCAAGGTGACACTCCTCGAACGCGACAACTGCTTACTCCCAGCGCGATTTCGTCTTGGCACGTGGAGTGCCTAAGCGGAGCGACCCTTCACACGGAGCCGTTCCGTGGTACTCCGCTCGTCTCTCGTCGCAACCGCCTTCACGACTTTCGTTGTCGTTCACTTCGTCGTTGGCGTCACTACGCGCACCACGCCCATTCCGACTTCCGTTCTATTCGCTCCGCATCGAGACTGCCCCCTCCGCCCGAGTCCGCGCGAAGAACAGGATCAGGTGCGTTTGCACGGACCGAACGCGCCCGAGACAGCTGATGGGGACTACTCCGTGTCGGTCTCGCCTGATGGCGCTGCAGAAACTCAGCCTATCAACACCTCCAACCTGACGATCGACTTCAACGTGACCAACACGGGAATCTGCGACGACACGTACGGCATCGTCGTCACTCGCAGTGGCTCCGTCACGTCCGCGTCGCCCAGCGCGTCAAACCTCTTTCTAGCTGCTGGCACAGGTGGAACGATTACGGTGACGTACAGCGTGGGCGCCGCGGGGAGTGGTGTCGTCAAGCTGACCGCATCCGGAAGCTTCGCCGTCAGTGATACTGGCACGCTCAACGTGACGGTCGTGGCGCCTGGCGTGGCGGTCACTCCGGATGGCGGGGCTGCGCCGCCACGTCCCGCGAACACGGGCGGGTATGGCCAGACCTTTACCGTCACTAATACCGGCGCTACGGCCTTGAGCGTGACGTTCTCGTGTGGCGGCACCGGCGTGACCTGTACGGGGACAAGCCTGTCAAGCGCAAGTCTGAGCGGGGGTGCGGACACCGCGGTCACGGCGTTCTATGGTGTCGGTGCTGCTGGCACTGGAACGCTCAGACTCACTGCTGCGGGCGGTGGCGTCAGCGATTCAGGAACCTATGTCGTTCCTATCATCTCCCGCGCGGTGGCCGTACGCGCCGAACTCCCGCAGCGCCAGCATTTCGCTGGGGTTCCGGGATCGCAACGATTCTTTGTGAAGAACCTGCAGCCGGCCACCGCAGTCTACAGTCTGTCGGCGGTGTGCAGCGGGACCATTACAGGATGCGGGGCGACACCGGGTGTCGACACGCTCCTGGCGTACGAAAGCCGGGTCGTGACGGCGAACTATACCTTGGGCGCGGGGGATACGACGAATGCCACCGTCAGAATTAAAGCAACTGACCAGGCCAATTCGGCGTTCCGCGACTCCGGGACTGTTGCTGTGCGGGCGGTCACGAAGCGTTTTCCCGTTGTCTCCATCGCTGACGTCAATCCCGGGACCAGTCTCGATCGCGGAGAATGTCTGACCGTCGCGGCGGGATCCGCTGCTGCGTTTGAGTGCGGCGATCTGCGCATTGTACACGCGCTCCCAGCCATCCGCACGCTCAACAAAGCCCGCGTTCCAACCCTCATCTACAACAGCGCAGCGGCCGACCCGTACCCGATCGTTGCCGCGACCGTCTCGCTCGCGAGCGATACCACTGTGCCCGACAGCGTTGAGGCAGCTCTCAAGATCAACAACGTGACAATGGCGCAAGGTCTGTGGGTCGGGACCAATTGGGTTCCCGGAGCAACGCGTCGCATTGCACTGGGCTCCGCAACCTTGACCGACACCACGTCCCTGGCTGACACCACGAAGGTGATCGACTATACACTCGAGGTCACGACGGTCTACCGGACCGCTCCGGGCTCACGCAACTCGACCGTGGCCTCTGGACGTTTGATCGTCGTGAATCGGCGTCGGAGCAGCTTTGGGGCGGGTTGGTGGTTGGCTGGTGTCGAGCGGCTCTCAGTTCTCAGTGACAGCAGTCGGTTGTTGGTCGGTGGTGATGGCAGCGCGCGACTCTATGCGCCTGCAGGGAGCAATACGTGGGTAGCGAGCGGTCTGGATGGCCCTGACACTCTAGTGTGGGGGGGTACCGGCTATGTACACCGGTTGCCCGGCGGACTGACGGTTACGTTCAACTCTGCGGGCAGACACGTAGCAACCGTGAACCGCCTCGGTCACACGACCGCATTCCGGTACGACTCGATCGGTCGGCTGCTAAAGATCCTGCTGCCTCCGGACACGACGTACCTATACCAGTTCGTGTATAACTCCACGTCGGGACTGCTTGATTCCGTGATGGCGCCGCCGATCGGCAGCGTCAAGCGCGCGGTCAAGCTGACGCTCAGCGGCTCGCGCATGAACGCCCTTCGGGGCCCGGACCTGCGGACGGTGAACTTCGGGTACGACGGCGCGACGAACCGCATCGCGACGCGCACGGATCGGCGAGGCACGGTCACGAGCTACAGTTACGATGCGGCGAGGAAGCTCTCGCGCGTGAAGATTGATCTCCAGCCAGACTCCATTCGAACTGGCTTCCATGCTGTCGATAGCGTCGGGCTCGCTAACGCCACACCGAACACCGCGACGGACACGGCCAATGCCTACACTTCGATCTACGGCGCACGTCACTTTGCGAGAGGAGTCGACTCCGTCGGGCAGGAAACCAAGTTCTGGCTCGATCCTCGCGGTGCTGTTCGAAAGATCGTCAACGCCGCCGGGAGCCAGACGCTGGTGAAGCGCGAGGACGGGCAATGGAGCATGCCCGCGACAGGGCTGACGACATTCGATGGTTTCGTGACCCGAGCGTTCTACGACTGGCGTGGCAACATCGTGCAGAGCACGGCGGTCGGGCCATTCGGACCTGGTCAAGGAGACGCCATCATGCGGTATCATTGGGACCCCGTGTGGGACTTCGCCGACAGCGTCATTACGCCCATGGGAGTGGTCACGACGATGGCGTACGACGCGGCGAACGGCAACCGGCTTTGGCAACAAGTCGGTCCCGATCCGGCACGGCGGGTAACATTCCGCTATAACAACTCGTTCAACTTCCTGTCCGCCACCGTCCTGCCTGGAACGCCCCCGGACTCCATCGACTACGACACCGCTAGAGGCAACCTATCCGCGACCCGGACGCCGCTTCGGTACTGGGTCAGTCATTACACCGACTCGCTCGGGCGCGACACGCTCGTTGTTACACCGATCAACGCCACCGACACGCTTAAGGGCGGCACTCAGGACAACACCATACGGCAGCGGCAACGTGTGGTGTACACCGTGATGGATCAAGACAGCATTGCCGAGTCGATCGCGCCCAATCAGACGCAGATTCTGCGCGTCGAAAAACGCTTCGATGCTGAAGGCAATGACACGTTGTTGTCTCAAACTCCGCTCGGCATACCGTCGGGCGTAGGCACCGTCACCACGCTATGGCGTTACGATCGCGCGAACCGGCGCGTCGCCGAGATCGCGCCGAACGGGCAACGGGACAGCACCGTGTACGATCCGGCCGGTAATGTTGTGACCGTCCTTACCCGTTGCGGGCACACGATCACGATGAAGTACGACACGCTGAATCGCCTGACTACACGCGTAGTACCGCAGGTGACGTACGATTCGCTTGCGTCCGCATTTGACTCGTGGGCGTCGTACCAGCAGTCCCCTTACTTTCTCGCCTACACCATCCCGCGCGATTCCGTGGTGTTGCGCTACGACGCGATGAGCAGGATTTCCACCGCGAATAATCGTTACGCGAGAATCAGTCGGTCCTATTTCCCGGGCGGGCTCCTCAACGCCGACACACTCCGCATCCAGGCGCTGGATACAACCAACACGAACTGGGATCTGCACAAGTATATCGTGCGGCACACATACGATCTCGATGGGCGAGAGACATCCCTCTACATCCCGTCGCAGCTCGGTGACGCCCAGCTGTTTGGAGACATCGACTTTGGCTACAACGCCCAATCGGGCGAATTGAGCTCGATCGCCGATTTGAAGCACGATACCTACTCGTTCCACTACAAAGCGCGCGGTGATCTCGACACGTTGTACTTTCCGGGTCAGCACAAAGAGTGGTTCGCCTTGGACGCCGACGGACGGCTACTCGCGGATACGATCAATAATTGGGGGGGAACGACGTTTCCGCGCTTCAATGGCTCAGTGCTGCGCGCGATGAACTATCAGTACGATGCGCAAGGCCGCCTACTCTGGAGTGGCAATTCTCTGGGAGCCCGGGACACCCTCACCGTGACGTATTCCGGTCTCGGCTCCCTCGCCACGTCGCGGCTCAAGCAACGAGCCTACGGGCCGCCGGGCGTCCCCGACGCGACATTCATCTCGAATGAGACCTTCACCTTCGATGCCCTTGGAAATCGGACCCGCGCAGTCACGTACGATACCATCAGCCCTCCTTTTACCCCTCCGAACTCCAGCACCCTTCACGGTTCGAGCTACCAGCCGGGGACTGGTCGGCTGCAGACCGACACGCTCAACCTGATCATTACGAGCTACACTTACGATTCCGCAGGGAACATTCGCCTCAGCTCCAATCCCGGCTACAGCAGCAAGCCAGGCGAGGAGCGGGCGAGCTACTATGCAGCCGACGGCACGGTGCGGGCCGTGGACTGGCGCTGGATCTCCTCGAGCACGCCCGACTTCCGCATCGACAAATTCACGTTCGACGAGTATCGCTACGACGCGCTCGGACGGCGCATCTGGATGTGGTCAAAGAGAAGGTGCTACGGATTTGGAGCCGACCCGGGCACGAAGTGGCGAGAGTACATGGAATGTTCCACCAGCTTGGTGCGGCGCACAGTGTGGAATCGGAGCCAGGAACTGGTCGAAATCCAGATGCCGGGAGATACTGCTCTTCACAAGCATGAGAACGATGTCTCGTTGCTAGCCTTCCAATGCCTCCCCAATCGGCTCGACATGAATCAATACTTTGGACGCGTCGTATATATCCCCGGCCGGGGGATCGACCAGCCGCTCGCGGCGACGCGCATCAATTACGAATACTGGTGGTACGAGAGCGACGGACAAAGTTTCTGCCACCCCACGTACATTGCCCTTCCGCCGATCACCAGCATCCCCTTCTGGAATGGCAACGACGATGCGCCACTCGGCGTGTATACGAACGGCGCACAGGCGATTTGCCCGAACCCGCCGCCCGACACCTTCCGATGCATCGCGCCCTTGTGGTCATTCTTCTACTCGGCGTTCGATCGACACCGCGTCAATTCCCCGTCCTGGATACATCCCGACTGGCACGGCACGCTCTTAGTGGGAAAACAAGATCAGAACGGCCTCCAATTCATGCGTCACCGCTACTACGACCCCGCGACGGGGAGGTTTACGCAGGAAGATCCCATCGGCCTCGCGGGCGGGCTGAACCTGTATGGCTTCGCAGGCGGAGACCCGGTCAACTTTTCCGACCCGTTCGGACTATGCCCAGAAAAACTCCGGGACAGCGAAGAAAAGTGCAAGAAATGGGATCTCACCATTGTGGAGCGAAAGATTGCCCAAATCCAGGCCAAGAGTCCCGTTCGATTCATGGGGATAGGTCTAACCGAAGCACGGGGGAAGATCGGGGCCACAGCAGGTGCTGGCATATATTGTAACGACGTGGGATGCGGAGGCTACTTGTCATCGGGACCCGCGAAGGGGAATAGCCAGTTTGTCGGTCCAGTTTTCGGCGTCTCAACCAATCTGGATGCGTTCAGAGGGACCTCCGCCGGGGGCGAGGGTGGCGTAGGTCCCTTTGGAGGGTCTCTCACTGGCAATCAGTCAGGTTTGACGAGCTCGCTGAGTTTCACGCACCCCCTCATAGGGCCTCGCGTGGGCGGAGCAATTATCGCACCGACCACCGGCGTGACAGAGCCGAGTCCTATGTTCAGGGTGATGCTAATAGCGGGATGTTCCTCCTTGCCGGGAACCTATCTGTGCGCTTTGCCTTGAGAGCCACCGTGATCGGCGCGACGAGCTTCTTCGTGGTAGCTGTGGGGATTCATCTGTGTGCGCTGTGGCGGGCGATGCCGTATAAGGTGCCGGCCCCCGATGGAGCTTCTCCAACGCGGCGATTCCTTGATTTCATTTCGTCGCCGTCCATCGACGACTGGACTGGTCGCGGGTACCCGCCTTCCGCCCGGCGACACCTTTTCTGGGTCAGAGTCACGGCAGTGATCGCTGGTTGCGCGCTCGCTGTGATGCTATGGTCAATAGTATGGACCTTCCGTTGATCGGGACGCAGGTGGTGTCGAGACTCAGGTTACTAGCCGTGTCGGGGGCGCTGGTTGGGCTGGCGATCTACGTGGCCATGTTCCGTCCACGCTACACGCGTGTGACAGCCCCTTCAGGGAACTCCTATGATCTCATTGTCATGCATGAGGATTCTGGCGTTCTCGGAATGTTCGGCTCGCAGGCGCTCACCCGGGGTCCGGCTTGGGTAGTCAACTACTATGCCCGCGAGGCGAACCAAGGTGAGGCACAAGATCTAAGGGAGCTTGCAGAGTCGACGGCTCGCGCTCGGCACATTCGGTTTATCGTTGTCCAGCAGACCACTCCCGTTTTCGGAAGGTGGCTTCCAATCGTCACGGGGCAGATGTGGGCGTATCGATTGTCTCCGGGTGGTAGATGGGAACTCGTCTCGGGAGTCCGGTGACGCAAAGCTTAAGTTATCGTCGAAAACTGAAAGAGCCGACCCCCAAGTTTCGATTCGCAAAAACTAGGATGACAGGAGTAAGTACTCCTGGAATGATGATTGACCGCTCCGCTTTCCCCCCGAGTGTCAGTGCTTCTTGATCCAAACCGCTAGGCGGCATGCTACAATTCTAGGGCCACTCTGGCCGACCACCACGTGAGCGTTACGTGGCCACATCATTGTCCTCTCCTGACGAAAATCGGAGTTTTCCACGCGAGCACAGGTGGTGGAGGAGCGTAGGAAAAAGTTTGCCGTAGTGTTTGCCGGTCAGTGCCCGCCGATGCGGTCAAATGTGGTGAGCTAGTGCCAGTGCTGTAGAACAAAACGAGGGGCCCGCATGGGACCCCTCGTCTTTTCAGTCCGCTGCTCTACCAACTGAGCTACCTGGCCCAAAAACGGAGAGGGAAGATAGAAAGCTAGGCGCTGGGCGCCAAGTACAGTGGTTCCGAGTTGCCAGCCTGCAGGACAGTGGGTCTATTTTCAAAGGCTCGTTCCCTCGGAGATCCTGCATGCGACTCTCAGGCTCATTATGCGCCGCTCTGGGCGCCGGCGCGGTCTTCGCCGCCTGCCGCGAGGCCCCCATCACCACCCTCGGCACGCCCAGCTTCAGTGCCCTCGGCTCGGGATCGGTCTCGGTGGTCAACGTCAGCCGCGACACCACCGCCCAAAACGAGACTCCATTGGCGGTGAATCCGACCAACCCCAGCAACATGATCACGGGCAACAACGACTGGAACTACAACGACGGCTGCGGCGTCAACGCCACCTTTGACGGCGGCAAGACCTGGACGCCGACGCTGCCGAGCGGCTTCATCCCCGGCATCACCGCATTCACGAATGATCCGTCCGTCCCGGGGACCGGCACGTACGATTTTGGCGGCGATCCGGCGGTGGCGTTCAGCCCCGACGGCAGCACCGCCTATTTCACTTGCTTCGGCTACAAGGGAAAGAACGTCGCGCTCTGGCTCAGCCGCTCGGCGGACGGCGGCCGCACCTGGACCGCCGGCGGCCCCGATCATCCGCTCACCCTCGTGAGCGCGTTCCAGGGCGACGGCAAAGCGAGGGGCTCCAACGGCCAATTTCCCGACCACGAGTCCATGACCGTCGCGAACGACGGCACGATCTACGTGCCGTGGGCGCACTTCACCGGATTCAGCGGCCACTCGCCGATCTTCATCGCCGTGTCGCGCGACGGCGGCACCAGCTTCGCGCTCCCCGTCAAAGTCTCCAGCGGCTCGGTGCGCAGCGATCAGGATGCGCGCGTCGTCGTCGACAACGCGACCGGGTACGCCTATCTGACGTTCGACAATTCGGTGCAGGGCGGCAAAGGGACCGCGATGTTCGTGAGTGTGTCCACGGACCACGGGGCGACGTGGAGTAATTCGTTCAGGTTCGCCACATTCCAAAACCCGGTGTGCCTGTATCCGCCGTACTGCTTCAACATCTCCGGCGGGCAGTTCCGCGCTCCAGGCTCCTATCCCGCACCGGCGTTCGATCCCACCACGGGCCGCCTCTACGTGGCCTACACCGACATCGTCAATGGCACGGCCCAGATCCTTTTGACGTACGCGAACGTCAGCGACATCACGAAGTGGAGCACGCCCGTGATCGTGGCGCCCGCATCGGGCGATCGCATCAATGTCGAGCTGAGCGTCGAGCCGTCGAGCGGCCGGCTCGATCTGATGACCAACGATCGCAGCTACACCGGCAACACCTTGTTCGATGTCTCCTACATCACGAGCGTCGACGGCGGCAGCACGTGGTCCACCACGCGCGTCACGAAGACGAGCTGGGATCCCTCCGCCTACGGCGTCCCCTGCGCCGGGTGCACAAACGGTGTCCGCCCGTTCATCGGCGACTACGACGGCGTCATCTCGCTCCCGACGAGCGCCGCGATGACGTGGACCGGCCCGGGCAAGACGTTCGGTACCTATCCAACGAACCTCGAGGTCTACTTCGGCAGCGTCACGCCCTGAGCCATGACCTCTCGCCGCGATTTCCTCGCCAACCTCGCCCAAGCCGGCGTCGCGCTCTCCGCGCTCCGGCTCCCGGAGCATCGCCCGGCTTGGCGTCGCTTTTCCCCAGCCCCGAGCCCCCAAGACTGGCGCATGCTCGGCCCGTTTCGCGGCGGCCGTTGCGACGCGGTGTGCGGCGTACCGGGCCGGCCCGACGAGTTCTACTTCGGCCACGTGAACGGCGGCGTTTGGAAAACCAAAGACGCCGGCAGAACGTGGCTCCCCATCTTCGATGACCAGCCCGTCGCCTCGATCGGCGCGCTGACGGTCGCACCATCGGCGCCCGACGTGATCTACGCCGGCTCAGGCGAGTCCACGCTGCGCGACTCCGTGGGCTTCGGCAACGGCGTCTACAAGTCCACCGATGCAGGGAGCACCTGGACCCATCTCGGCCTCGCCGACACGCAGCACATCGGCAAGATCGCCGTCGATCCAAAGAATCCCGACGTGGTGTTTGTTGCGGCGATCGGTCACCTCTATGCCGCAAACCCGGAGCGCGGCGTGTTCCGCTCGAAGGACGGCGGCCGCACCTGGCAGAAAGTGCTCTACAAGGACGAAAACGTCGGGGCGGTGGAGGTCGTCATCGATCCCACCGATTCGCGCGTCGTGTATGCGGGGCTGTGGAATACGCGCCGCCCACCGTGGTTTACCTACGCGCCAACCAACGGCCCGGGCGGCGGGATCTACAAATCGACGGACGGCGGATCGACGTGGAACCAACTGACAGCCGGACTGCCGCCCGCAGGAATCGGACGGACCGGCATCGCGGTCGCGCCGTCGAATCCTCGGCGCGTGTACACCGTCGTGGACTGCCTCGTGCCCGATCCGAGTGCGCCGCCCCCGGCGCCGCAGGCGCCGGACCGCCCTTCGCCGCCGCCGCCAGGTCAGGGTGGTGTGTTTCGTTCGGACGACGCGGGCGAGACCTGGCGTCGCGTGAGTGCCGATCAGGCGCTGTGGGGCCGAGGCTGGTACTTCGAGAAGATCGCGGTCGATCCGAAGGACCCTGACATCGTGTACGTGCCGAACGTCGCCGTGAACCGGAGCCGAGACGGCGGCGCCACCTGGGACGTGATCCGCGGCTCGCCCGGCGGCGACGACTACCACCAGGTGTGGGTCTCACCCGACAACCCCGACATCCTGATCGTCGCGAGCGACCAGGGCACGATCATCACGCGCAACGCGCGCACCACCGATCCGCGCGCCATGACCTGGAGCTCGTGGCTCAACCAGCCCACGGCCCAGATCTATCACGCCTCGGTCGACTATCGCGTGCCGTATTGGGTCGTCGGCGCACAGCAGGACTCGGGCGCGGTCGCGGTACGCTCGCGCGGCAAGTTCGCCCAAATCTCGCAGCGCGATTGGGAGCCGATCGGCGCGGCAGGCGAAAGCGGCTACGCCACGGGCGACCCGCTGCATCCCGGGATCATCTATGGCGGCGAAGGCAGCCGCTGGGAGCTCGACACCAACCTCTCCGTCCCGAATACCTCGGCGCCGAAGGGCAGCGAAACCGATCGGGGCGACTGGACCCAGCCGCTGGTGCTGTCGCCGGCCGATCCGCATGCGCTGTACTACGCGAGCCAGTTCCTGTTCAAGACGACGGACGGCGCGCGCACGTGGAAGCAAATCAGCGGCGACCTGACTCGCCCCGATCCCGGGATTCCGCCGAACCTCGACGCTACGGCCGCGGCCGCCACCGATCGCAACGGCAAGCGCGGCGTTATCTACGCGGTCGCCCCGTCGCCGCTGCGCGCCCCCCTGATCTGGATCGGCACCGACGACGGGCTGATCCAGGTCACGAGTGACGACGGCACGACGTGGCGCAACGTCACCCCGGCCGCAATGACGGCGTGGAGTCGAGTCACCGGTGTCGAGGCGTCGCACTTCGACGCGGACTCGGCATACGCGAGCGTCGACCGCCACCAGCTGCAGGACTTCGCGCCCTACATCTACCGCACGCGCGATCAGGGCAAGTCTTGGCAGCGCATCACAACCGGGCTGCCCGATGGGGTGTACGTGCACGTCGTCAAGGAAGACCTGCTGCGCCGCGGGCTGCTCTTTGCCGGGACCGAGCGCGGGGCGTTCGTGTCGTTCGACGACGGCGACCACTGGGAGCCGCTGCAGCGCAACCTGCCGGTGACGTCAGTGCGCGACTTCGTGGTGTACGGCAACGACCTCATCGTCGCCACACATGGCCGCGGCTTCTGGGTCATGGACGACATCAGCGCGTTGCGGCAGGTAACGGACGAAGTGCTCAAAGCCGACGCCTGGCTCTTCAAGCCGGCGGACGCGATCAACGTCATCCCGGGCGACGACAACGGGACGCCGTACCAGCGCGACGAGCCGCAGGCGCTGAACCCGCCCGACGGCGCCTATATCGATTTCTATCTGAAGGCGGCGGCGCCGGTGACGCTGGAAATCCTCGACGGGGGTGGCAAGATCCTACGGAAGTGGCCCGCCGAGCCGGCAGCCGAAACGCCGGCACGCGGTGCCCTGCCGCGCGTTTCACCGCTGTGGCAACCTGCGCCGGACGCATTCTCTGCGACGGCGGGGATGCACCGTGTCGTCTGGCGGCCGGTCGAACCCCCGGCGCCGCCGGCTCCGGGCGCCGTGGCGGCGGGCGGCGCAGGACGACGCCGCGGCGGCGCGCGCCTCACCGGGACCTTCACGGCGCGATTGACCGTCAACGGCCGGGCATACACGCGAGACTTCGTGGTGCGTCCAGATCCGCGGAGCGACGGCCGCCAGTGAGGTACTCACACCGGCGCCTGACGCTCGTTGCGCTCGCTCTCGTCCTCGCCTGCGAGCCGCAACGCCCCCCCACCGCCGGTGGGGGCATCCCGCAGGCCGGGCACGTTTTCCTCGTGACCGAGGAGAACCACGACTACACAGGCGCGTTGGACAGCGCGTCGATGCCCTATCTCGATAGTCTCGCCCGGCACTACGGCCTGGCGACGCAGTACTACGCCAACACGCATCCGTCCATCGGCAACTACTTCATGCTGGGGACGGGGCAGATCATCACCAACGACGACAGCTATTCAACGATCGTGACGGTGGACAACGTCGTGCGGCGGCTGCTCGCGGCGGGAAGGACGTGGAAGTCGTACGCCGAAGACATTCCGTCCGTCGGCTACACCGGCGCCGACGTGGGCCGCTACGCCCGCAGGCACAACACATTCGCCCTGCTCTCCGACGTGGCGAACGACTCGCTCCAGCGGCGGAATCTCGTCCCGTTCACCCAGTTCGCGACCGACCTGGCGGGCGGCACGCTCCCCGACTACTCGAACATCGTGCCCAATCTTTGCAACGACGCGCACGATTGCCCGCTCGCCACCGCGGATTCGTGGCTCCGGACCCACATCGCGCCGCTCCTCGCCAGCGCCACGTTCCAACAGGACGGCCTGCTCGTCATCACGTTCGACGAGTCGGACAGCGACAACGCGCACGGCGGCGGCCGCATCGCCTGGGTGGTCGTGAGCCCAAAAGCCAAACGCGGCTACCAGTCCGCGACGCTCTACCAGCACCAGAGCACGCTGCGACTGACGCTCGAGGCGCTCGGCATCACGCAGTTTCCGGGGGCGGCGGCGGCGGCGCCCGCGATGAGCGAGTTCTTCACACCTTGAGTGTGAGCGTCAGCGCGAGAATCTGGTCTTGAACGTCTGCCCGTAGGTCGTCGGCGTCCCGTCGTAGCTGCTGATCAGATCGAGCGCATTGCCCCAGACGTCCCACGACCACCCGAGATATCCGGCCCCTCCCTGGCGGGCATCCATCCAGTCCATCAACGCCGTCACGAACGCGCTGCCCCGATCGTCCTGCCCCAGCTCGCCGAGCACCACGGGAACTTGCACCGCCACCGGCGCTGCGGTGCTGTCCCAACACCCCGATGTATGGCACCAGCTGAAGTTGTAGATGTGCCACGACGCCGCGAGGTTGTTGCGCGGGTCGGCCGGCTTGTTCGCAAGCCAATGTGACAGCGTCGCCGCGTACTGCACACCGCCCACCATGATGACGTTCGTGGCGCCGGTGCTGCGGATCGTGTCCACCAGCTCCTGCATCCCGGCCGCCTGAAAGCTCATCCCGCCGCACGTGCCGCCGTCGCGCCAGCAGCGCCACGCCTCAGGCGTGTCGCGGTTGCCGTCCGGAAACGGCTCGTTGTAAAGATCAAAGATCACGCGGTTGTTGCTGCCATAGGCCGCGGCGACCTGACGCCAGAATTCCAGTGTGTGATCCCGATTCGGCATCGGCGCCTGGCCGAGCGCGATCGCGGTGTCGGCGGCGCTCCAGTGGAGATCGAGGATCACGACAAGCCCGGCCCTGTTTAACCGGTCTACGAAATCACTGATCGCCCGCGCATAGTTGGCGCCCGCGTAGGCGGGCTTGACGCCGTTGATCGCAAGCCAGCACGTCTCGTTGAGCGGCACGCGGACCGCGTTGGCCTTCCACGACGTGATCGCCGCGATGGACGCGGAGTCCGACGGGCCGTCGAAGAAACCCCACCCCTGTGCGCAGGCGTACTCGGTTCCGGAGCGATTCACGCCCTTGAGGCGGACAGCGCGCCCGGCACTATCGACCAGTTGATTGCCTTGCACGTGCAGCGCCGGCGCTGGTCCGGGTGGTGGCGGCGGCGGTCCACCGGAACCGATCGCCGAGCTACGGCAGGCAGCCAGCACGGCGAACGCCACCAACCCCGTGTAGCGCACGACCTACTGCCCCGCCGTCTCCCACTGCTGCCGGCTCATCACGGCGATCGGCTCGAGCTTCTTGCCCCGCAGCGCCGTATTGATCCCGGCCAGGTCGCGCGCCGTCCACGCATCGAAATCTCGTACCACGTCGGTCAGCTCCCGCGCGATCGCGTCCGCGCGTTCCACCTGCGTCTGCTCCGGCCCACCATCGTAGAAGATGATGTTGCTGTACAGATCGGTGATGTTCTCGCGCAGCCGCTCCTCGCCGGTGATCATGCCGCCTTCCTTGGTCGCCACAATCTTCTTTCGCATCACGTCCACGGCGGCTGATGCGGCACGCAAACGCTTGGCGACCGCATCGCTCGCCGGCAGCCGGCCGGCGCGTTCCTCCAGAGCCTGGCGGACGCCGTTCATGCGTTCGACCGCAAACGTCATGTCGGTCAGGGTCGCCGACAACTTGATCGCCAAATCGAAAGCCGCTCGGCGCTCCTGATCGGTGTGCGTCCCGCGCGGGTCGGGCACGAGCACGAGCTGCGTCGTATAGACCGCGGTGTCCTTGGTCATCTTGATCGTGTACGTCCCGGGCAACACGCGCGGGCCGTACGCGGCGCCAAATGCCGCGCTCGCCGCCGGCGGCACGCGCGGCGCCGCCAGCCGCATCGACCACGTCACCCGATTCAGGCCCCGGCGTTTGCTCGTCGGCATCGTGCCGAGCAGTTTGCCGCCCGCGTCGAACACCTCAAGCTTCATGTCGCCGAAGATGTGGCGGCGACGCTGGTAGTACGTGATCACGGCATCGCCCGGCGGATTGGCCCCGACGAAGACGGCGTCGCCGTTCGCCCAGCCGCCGCCCGACTGCAGGCGCTGCACGGTCGGACGGTCCGCGAGGAACGCGACCGGGCTGGCGAGCACCTCGGGCGTCAGCGCCCGGAGCGGCGAAATGTCGTCCACGATCCAGATGCCGCGGCCGTGCGTCGCAATCACGAGGTCGTGATCGCGCGGGTGGATCGCCAGATCGCGCACCGCGACGGCCGGTAAGTCGCCGCCCTTGTAGTGCGCCCATTGCTTGCCGCCGTCCACCGAAACCCACAACCCGAGCTCGGTCCCGAGGAACAACAGGTTGGGATTAACCAAGTCTTCCTTTATTACGTGCGCATAGCCGCGCACCGGACTGTCGGGTGCCACGAGCGGCGTCCACGTCGCGCCGAAGTCGGTCGACTTGTAGGCATACGGCCGCATGTCGCCGAACGTGTGCACGTCGAACGTGGCATAGATCGTTCCGTTCGCGAAATGCCCGGGCTCGACGGATGAGACCCACGCGTTCTCGGGCAGTCCGGTGATGTTGGGCGCGACGTTCGTCCACGTTTTGCCGCCGTCGCGCGTCACCTGCAGGTTCCCGTCGTCGGTCCCCGCCCAGATCACCTGTCCATCCCGCGGCGACTCCGCGATCGCGTAGATCGTCGTATGCATCTCGGCCGCCGAGTTGTCGACCGTGATGCCGCCGGACTGCTCCTGCTTCTGCTTCTGGGGATCGTTGGTCGTCAGATCGGGAGAGATGCGCTCCCAGGTCTGGCCGTAGTCCTTTGACCGGAACAGGACTTGGGCGCCGATGTACACCGTGCCCTTCTGGGTGGCGCTGATATGAATCGGCGTGTTCCAGTTGAACCGCAGCTTCTTTTCCTGATAGTGCGGCAGCGGCTGGATGTTGCGCGACTCATGGGTGCGCCGGTTGACGCGGCCGATCGTGCCGCCCTGGGCTTCCGCGTACAGGTAGTCGGGATCGGTGGGATCGGCGAACATCCAGAAACCGTCGCCACCGTACATGTTCTCCCACTGGTGATTGGTGATGCCGCCGGGAAACTCCGACGGCCCCACCCAGGAGCTGTTGTCCTGCAGGCCACCGTACACGTTGTACGGCCGCGCCATGTCCACACTGACGTGATAGAACTGCGAGACGGGAAGATTCTCGTTCTTCACCCACTTGTTGCCGGCGTCGTAGGAGAACCAGAGCCCGCCGTCGTCGCCGGTAATCACGTTGTCCGTGTTGTTGGGATCGACCCACACGTCGTGGAAATCGCCGTGCGCCCCGCCCGCGATGCCGCTGAAGCTCTTCCCGCCGTCGGTACTAACGATGAGGCCGCCGTCGGGCTTGTACACGCGGTCCGGGTCGCGCGGGTCGACGATGAGATTTGCGAAATAGAACGGCCGCCAGATCATGTTCTGGCTGCGATCGAGCATCTGCCACGTCTTGCCCGCGTCACTGGACCGGTACAGCGCGTTCAGCGGCGGGACCGCTTCGACAAAGGCGTAGACGATGTCCGGCTTCGATGGCGCGAGCGCGACGGCCACCCGGCCCCACGGTTTGGGAGGCAGTCCCGCAGCGCTCGTCGACGTGAGCTCGGTCCATGTCGCGCCGCCGTCGCTGCTCTTAAAGAGACCGGAAGCGCTTGGGGCCGTGGCGCTGTCGCCGCCCGAGCGGAATGTCCAGCCGCGCCGCCGAAAATCCCACATTCCGGCATACAAAGTCTGAGGATGCGCTGGGTCCATCGTCAACATCGAACAGCCGGTCGAGACGTTGCCGCCCTTCAGTATCTTGGTCCACGTCTTCCCGCCGTCCGCGGTCTTGTAGACGCCGCGCTCGTCGCTGTCGCTCCACAGCTTTCCCGGCACGCAAGCGTACACCGTGTTGGTCTCGGTGGGGTCGACCAGGATTTTGACGATGT
>DATLXS010000038.1:0-9997 GCA_035575675.1 Gemmatimonadales bacterium
GATCGTAAAGTCGGGATTGGCGTTGCCGATCACGCGGTAATCTTTGGCGGCCGGCCCGCCAACGACCGTCGTTCGCCCGTTGACGCACCCCACGGTGGCTGCCGTGCAGAAGAAAATCTGCTGCCCCGTCGCGTCGACGTCGAGGAACACGGGGCCGTAGAACGTGCCCAATGGGTACCCCGGGCAGGAGCCTGCCGAGTCGCAGACCATGACGCGCTCGGCGGGGGTGTTGCTCTGACCCGGCCCGCTGATGGGTCCCGAGTCGTAGAAGGGACAATTCTTGACGCCCGTTGAATCCGTTGTGCACCCGAGATCAGTCACCTTGCTGCGGTCCGCCGCAAAGACGACGCCGGCACGCCAGGTGAGCCCAGGGCGTGAGATCGCCAGGGCATCGAGAGAAAACTCCACACCATGGCCGCTCAGCCGGCCCACGTTCTTGAGCTGGGTGTTCGCCAGTGCCGGCTGCGACACATTGACGACGAGCAGCAGGTCCTTGGTGTTCTTGTGGTAGTACTCGATGCTTCCCGAGATCCGGTTGTTCCAGAGACCGAAGTCCACCGCCCCGTCGGCCTGTGCGGTCTGCTCCCATTTGAGATCCGTGTTGCCGTTACTGTTGCCGATTACCCCGCTCTGAGGAGTATCGCCCCACGGGTATGTGGCACCACTACCGGGCTTCAGCGTGATCAACGAGGTGTACGGATCGACGCCGGGATTGCCCTGCAGGCCCCACCCGGCGCGCACGCGGAGCTGAGAGAACGGTCCACCCTGCATGAACCCTTCCTGCTTCAGATTCCACGAGCCCGACAGCGCCGGGAAGAGCGCCCACTTGTGGCCCACGGCGAACCGGGACGAGCCGTCATACCGCACCACGCCCGTGAAGAAGTAGCGGTCGTTGAAGCCGATGTTGGCCCGGCCAAAGAAAGACGCGAGCCGGCTTTCGGACGCGCTGGACGCGGTCTCTCTCGTGTCGGCGGCATCGAGGCTGTTGAAGCCGAACGCGTCTGTGAAGAAGCCGACGCCCTTACCCAGCACCCAGTTGGTCTTGAACTTGCTGTATTCGTAGCCGCCCACGACGTTGAGACTGTTGCCCCCGCCGACTTGGCCGTCATAGGTAAGGAGTGTCTGCAGCGTCTGGGTGGCGTTGTCCAGATCCTGTTGCTGCGCGAGCCCGTTCCCCAACGCCCTGCCGAGTGGGTTCGCCTTGGGGTAATACTCCTGCCGTACGCCGGTGGAATGGTCCAGCCCGACGTTGATCTTTGCCGTCAGACCATGTGCCACGTCCAGCTCGGCATCGGCGTTCCCGAGGGTCCGGGTCGTCTGGCCGATGCTGACGATCTGCTCCGCCAATGCTACGGGATTGCGTGTCGTGAGCCCGCCGACCTCGTAGAAGTGCGTCCCGATCGAGTCGGTGTACGTAACCGGCCGTGTCGGATTGAAGGAGGCGACATTCTCGAACACGCCGCCCTCAAAGCCACCCTGGTTTTCGTAGGTGAGATAGGTGTTGTTGACGCGCGAGCTCGTGACATTGAGACCGATCCGCAGGCGGTTGTCGAGATCTGCGTGCGTGGCACTGAGCCGCCCCTGAATCCGCTCCAGCCCGCTCGACAGCGTCACGCCCTGCTCGTTCGCGTAGTTGACCGATGCGCGATAGTGCGTGTCTTCGCTCCCGCCCGAGAACGCGAGATTGTGATTGTGCGTGATGGACGAGCGCGTCAGCGCGCTCTCCCAATTCGTGTTGTAAATGGTTCTAAGGGTATCCCCGGGATTGGGTCCGGTCTTCCACAGGACGCCCAGGTCGCCGAGCCGGGCCGAATCGAGTTTCCCCGCCGCTACCTGCGCGCGCACGAAAGTCGCGTACTCCGATCCCGTCAGCAGGTCGAGATGGCGGGAGGGACTGGAGGTCGACACATAGCCGTCGTACTCGAAGCTCGGTCCACCCGAAGCCTGCCCCTTCTTGGTCTCGATCAGAATGACGCCGTTCGAGGCGCGGCTGCCGTAAATCGCCGTCGCGGCCGCGTCTTTCAGCACCGTGAGGGATGCGATGTCCGCCGGGTTCAGCAGGTTCAAGGGGTTGCGCGCGAGCGACGGGTTGCCGGTCCAGCCGTTGCCGTCCGGCTCGGTCGGCACGTTGTTGATCGGAACGCCGTCCACAACGTAGAGCGGATCGTTGCGGGCGCTGATGGAGCTGCCGCCGCGGATCAAGACCTGCGCCCCCGCGCCCGGCTCGCCGTTGTTCTGAATGACTTCCACGCCCGCGGCGCGACCTTGGAGCATTTGGTCGACATTGGTTTTGACGCCGACATTCGCGGCCGAGGCATCGACGCTCGACACGGAGCCGGTGATGGCTTCACGCCGCTGCGTCCCGTATCCGGTGACCACGACGGCCTCGAGCAAGGCCGCCTGCGGCGACATTTCGAACCGCGCCTCGGCCGTCCCGCCGGCGCTGACGGTCACGACCTGCTGCTGCGGCCCAAACCCGATCCGGGTTGCTCGCACGACGACGCTTCCCGCCGGCACCTCGCCGAGCGAGTAGTTGCCATCGGGTCCTGTGACGGTGGAGCGCGCGGTGCCTTGGACTTGGACGGTGACGCCGGCGAGAGGCTGCTTTGCCGTACTGTCGACCACCTGACCTTTGACGGTGCCGGTGTTCTGCGCGGTGAGAGGAATGGCGTACAGACAGAGGAACGCGAGAGCCGAAGCCGAATGTCGCATGAATCGCATCGATACACCTCCGCAGGCTAGTCAGCCGACCAACGGAATGCCGTTATTGCATCCGAATTGCCGCCCTATCCAGCCCTTGTCAAGGGCGGGCATGGGGCGGAGAATCTACGGCCATGCTTGTGGCCATCCTCCTGGCGATGCAGGCTGCACCCACACGGGAAGCGCCGCCCGTTCTGCAATTCCCCACCCCCGGCCTCGACGACTCCGCGGCCTACGAGGGCTACACGGCCCGCCTCTACCGCGACTCCCGCCGTAACTCGGTCGAGATCTACATCGAAGGAAAAACCGGGCGGGTGGTGCATCTGTGGGCGGATGGGCTCAATGAGAGTATCGGGTTCACGGTAAGAGATTCGGGCGGTCAAGAAGCAAATGCGGCGGTCGCATTCGGTGCAGGGCAGGCGACGGTGGGCGCGACGGGTGGTCGAGACGGTCGGCGTTGGTTGCGGTACCCGCTCACCCTGCCGGGCGGGCGATCGACGCAGATCGGACAGATCCTGCTCGGCTCGATGCGCATCGAGCGCGACTTCGGATACGCGGGGCGCGTGCACGATTCGATCGACGCTCCTCCGTTCGTACCGCAGGAGTTCACCGCACTGGCCCGGCGACTCGGCGGCGCGTATCCCAGCCGCCTGATCCCGTTGCTCTCGCTGACGCATACCGGATCGCGCTGGCGGGCGCAGGCCTATCAGCCGAGCCTGGATGCCAAAAACCACATGTGGCTGACGATCAGCGGCGACAGCAACCAATCCCACGCGCAGCTCTCCGGTCGTGTGCTGACGATCCGCGCCGTCGGTGCCGAGCCGGCCCTGCTCCTGGTCGAGATCGCGACCGACGGTCCCGCCCTCGATCCGCTCGATCGCAAGCAGATCTTCAGCGCGGCGTTCCGCCATTTCGCCGATTCCGCCAATTCGCCACGCCTGGAGCGCGAGGTGCGCGGCTTTGAGCTGCTCAGTTCGCGCCAGAAGCTGATGGCGGGGTTGCCGACCTACGCGACGTACTTCGGCCGCGACATGCTGATGACGGCGCTGCTCATGGAGCCGGTCTGGTCCGACACGATGCCGGAATTCGCGATGGGCGCGGCGCTCGCCAAGCTCGCGCCCGATGGCGAAGTGAGCCACGAAGAAGCGCTCGGCGGCCAGGCGATTCGCGAAAACGGCGCCGAGTTCCTCGAGACGGGCAACCGCGCGCTGCTCGGCGATCTCCAAGCGACGCGCGAGAACTACTGGATGGTGGACGACGACTTCCAGCTGCCGGTCGTCGCGGGCCATTACTTCGCGGACCCGCGCGTTTCCGATGCCCGCAAGCGGGCATTTGTGCGGCGCTGGGGTACCGCGCTGCGGAAGAACCTCGCCTACGTTGCGCGGCGGGCGGCTCCCTACGCCCGCGCGCCAGTCGCCACGAATCTCGTGAGCTTCAAACGGGATGCGGATGGCTGGTGCCATCCGGGCAGCTGGCGCGATAGCCGCGTCGGCTACGCCGGCGGCTGTTTCGCGTTCGATGTGAATGTGGTGTGGGTGCCCGCGGCGCTGCGCGCGATCGGCGCGGTCGACAGCACGCTGCATGCGATGGGCGAGCCGGGGATCGAGAACGCGGCCGCCATCAGACGCGCCGCGGCGGCGTGGCGGGGAACCGGGCGCCACTTCATCGTGGCCCTGGAGCCCGCGGACGTCGAGGCACGGGTGCGTGCCAAGCTCGCGTCGCTCCCCGCGCCCGAGCACGCACACTGGGATTCTGTGATCGCGGCGACCGGTTTCCCCACCGATACGCTGCGGTTTCCCGCCGTCTCGCTCGACAGCGCGGGCCGGCCGATCCCGGTGATGAGCACCGACCCGGCGATGTGGCTGCTCCTCGAGCGCCAGCCGGACGAGCGTGAGACGGAGTTGCTGCGTCCGTTCGTGCTGCCGTATCCGATCGGCTTGTTTATCGATGGCGTCGGGCTCGCGGTCGCGAACGACGCCTATGCGACGCCCAGGGTATGGGACATGTTCGAGCACGACCTGTATCATTCCCCACGCGTCGTGTGGGGCCGCGAAGTCAATGTGCTGCTCGCGGCGCTCGCCACCCGCAATCGCCCCGGCGTCGTCGATTCAGTGCGGACCGCGGTGGCCCGCTCCGGTTTGCAGTACGCCGAGTTGTGGAGTTACAAGTTTGATGGAGGAGCCCCCCCCCTGCGCGCGGTGCGCTACGGGTCGAGCTCAGACGTGCAGCTGTGGACGCTCACGGATCTCGCTGTTCAATATCTCCTCCACTCGCCAAGGGCCCCGCAATGAGCAATCTGCACGGCTTCGACCTGTTCTTCATCGCGATCTACTTCCTCATTCTGTTCGGCATCGCGTGGTGGGCGGCGCGCCGAGAGAAGGCGGTCAGCTCCGACTACTTCCTGGCGAGCCGCGACGTCGCGTGGTTCGCGGTCGGCGCGAGCCTGTTCGCCTCCAACATCGGGAGCGAGCACCTCGTGGGGCTGGCGGGCACCGGCGCCGGCAGCGGCCTCGCCGTCGGCCACTTCGAGTGGCTCGCCTGCCTCATCCTGCTGCTGCTCGGCTGGCTCTTCGTTCCCTACTATCTCAAGAGCGGCGTCTACACGATGCCGGAGTTCCTGGAGAAGCGATACAACTCGGCGGCGCGGTCGTATTTCACCTGGGTATCGGTGATCGGCTACGTTTTGACGAAGATCAGCGTGACGCTGTACGCGGGCGGCGTCGTGATTCGCGCGGTCACGGGCTGGAATTTCTACACCGCGGCCATCGTCCTCATCGTCATCACCGGGCTGTATACGATCTTCGGCGGACTGCGCGCCGTGGTCTACACCGAGGTGCTGCAGGCCATCGTGCTGATTCTCGGCTCCATCACGCTCATGGCGATCGGGCTGTCGCGGGTCGGCGGCATCGCCGGGCTCGAAGCCAAGGTCCCTGCGGGCTTCTTCTCCATGTGGAAACCCTCGAGTCATCCGGACTTTCCGTGGACCGGCGTCATCTTCGGCGCACCGATTCTCGGGATCTGGTACTGGTGTACCGATCAACACATCGTGCAACGGGTGCTCGCCGCCAAGAACATCAAGCAAGCGCGCACCGGAACGATCTTCGCCGGGTACCTGAAGATTCTCCCCGTCTTCATCTTCGTGCTCCCAGGCATCGTCGCGATGGCGCTGTTCTCGGACGTGAGCAACAACCCTGACTCCGCCTACCCCACGCTGGTGACGCGCCTCTTGCCGGAGGGGATCAAGGGGCTGGTGCTCGCGGGAATGCTCGCCGCGCTGATGAGCTCCCTGGCCTCCGCGTTCAACGCGTGTTCGACGCTCCTGACCTGGGATGTCTACAAGAAGATGCGCCCCACCGCGACCGAACAGCGGCTCGTCACCGTGGGCCGCATTTCCGCCGGGGTGATGGTGTTCCTCGGACTGGCCTGGATTCCGCTGATGAAGTTCGTCTCGTCGCAGATCTACATCTACCTGCAGAGCGTGCAGGCGTACATCGCGCCGCCCATCGCCGCCTGCTTCCTGCTCGGCCTGTTCTTCCGGCGCCTGAACGGCACCGGCGCGATGGCATCGCTCGTCACCGGGCTCGTCCTCGGCGTGCTGCGGCTGGTCCTCGAGCTGACTAACAAGGCGACCGGCGGTGGCCTCGAGGCGGGAACGCTGTGGCACTGGATCGCGACGATCAACTTCCTCCACTACGCCGTGCTGCTGTTCGTGATCTGCACGGCCGTGCTTTTCGTCGTGAGCATGATGACACCACCCCCTCCGGCCGAGAAAACCGCTGGACTCACGTACGTGCGTGCCGCCCCAGGGGCCGCCGCCGTGCTGCTGGAAGGCGAGACCGCGAAAGATCGACGATTCCAGATCGGGCTGTCGGTGCTGCTCGTCGCCATCATCGGCGTGCTGTGGATCGTGTTCAGATGATGAAACGGTGCGTGGGGCGTGGTGCGATGAAAAGGCCGTGCGTGGCGGCACTGCTAATGGCGGTGGCCTGCCGGCCGTCCGACCGTCCCGCCGTCCGGCCGTCTGCCTACGACCCTGCGCACGACATCGGATCGCTGTTCTCCGACGTGCAGCTGTCGGGAATCTTTCCCGACTCGAAAGAGTTCGTCGATGCGAGGCCGCGGTCGGCACCGGCGACGATCGAGGCACGCTACGATTCGGCGCGGCGGACGGCGGGATTTGTCCTGCGCACGTTCGTCGATCAAAACTTCGTGTTGCCCGAGGCAGCGGGCGACGGATATCACACCGTCGCTTCACAGGGCATGGTGCAGCACGTCACCGCACTCTGGCCGGTCCTCACGCGCCAGCCGGACAGCGCGGATGCGCGCTCATCCCTGATCCCGCTCCCGAGTCCCTACGTCGTGCCAGGTGGCCGCTTCCGTGAGGTCTACTACTGGGACTCCTACTTCACGATGCTCGGCCTCGTGCAGAGCGGGCGCACCGACCTCGTGAAGGGCATGCTCGACAACTTCGCGCATCTGATCGAGACCGTTGGGCACATCCCGAACGGCAATCGCACCTACTACCTGACCCGCAGCCAGCCGCCGTACTTCGCGGCGATGGTGGGGTTGTACGCGCGCGCGACCGACACCGCGCGGGCGCTCGTCTACCTCGACGCCATGGAGAAGGAATACGCCTTTTGGATGGATGGGGCCGATACGCTGTCGATCGGACACGCGTATCGGCGCGTCGTCCGGCTTCCCGGCGGTGTGGTGTTGAATCGGTATTGGGACGACTCGAACGAGCCGAGGCCCGAGTCCTACCGCCCCGATGTCGAGATCGGGCAGACGCTCCCCGAGTCGCTCCGGGCCGGGTTCTATCGCAACGCGCGCGCGACGGCGGAGAGCGGCTGGGACTTCTCGAGCCGCTGGATGCGCAATCCGAAGGACCTGCGCACGCTCGAGACGATCAATTTGATCCCGGTCGACCTCAACAGCCTCCTCTATAATGCCGAGCGCACCATCGCGGCGTTTGCGTTTGTCCGGAACAGCAGGGGCGATGACACGCTCTTCCGCCGGTTTACGCAGCGCGCGAGCGTGCGCGGGGCGGCGATTCTCCAGATGTTCGACCCCAAGGCAGGATTCTTCTTCGACCGGCGGTGGACCACCGGCGAGCTGGTAGCGGATCGGCCGTCGTTAGCCGCGGCGGCGCCCCTGTACTTTGGTATCGCGACCGACGATCAAGGCAAGCGCGTGGCGGCGCGGCTGGAGCGCGACTTCCTGAAGCCGGGGGGATTCGTCACGACCAACTTCATGTCGGGGCAGCAATGGGATGGCCCCAACGGCTGGCCGCCGCTCGAGTGGCTCACAATCGAGGGGGTGCGCCGCTACGGCCGCGCCGACCTGGCCGACAAGGCGGGCGGACGCTGGCTCGCGCTGCTCGACCGAACCTACCGCTCGACCGGCCGGATGATGGAGAAGTACGACGTCGTCACCACGAACAAGAAAGCGGGCGGGGGAGAATATCCGACGCAGGATGGCTTTGGGTGGACCAACGGGGTCGCGCTGGCATTGTGCGCACAACCGGCTCAAGCGCGGACATGCAAAAGCTAGAACGCCTGATCCCACCGTTGTGACAACCGAATCGCCGAGCTGATCAGTCCCACCATGCTGTAGGTCTGCACGAAATTCCCCCATTGCTCCCGCGACCTGGGATCGATGTGCTCGGCGAGCAATCCGTGGCTGTTGCGGCACGTCAGGACGTACTCGAACATCCGGCGGGCCTCGTCGCGGTCGCCGATCGACGCGAGGGCATTGATGTACCAGAAGCTGCAGACGAGAAACGCATTCGACGGCGTTCCAAAATCGTCGGGCGTCATGTAGCGGAATACGAAATCGCCGCGCTTCAGCTCCTTGCCGATCGCGCGCACCGTCGCGACGAAGCGCGGGTCGTCGTCGGCGACAAAGAACAGCTCGTTGAGCTGCAACAGGCTCGCGTCGAGGGTATCGCCCTCGAACGTGGCGACGAACGTCCCGAGCTTGGCGTTCCAGGCGCGGCGCGAAATCACCTCATGGAGCCCGCGGGCGCGCTCACACCAGTACGCCGCCCGGTCGGTCAGGCCGAGATGGCCCGCGATCCGCCCCAGCCGCTCGCACCCCACCCAGCACATGACGGCGGAGAAGGTGTGGACGCGCGTGCTGCCTCGCAGCTCCCACAGTCCGGCGTCCGGCTGATCGAACGACTGCAGCGCGCGCTCCCCGAGCGGCTCGAGCCGGCGGAAGAGCGACTCGTCGCCCTGGTGGATGAGCCGGCGGTCGTAGAAGACGTGCGTGGCGGCGAGGATGGACGAGCCGTACACGTCGTGCTGTGACTGCTCGGACGCCTGGTTGCCGACGCGCACCGGACCGATGCCGCGGTAACCGGGGAGCGACTCCACCAGGCGCTCGGGCGGCAGCCGGTGACCGGTGACCGTGTACACGGGATCGAGCCGTCGATCCGTTCCCTCGGCGACGATGTTGAGAATGAAGCTGAGATAGCGCTCCATCGTCTGGGTCGCGCCGAGCCGGTTCAGCGCGTTCACGACGAAATAGGCGTCGCGCAGCCAGCAGAAGCGGTAGTCCCAGTTGCGGGTCGAGTCCGCCGCTTCGGGAATGGACGTGGTCAGCGCGGCGATGATGGCGCCCGTGTCCTCGAACACGTTCAGCTTGAGCGTAATCGCAGCCCGGATGACCGCGTCCTGCCACTCGAACGGAATGGCGAGCGAGCGCACCCAATCGCGCCAATACGCCGTCGTCTCGGTGAGAAAGCGCGCGCCCACGTCGGCGACGCGGTCCTGGAGCGTTTCGTCCGGGCCCACCACGAGCGTGACGGCGTCGTCGACGAAGAACGGATTCTCCTCGAGAATCGCCGTGACGGCCGCATCGCTCGTCAGCCGCAGCGTCATGGCGTTGCCGACGTAGCGGATGTGATTGCTGCCATGCGTCGTGGCCGCGAGCGGCAGGCCGTGGTTCTGCGCGGGTCGGGCGCGCACGCGGATGCGCGGGTGCCCGGCGATGCGCTGGACGCGGCGCACCAGCATCATGGGGCAGAAAATCCGGCCGTGATGCACGAACCGCGGGGCGAAGTCGGTGATCTCGATCGCGGCGCCGGCGGAGTCCGTCATGCGCGTCACCAGGACCGGGGTGTTGTGCAGGTAGCGCTGCTCCACCCGCACCCGGTCGAGCAGGTCGATGGCAAAGAACCCCGTGCCGGCCTTGAGCAGCGAGCAGAACATCGGGTCGCCGTCGAAGCGGGGAAAGCAGGCCCAGCAGATCTCGCCCGCCGGATCGACGAAGGCGCCGATCGTGCCATTGCCGATGA
>DATLXS010000039.1:0-12678 GCA_035575675.1 Gemmatimonadales bacterium
TCGTGTATCCCGCCTGCCACTGCGGATTGATGAACGCGCTCAGGCTGTTGTACTGAGGGTCGTAGGTATCCAGATAAACCCACGGCTGAGCGCCGCCGGCCGCGACCTGGTCCGCGGCTGTCCAGGTGTCCGTGCCCAGAACTTCCATGCCGTAGTACGAATCGCCTGCATTGTAGCCCCGCACCCCCGCGTAGATCCCGTTGGTCAAGTCCGTGAGGCCCTGCTGGGATTTGCCGTAATCGGAGCCCAGACTCGACACCAGCTTTTCGTCCAGATCGACGCACGCTGCGCCACCGACCAGAACCAGGGCCAACCCAACATTCAAGAAGCGTTTCATGTGATCTCCTTTCCGTTTGATGAGGTTGGCCCTAAAAGACCACGTCGGCGCCGATCAGCAGCGTCTTGTACACGGGCGTTCCGCCGGCATAGCCGGACTCCGGGTCGAAGTAATCGTACTTGTAGCTCACGAACGGCTCCTGCGCGGTGGCATAGATCCGCGCCGCTTTCACGCGCAACCGGGTGGCCATCCGCGGAGACATCGTGTAGCCGAGCTGCACGGTGCGGATGCGCCACTGCGACCCGTCGATGTACCCGCGGGAGTTGCCGTAGGCGAGCGGGGTCCCGTTCAGGTTCGGCGACGGATTCACGTTGTCCGGGTTGGTGGGCGTCCAGTAGGACGTCTGCAGCTGGCCGAACCGCCCGTAGAGCGAGGGAGTGTAGGTATTCCAGATCTGGTAGCCCCAGCGGATGTTGGCCAGAATCGACAGGTCGAAGCCCCCGTATTTGAAGCTGTTGTAAATGCTGGCGGTCCACTTGGGATAAGTGTTGCCCTGCAGGACCTTGTCCTGGGCGTTGATGATGCCGTCGCCGTTGGTGTCCTGGATCCGGATCTGGCCGGGCCTGGAGCCGTACACCCGCGCTTGCGCCGAATCCGCAATCTGCCAGACACCCAGCTGCTTGTAGTCGTACCACACGCGGCGCTGGGGATCGCCGACGAAGGCGCCGTTCGAGTTCAGCGGATCCGTCTGGGCGCCGGTGTTGATCGGCTGACCGACGAACCAGCCGTTGTTGGCGTCGCACCGCGGCGCCTGCTTCGGGCAGAGTGTGGTGTCCGAGTAAAAGGCGAGTCCGGTGATCTCGTTCTTGTTGTGCGCGAAGGCCACGTCCGTGCGCCATTGCAGCCCCTGCACGTTGTCGATGTTGATGGACGAGATCTGCATCTCGATTCCGGAGTTGCGCGTCGAGCCGATGTTCTGCAGCGCCGACGCGTAGCCGGAGGTGCCCGGGAGGCTGCGCGTCAGCAACAAGTCACTGGTGTTCTCCCGGTAAAAGTCGACGCTGCCGGTGACGTGGTTTGCCAAGAGGCCGAAGTCGAGGGCCACATCGGTCTTGCCGGTCTTCTCCCAGCCCAGGTCCGGATTGGCTGGATTGTTCGGGTTCGAGTAGTAGGCCGCAGCCGTAGTCGTGCCGAAGTTGATCTTCCCGTTGGAGAGCGCGCCCTGCGTCTGGTACGCGCTGATCGCCGAGTTGCCGGTCTTGCCGAAACTGGCGCGCAGCTTCAGGCTGCTGAGCCAGCCGAAGCGGTCCATGAAGCGCTCGTCGCCAAGCTGCCAGGCCAAGCCGACCGTTGGGAACGTCGTCCACTTGTGGCCAGGGGCAAGCACGCTGGCACCGTCGCGCCGGACTGCGCCCATGATCGTGTACTTGTCGCGGAACGTGTACACGCCGCGGGCCATGTAGTACTCCAGCGCGGTCTCACTCAGACCCGAGGACGCCAGGAAGTTGTCCCCCTGGCCGATGCCGTAGTACAGCGCCTGGTCATAAGGAATGTGCTGGGCGCTTTCGGTGGCGAACGTGAAGTGGGTCTTCTGGAGCCCGTAGAGCAGCGTGCCATCGACATGGTGCTCGGTCCCGATGTCGCGATTGATCTCCAGCAGGTTGTCCAGGGCGTACTGGTAGTTGGTGCTCTGGTTGTAGGAAGCGGTACGGTAGGAAGCGCCGCCGAACTGGACGTCCGCGCCCGTGAAGTCGCCCGCGCTGGCCTGGGTGTAGTCCGGCCCGAAGTTCACGCGCAGGTTCACGCCCTCGAACAGCTTGAACGATGCAAACGCGGAGGCGAACAGGCGGTCGCGACGCAGCTCGCTCACCCTCCCCTCGACCAGCTTGAGCGGGTTGTAGGCGAGCGCGTCGCCGTCGGGGTTGGTGATCAGCGCGCCGGTCGAGTCGCGCGGTAAGCCGAACCCGGTCTGCTGGCGCGCGGCTCCCCACAGGCCGTCCCCGCCGTTTACGGTCTGCTTGGAGTGCGTGTAGTTACCTGTGATGCCCAGGTGCAGCCGGCCCTGCGTGTGATCCACGGCGGCGGTGCCGGTCGCGCGATTGAACCCGATGCCGACGGCCGTGCCGCTCTGATCGAAGAAGTTGCCGGAAAGATTGAAGTGGGTGGCGCCGGAGAACCCGCTCATCCCCATGATGACGTTTTTCTGGATGCCCGTCTGTTCGATTAACTTCTGCCAGTCGGTGTGCTGGCCCGCCTGATAGGCCGCATACCGTCCAGGCTCCGTCAACACCGACTGCGGATCGCTGGGGAGATTCGCGTAGGTTGCCGCGGCCTGCAGCATCGCGAGGTACTGGTCGTTGTTCATCAGGGTTGGGAGACCGTACGGGCGTTGACCGCCGTAGCTCATGCCCGTCCGGAATTCCGTCTGCACGCCGCCCGTGCCGGCCCCCTTGGTCGTCACCAGGAGGACGCCGTTGGCGCCGCGGCTGCCGTAGATCGCGGTCGACGCCGCATCCTTCAGCACGTCGATGGAGACGATGTTATTCGGGTCGAGGTCGTCGAGCCGGCCGGCGATCGGCACGCCGTCCACGACGATGAGCGGGTCGTTGCCCGCGGTGACGGACCGCACGCCACGAATCCGGATGCTGGCCGGGTCGCCGGGCTTGTTGCCGGCATTCGTGATGTCCACGCCCGCAAGCCGGTCCTGCATCGCCTTGATCGGGTTGGAGGTCGGCGTCTCCACCAGCCGGTCGGCGGTTATCGTCGAGATCGCACCAGTCACCGTGCGCTTCTCTTGTGTACCGTAACCGACGACGGTGACGCCCTCCAGTTGGACGGCCCTTGCTTCCAGCGCGAAGTCCAACTGGACCACCTGACCCGCTTCCACGGTGGCCGTCGCCGTCGCAAAGCCGTAGCCGATCAGCGCCGCGACCACCGTGTACGACCCGGGTGGCACCTCCGCCAATGTGTACCGGCCGTCCGGACCGCTCACTGCGGAGAGCCTCGTTCCGCGCACCATCACAGTGGCGGACGCGGTCGGCTGACCCTCGCTGTTCTTGACGATGCCGGCGATTTGCCCAGTGGCCTGTCCCTCTAGCGGACTTGCCGCCGCCAGGGCCAGAACCCAGAACAGTCTCCATGGTCTCATCGTGCGGTCCTTCCTGAGAAAGAGCGTTGCCGGCGCAGGGAGTCGGGGAACAGGCCACCCATAAGGTGATAAGATCACTCGAAGTGATTCTACCCCGCCCGGGTTGTCAAGGCTCCATCACGGCGTCACAGCGGGGTTTGCGCGGATCTGGTGGACAGCGCAGCTGCCGGTACCAGTCGAGCGAATGTGCGGGCTGCTCGTAGCCCGGCGGCAGTGGCAGGTGCGAGAACGACTGCCAGTACAGCACCGACGCGTCGCGCCACCAGCGTGCCTCGGCCTCCTGGATGCGGAGGAAGCCCTGCACGCGGCGGAATCGATCCGCGTCCACTCTGGCCTCGAGCCCGTCCCAGGTTCGCTGCATCCAGCGCACGGTGTCGACGCCCGCTTGGTAATGCTGGAGCAGATCTTCCCACAGCGTACGCCCCGAGCGCAGGTGTTGACTCCAGCCGACGTGGTGGAACCACAGGAGGAGGTTGTCGGGCACCGAGTCGCGGCTCGCGAACCGGGCCCGCACCGGGGCCGCATACTGGCGCACCGCGTTGCTGCCCGTGGGGGTGCGGTCGAAGCCGAGGCCGATTGAGTCGGCGCGGTTGAAGTAGACGGACGTCTGATCCGCGCGTCCTCCTGTCACCCACGGCCCGGGACCGTAGTGATGCCCTCGCGCCATCTGGTGGGCGAGGCCGAGCGGCGTCATGTAGTTCGCCGCCGCTTCGCGCGAGGCGAGCATCATCGCGACGACGGGGCGCACCACCCGCGGATCGTTCGAGAACGTCATGCGGGTCCACCCCGCCGCGATGGCGGCGGACGACAGCATCGGATCCCAGGCCAGGCGACCGAACGCGTACCAGTTGGCCTGGTTGAAGTCCGAGCCGCACCAGTTGCGGTCGTTCCCGACATTCGCGACACCCGCGAGGCCGCGGATCCTCCCCGCTACGTCCGACCCCGGGCCGGGCGCGTACGTGTCGGCGCGCAGCACTTCCTCCCACAGCGGTGCGAGGAACACGAGGTGGGTGTCCTGGCCCAGGTACTCCTTGGTGATCTGCAGTTCCATCAGCAGCGGCGTGCGCCGCATGGCGCCGAACAGCGGGCTGAACGGCTCGCGGGGTTGGAAGTCGAGCGGGCCGTTCTTCACCTGGATCAGGACGTTGCTCCGGAACGCGCCGTCCAGCGGCACGAACTCGTCGGCGGCCTGCATGACGCGGTCGGTGGGGACGACGCTCGAGTAGACAAACGCGCGCCACATCACGATGCCCCCGTGCGGCGCGAGCGCGTCCGCCAGCATGTTCGCGCCGTCGGCGTGCGTGCGGTGATAGTCCTGCGGGCCTGGCTGCCCCTCGGAGTTGGCTTTCACGACAAAGCCGCCGAAGTCGGGAATCGTCCGATAGATCTCGTCGGCCTTCGCCACCCACCAGGCACGGACGTGCGCGTCCAGGGGATCGGCGGTGGGCAGTCCGCCAATCTCGATCGGCGCGCTGAAGCGGGCCGTCAGATACACCTTGATGCCGTAGGGGCGAAAGACTCGGGCGACGGCCGCGACCTTCACGAGATATGTCGGAGTCAGGATCAGCGCATTGGCGTTCACATTCGTGAGCACTGCGCCGTTGATCCCGATCGACGCGTTGGCCCGCGCGTAGTCGCGGTACCGCGGGCTGATAGAATCTGGGAGCCGCGCCCACTCCCACAGCGACGCACCGGCGTAGCCGCGCTCCACGCTGCCGTCGAGGTTGTCCCAGTGGTCGAGCAGGCGGAGGCCGTAGCGCGGAGCGCTCACCACCTCCAACTGTGCAAGCGACTCCTCGGTCTGGAGCAGGCGCAACAGGTGGAACACGCCGTACAGCACGCCGATGTCGCGGTTCGCGGCGACGACGATTGCGTGGTGGCCCCGTATCGATAGCGCCCTGATGACGAACCCCTCGGGTCCTGCCTCGCGGAGCGCCGCGGCGAGTGGCAAGGACGCGATCGCGGGAGAATTCGCCGGCGTTCCCACGACCAGCGTGCCATCGCGTCTCGGCGCGGCCGCGACCGGCATCGGGCGTCCCAGCAGTCCGTTCAGGCCACGGGCGAGCTCGTCGCGCGCGGCCTGCATCGTCGGCTCTCCCGACGAAACGACCAGCTCGCTGATCGCGGCGCGGTACTCAGCGAGGCGGGCGGTATCGGCGACTCGGGCGTAGCGCAGCCACAGGTCGTATCCATCCTCCGGCGCGGGGGTCTGCGCGCGAGCGCCGCTGAACAGGCCGCACGATGCCAGAACTGTGACCAGGGCCAGCGGCCGCACGGGGCGACGACCTCAGGCGGGCACGGGTGGGATGCGCGCGTCGTTCGGATCTGCCCAGCGGGAGTTGGGAATCAGTGGTGCCCAGCCGGGCCGCAGCGGATCCTGGTCGTAGGGATAGGCGCCGAGGCGTCGGAACTCTTCGTGATATTGCGCGACGCGCTCGCGGTCGAGCGTGACGCCGAGTCCTGGGGCCGTGGGCACGGGCATCATGCCGTTGCAGTACTCTCGCTTCCCGCCGGTAATCACGTCGTCCATGAGGTGATGGTAGTGCGCGTCGGCGGCGAACGTGAGGTTCGGGACGACCGCGCCGAGATGCAGCATCGTCGCGAGCTGGATGCCCAGCTCCCCGGATGAATGGACGGCGACGCCGAACTGGAACGCCTCGCAGATACCCGCGGCCTTCACACACTGCCGGATCCCGCCCCAAAAAGTGGTGTCGAGGAGAATCACATCCACCGCGGGCTGGAGCACGTTGGCCGCCAACTGCTCGAACCCGACGACGACCGTGTTCGTGGCCAGCGGCATGCGGACGCGCTCGCGGACCCGCCGCATCCCGTGCAGCCCGTACACCGGATCTTCGAGGTAGTCGTTGTTCAGGTCCTCGATGTGCCGGCCGAACCAGACGGCCTGCTCCGTAGACCAGACCCCGTTGGGGTCGAAGCGCAGGCTGTCGCCCGGGAGGGCAGCGGCGAGGGCGCGATAGCATTCCAGCTCGTAGCGCGGTGGAAACACGCCGCCCTTGAGTTTGTGGGTGCTGAATCCGCACTGCTGTTTCAAGAGGCGAGCCTGGGCGACGAGCTGCTCCACGGTCCGCACCTCGCCCGAGCCGTCTACCGGATTCGCGTAGCGGAAGAAGAGGTACGAGGCGAACGGCACCTGATCGCGCAGCCGGCCCCCGAGGATCTCGGATACCGGCACGCCCCAGGCCTGGCCCAGCACATCGAGGCAGGCGAACTCGATGGCGGCGAGCAGCTGCGTGCGCTGGTTGTAGAGCGACGCCGTCGGATTGGCGATGAGGAAGCGCAACTCTTCGATTCGCCCCGGGTCGCGCCCGACGAGGTACGACTTCAGGGCGTGGACCGCGGCGCTGGCGCTCTCGCCACCGCCCCCCAGCTCGCCCAGGCCCAGGAGGCCGGTGTCGGTCTCGACCTCGACGATCGTCCGCACGAAGCGACCCCAGTGGCAGCCGTTGGCGTGGCGCAGCGGCGCCTCGAGCGGCACCGAGACGGGAGTCGCGCGAATGTCGGCAATCTTCATAGTGATAAACTGACCTGATGACTGCCCGGCGGCAAGCTACACCGCGATGGGCTCGAGCCGCGGGACGAGCAGATGCAGCAGCGCCAACGCCCCCACATACGCGACCCCCAGCACCGCAAAGACGGCCGAGTAACTACCGCCCGTCGCCTCGAGCAGGGCACCGGTGAAGCGTTGAAAAGCGAAGGCGCTCACCATTCCCGCGAACCCGCCCAGGCCGACGACAGACGCAACCGCATGGCGGGGGAACATGTCGCTCACCGTGGTGAACAGGTTGGCGGACCACCACTGGTGCGCGCCGGCGGCCACCGCCACAATGCCGACGGCGACCCACAGGCTGCGGGCCGATGGCGCGAGCGTCGTCGGAACGATGCACACGGCGGCGATGAGCAGCGCGGTCTTGCGGCCGCGATTGACGCTGCAGCCGCGGTTGATGAGCGCGCTGGAGACCCACCCGCCGCTGACCGACCCGATATCCGCCGCCACGTAGATCACGACGAGCGGCGCGGCCAGTCCCGCGAGCCGAACGCCGAAGGTCGCATCCAGGAACTTGGGGAGCCAGAACAGATAGAAGAGCCACACCGGGTCGGTCATCGCCTTGCCGACGATGAACGCCCACGTTTGGCGGCGCGCCAAGAGGCTACGCCAGGGAACGTGGCCGGCCGGCGCAGGCTCGGCGTCCGACAGCCGCGGGTGCTCGCTCGGCGGCCGGTAGATCCTGAGCCACACGGCGAGCCAGGCGAGGTCGAGCGCACCCGTGGCGACGAACGCCCAGCGCCACCCCAGCGCCAGCGCGATCCACGGGACGAGCAGCGCGGCGAGCACCACGCCGACGTTGCTGCCCGCGTTGAAGATCCCGGTCGCGAGCGCCCGCTCGCGCTTGGGGAACCACTCGGCCACGGCCTTCACGCCAGCGGGAAAATTGCCCGATTCGCCAATGCCGAGGAGCGCGCGCGCCACGCTGAAGCCAGTGACCGTGCGGACCAGCGCGTGACCCATCGCCGCCAGGCTCCAGAGACCGACGGAGCAGGCGAGTCCTCGCCGCACCCCGATGCGGTCGAGCAAGCGTCCCATGCCGAGGAGGCCAACGCCGTAGGCGACGCTGAACCACGACACGATCGCGGCGTAGTCCGTCTCTCGCCAGCCGAGCTCGCGCGTCAGCGTTGGCGCGAGGATGCCGAGGACCTGCCTGTCGATGTAGTTGACCGTGGTCGCCGCGAACAGCAGCGCCACGACGGTCCATCGCACGTTAGACGCCACTGGAGACGCTGAATCCGCCATCGACGGGAAGCACGACGCCGGTGACAAACGACGCCGCGTCGCTGCACAACCACTGCACCGCCCCGACGATCTCCTCCGGTCTGCCGAACCTTCCCATGGGTGTCTGCGCGATGATCGCGCGGGCGCGCTCGGTGTAGGAGCCGTCGGGGTTGAGCAGCACGCTGCGGTTCTGCTCCGTCACGAAGAACCCCGGCGCCACGGCGTTCACACGCACGCGGTCGCCGTAGCGGCGTGCCAGGTCGGCGGCGAGCCACGCCGTGAGCGCTTCGACGCCCGCCTTGGCGATCGAGTATCCGAGCACCCCGCTCAGCGCACGCCGCGCCGCCATCGACGAGATGTTGACGATGCAGCCCGAGCCCTGCCGTCCCATGATCTCGGCGAAGACGAGGGACGGGCTGAGCGTGCCGTGCAGGTTGAGGCGAAGCACCTCGTCCATGGCATCAGGCGGGACGTCGAACACGGGCCGGCCGTCGCTGCGAGCGCGCGCGACGTTGCCCCCGGCGGCGTTGACGAGGATGTCCACCCGGCCGCGCTCGCCGAGCAGCCGCTCGCGCGCGGCCCGCAGCTGCTCCGGGTCTCGGACGTCGGCGATGAGGACGGAGGCATCCCCCCCGGCCTTGCGGATCGCGGCCGCCCTCGCCTCGGCGGGCTCCGCACGGCGACCGAGGATCGCCACCGCGACTCCCGCCCGCGCCAAGCCCTCGGCGATGGCGCCGCCCAGCACGCCGTACCCACCCGTGACGACCGCGACGCGTTTGATCATCGCGCCAAATCTGCAAGCCAGGCGGCGGAGCGCAGGGCCCAGGGACGCACCTCGTCGGGCGTCGAGAGGTGGTTGTGCGGTGCGTCCACGAGGGGAACGACCTCCTTGGGCCCGGGCAAGAGGTTGAACGTCGCCCAGATCCCCGCCGGCGGACTCGTTTCGTCGATGAAGCCCATTGAGACCAGCGCACGCGCCCGGATCCGTGGCGCGAAGTTCACGGCGTCGAAATAGCCGGCCGTCCGCCGAACGTCGGGCCGCTCGACGTCCCAGTTCGGGTAGGGCGCGGCGCGACCGCGGAGCGGACCGAGGAAGTCGCAACCCGCGGGGACGTTCACCATGAGTCCCGTGACCCGCGGGTTGAGGCCCGCCACCGCGAAGCCTTGTTGGCCTCCCATGCTCGTCCCCATCACGACGAGCGTCTTGCCATTCCAGTCGGCGCGGCTCGCGAGGTACTCCACCGCCCGGTAGTCGCCCAGGTACATCGGCCGAAAGTAGCTCTCGTCGCGGCTCTGCCGCCCGATGAGGCGGTAGTTCTTGATCAGCTGGGGCAGCGCGTCGTAGAACGCCTGCGGCATGTCGGAGGGCACGTCGTGTGGCTCCACGTTCAGCACCAGCCACCCCTGCGCCGCATAGTCGGTCACCCACTCGCGCTGGAGTGCGTACGGCGGGCTCGCCCACTGCAGGATGAGGAGCGCCGGGAAGGGCCCGCGCGCCGAATCCGCCGGCTTGGCGAGTTGTCCGTAGATGTGCGCTCCGTCCACGTTGTTCATCCGGATCGTGAAGTACTCGACGTCCGTGCGACCGCTGGCGTGCGGTGTGAGCACCGGCTCGGGCGGTACGGAGTCGAGGCGGCGCAGCTGCGCCGCCCAGAAGGCGTCGAAGTCGGAGGGCCGCGGTCGTGAGGGCCGGATCTCGCGCGGCGCGACAGCGGCGCCGAGCAAGACCCTGCCCACTTCGGACTTGCTGGCGCCGTGAAACGCCGTCTCCGGCGTTCCCGCCGGGGGCCGCACCTCGACGAGCACCATTCCCGGCCGCGCGAGCGAGGTCTCGATCGTCGCGCTCCCCGTCGTGAGGTCGAGCGTTCCCGTCGCGATGACGGCGAGGCCGTCGCGCTTGACGGTGTAGGTGTACGTGCCGGCGGCGCTCTGTCCGGGGACGACGGAGACGTGCCAGCCGATGCGCTCGCGCACCGCGTAGGTGCCGTTCGCGTGGTATGGTGTGAAGGCGAGCTGCACCGCGGCGAGCAGCGCGTGCATCGCGGTCATGGAACGAACAACGCGAGATCGATGGCGTCGGCCATGAGTCGATACCCCGCTTCGTTGGGGTGAAGGTGGTCGCCCGAGTCGGCGGACGGCAGGAGCCGGGTGGGCTGGTCGGGATCGCGCAAGACTGCCTCGAAGTCGATCACGGCGTCGAACGCGCCACTCTGTCTGATCCAGTCGTTGATGGTACGCCGCGCCGCCTCGCGCTCCTCGCCGTCGTACTGCGAGCCGCCGAAGGGTGGGAGCGTGGCGCCGTAGATGCGCAGACCGCGCGCGTGCACACGGGCGATGATCTCGCGGTAGGCGACCAGCAGGTTTCGCGCCACTGCGGCGGCGCTCCCCGGGTCACGCGCGCCGCCGATGTCGTTGATACCCTCGAGCAGAATCACCCAGCGCGCCCCCTCTAGTGCCAGTACGTCACGGTCCAGGCGCGATAGCGCGGTGGGGCCGAGGCCGCCCGTCAGCACGGTGTTTCCGCCGATCCCCGCATTGAGGACGGCGACGTGACGAGTCCGTGGGTCTGCTTGGAGTCGGCGCGCGAGGTTGTCGGGCCAGCGGTCGTTGCGGTTCGTGCCGGAGCCGCGCCCGTCGGTGATCGAGTTGCCGAGCGTGACCGCGGCCGCGCCATTTCCGTCGGTCGTCACGTCGAGTCCCGTGAGCACGTACCAATGATCCGTCGTCACGGCGTCCGGCAGCTCGGCCGCGGTCAGCCACGGGCCAGCCTGCAGATACGAGGTGGTTCGCGAACCAGGATGCCCCGTCACCTCGGCGGGGGCGGCCCCGATGTGAATGGTAACGGCGAGGTCGCTCAACGCGGCGACGTCGTAGTCGAGCGGATCGGAGGTGGCGGTGGCAGCGGGAGCGATGCGCACCGAGTCCGCGCCGGCGAACGTCAGTGTGCGGTCACTTGCGACGTCGATCGCGGAGCTCCCGTGCGAACGAGCGATATGCGCCGCCGTGATGGCGAGTGGCGTGTCACCGAACGCATTCGACAAGCAGAGCCGAATCGTCGGCCCGCCGACGGAGACGTGGATCACCTGACGCAGCGTGCTCCCCGTCAGTGGTGCGGGGGGCATGTTACGCGGCTCGACCAGCTGCGGTGATGCGGTCCACGTGCCGAGCCAGTGCGTCGCGCGCGCGGGGTCAACAACTGGAGGTGAATGCCGCGCACAAGCTGTGAACGTCGCAAGCGCTAGCAACCGGGCCAGGCGGCCGGCTGCGACGTGCCGACGTGCCGACGTGCGACGTGTTCTCAAGGCGTGCGCACGGACGGGTTCGCGATGAACGCTCGCAGCACCACGTACGCGCGGTGTGGGTTGTTGCGCTGCAGGCCCGCGCGGATCCAGGTCTCGTGGTACCAGCGGTCGAAGGGCGGGTATTCGGCGCGTGCGAACTCCACCTCGAGCTGCTCGAGCGGCGTCAGCGCTGCGCGAACCTGTCGCCACATCGCTATCGTATCCGTCGCCGCGAGCGCGCCCGCCAGCAGCAACGCGCTTTGCGTCTGGCGTTCGTCGATCCGCAGGCCGAGAGCGGCGTCAACGGAGAAGAACTGCTGCTGCGCCGCCGTCATCGTCGATTCCGCTTGCCCTTCGGCGCTCAGCGCGCTGTCGAGCCGGACGAGGCGCTCCCGCAGTACGGCGAGCGTGTCAGGGTTGAACGCCGCGAACGGTTGGCCGGTCACTCGGCGCCACAGTCGCTCGACGAGATGCAGCGTCGCGTCCGAGGCGTACCACAGCTTGTCGGGCGTGTCGAGCAGGGCGTGGTAGCGGTCGTACACCGCCCGAGCATTCGCCGCACCGGGAGAGAAGTACTCTTGTGTCCACCAACCGACGAATCGCCCCGCGGGGTCGGGCGCGGCATAGACGGCGGGCGCGTTCCACGTGATGTCGGCGATCAGGCGCGCGCCCATGACGTAGTCCCGCAATTCCGAGACGTTGACGAGCATGTACTCCGTAGCCCCGGCCTGCACGATCTTCTGGAACTCGCTCGCGATCGTGGCGGGAGCCACGATGTGCGTGGTCTGCTTGCTGAGATTGCCGCCGAGGTACGCCAGGTGATAGTAGATGCCGTGCTTCCAGCGTCCGCGATCGGTCGGAAGTCCGCGCATGTGGCCGTCGTTGTCGTCCGGCCACACGATGATCACATCGTCCGGCAGCCCGAACGCCGCGGGATCCCGGCGGTACATGTCCAGCATCTCCGAGTACATCGTGAAGTGGAAGATCGGCGTGCGCCCCGGTGGCAGTGCGTTCCGGACCATGGCGGTCTGCAGGCCGATCACTTCGCGGAACACGCTCGCTTTGCTCGAGTCCGTGGTTCCCTCGGGCCAGGTGTAGGGGCGATCGGACGTGTTCCGCAGGCCCACCGGCCAGATGACGTCCAGGTCGTGGTTTTCCTCCACGCCGCCGCGCCAGTAGGTCA
>DATLXS010000040.1:0-39470 GCA_035575675.1 Gemmatimonadales bacterium
TCTGGGGTGCGGTGCGGCGTGGAGTGCAGGCGCCAATGCGCCGCCAGCCGGTCACCCGCAAACAGTCCAACCGTCGTCTCGGTGTTGCCGATGTCGAAGGCGAGGAGCATGGGGCGGCTAAGATAGCTCGACGTGGCCGCCCTGCACCATCGTCGTTCCCGCTCCGGTATCGACCAGCAGTGCGCCGTCGGGACGAATCCCGGCGGCGCGCCCCGCCAGCGGCGTTCGGATCTGCCGGCCGCGCAGCCAGTCGCGGCGCGCGAAGGCGGCGCACTCAAACTCCGTGAGCTGTGCGCCGTGCGCCGTGAGCCGCAACAGCGCGGGCACCAATTGATCCAGGACGTCGATGCGACGGACGATGGGCCGCAGGTCACGGAGCGCCACGGCGCGCTCGGCCAGCTCGGCCGGGATGTCGTTGGCCACGTTGACGCCGATGCCGACGCCGAGCCACTGGAGTGTCTCACCCTGCCAGCGGCTCTCGCACAGAATCCCGGCGACCTTGCGGTCATCCACCAGTACGTCGTTCGGCCATTTCAGTCTCGCACGCCCGGCGAGCGACGTCGGACGCACGCCGAGGATGGCCTCGACGACGTCGGCGAGCACCAGCCCGACGCGCAGCGACAGCACGCCCGGCGCCGGCAGCGGCGGCGGGGGCCGCAGCAGGATCCCAAGCCAGACGCCGCCGAGCGGCGAGCGCCAGGTGCGCCCGTCTCGACCCCGCCCCGCCGTCTGTTCCTCGGCCAGCACCACCGTTCCCGCCGGCGCGCCCTGCGCGCCGAGGTCGTGAATCGCATCGAGGCTGGATGTGAGCGTGCGGAACACGCCGCACTGTGGTACGCCCCAGCGCCGCGCCAGCGCCGTCGTCGGAATGTCGTCGAGGGTTAGCCGTGCCACAGCGCGTAGACGATGGTCAGCACGCCGATCGTCCAATTGTACGGCGCAAACTCATGGAAGCGGCCGCGCTTGAGTAACGCGACGAGGAACCGGATGCTCCACAAACCGGCCGCGAACGCGAGCACAAAACTGACCGCGAGCGGAACGGCACCGACTGCGCCGATATTGACGGCCGCGTGCCTGCCTTCGAGGATTGCCGCTCCGCCGATCACCGGAATCGCGAGCAGAAAGCTGAACCCCGCCGCAGCCACGGGATCGAGTCCGCTCCACAATCCCACGCACACCGTCGAGCCCGACCGGGAGATGCCGCGCACGACGGCCGCAACCGCTTGCGCGGCACCGATGCCGGCCGCTCCAGCCACGCCAGGATCGCGCTTGGTGCCCGCGCGGCCCCGCGTGGACCAGTTCAAGAAACCAGTCACGATGAACGCAAGGCCGATGAACACGAGCGATGTCGCTGCCTCCTCGACCTGATGATGGAACAGGCCCCCAACCACGCCGGCGGGCACGGTCGCGATCGCGAGCAGGCCGATCATGCGCAGCTCCTCGGGCTGGCCGCGGATCGCACCTCCGAGCAACTCCACGAGCCGGCGGCCGTAGACCACCAGGACCGCGGCGAGGGTGGCAACGTGAAGTGTGACCTCGACGAAGACGCCAGGCGTCCGGACGCCGGTCACCACTTCGAGCACGCGCAGGTGTCCGGAGCTCGAGACCGGGAGAAACTCCGTGAGACCCTGCACGAGTCCGAGCAGAATGCCTTGCCAGAGAGTCATGCGACCTTTCCCGCGACCAGCGCGGCGAGTCCGATTACCATCGCGCCTTTCAGCAGCGCACTCACTCGCTCCACCTTGCCAAGCAACAACCACGTTGCGGCAACCAGCACTGCCATCTGCGCCAGGAGCGCGATCACGAAGTACGCGCCGCCATAGCCGGCGCTCCGGGGCAACAGCAGACTCGCCGGCACGAAGAGCAGCGCGACGCCCGCGGTCACCACCAGGGCCGGCCGCCGGCCGAGCGCGATCGGCAGCGTGCGCCGCCCGATCGTCCGATCGCCCGCTTCGTCCTCGACGTCCTTCACGACTTCACGCACGAGGTGCAGCCACGCCGCGAGCACCCACGGGACGACGCCCGCGGCCGGCAGGCCCACGGCCAGCGCCCCAAAGAACGGCGGTGACCCCGCCACGACCGCCACGGCCACGTTGCCGAGCAACGGCCGAGGCTTGAGGAGCGGCGAGTAGATCAACATGACGGCAAGGGCGACAAGGGCGGCAGCGAATAACCATCCGCTCACCAAACCGGCCAGCGCGAGTCCAACCAACGAACCGTCGAACACAACGAAATCTGCGACGCCGCGCGACACCTGCCCCGCTGCCAACGGCCGCGCGCCGGGACGGTTGATGCGATCGGCCACGACGTCCCGAATGTCGTTCCAGGTGTTGCCGGCCGCGCCGAGCGCGATCCCGGCCAGCCCGGCGAGCACCAGTTCCTTGGAGAACCCCATCCGGCCGAGCGCGATCCACCCGCCTGCGACAACGCCGGCGGCGGCGATCAGCAGATTCGTTCCCCGCACCAACCTCAGGACGGCTGCCATTTAGCGCAGGACTTCCTCATACAGCGCTTCGTACCGCGGCACGACGTGGTCGGCGGCGAACTCGAGGGCGCGCGCCGCCGCGTTCTGCTTCAAGCGCTGGTGGAGATCCGCGCTCTCCAATACGCGCAGCGCGCGATCCGCCATCGTCGCGACGTCGCCCGGCGGCGCAAGGAAGCCGGTCTTCCCGTCCTCGACGACCTCGGGAATGCCGCCCGCGGCGCTCGCGATGACCGGCACGGCACACGCCATCGCCTCGAGCGCGGCGAGCCCGAACGACTCCGTCGCCGATGGCAGCAAGAACAGATCGGCGCCGCGCAGCACGTCCCCGACGTTCTCGACCTTGCCGAGGAACCGCACGTCCTTGCGCAGCCCGAGGCCATCGACCTGCTGTTCGGCGGCATCGCGGTCCGGACCGTCGCCGACGAGCACGAGGGTAGCCGGAAGCTTCTTGCGCACCGTGGCGAAGACCTGGACGACGTCGCCGACGCGCTTCACCGGCCGGAAGTTCGACACGTGCACGAGCACGCGATGCCCCTTTGGCGCGAGCTTCTTGCGATCGCTGTCGTCCGTGGGCGGGTGATAGTCGGTCGTCGAGATGAAGTTCGGGATGACGCGCAAATCGCACTGCCCGCACCCGAAGGCGCGATATGTCTCGTCGCGCAGATAGGAGGAAACGGCCGTCACCGCATCAGACTGCTCGATGGAGAACTTGGTGAGCGTATAGTAGGAAGGATCCTGACCGACCAGCGTGATGTCCGTGCCGTGCAGCGTCGTGACGATCTTCAGACCCAGCCCCTCATCCTCGAGCATCTGCTTCGCGAGCCAGGCGGTGGCCGCGTGCGGAATCGCGTAATGCGCGTGCATGAGATCGAGCTGCTCGCGCTTGGCAACTTCGTGCTGTTTGACCGCGAGCGCGAGCGCGTACGGGGAGGACTGCTCGAACAGCGGATACTCGAGCTGGGTGACTTCATGGAACGTCACGCGCTCGGCGAACCCGCGCAGGCGGAACGGGCTGGCGTACGAGATGAAATGAATGTCGTGGCCGCGGCGCGCGAGCTCGAGGCCGAGCTCCGTCGCGACGGCGCCGGACCCGCCGTAGGTCGGATAGCACGTGATGCCGACTCTCACACTTGCTCTCGGTCGTCAGTCATCGGTCATCGTTTTCCATCGTTCAAGGATTTCACTGGCTAATGTTTCCGATGAGCGGGAGGCGTCGAGAAGCCAAACCGGCTCGACCTGATGACCGACGACCGATGACCGAGAACGCAATTGGTTTCTAAACCACGTGTCCTGGCGCTTCGCGTAGCGACGCGTCGCCACGAGGATGGCCTCGCGCAGCGACGACTCCGCCAGGTGGCCTTGCAGCATGCTCACCACCTCCCGATACCCGATGCCGTCGAGCCCAGGTGCGTCCGCGGCAATCCCGGCGTCCAATTGCCGCTGCACTTCGCCGACGAGTCCCGCCGCCAGCATCTGATCGACGCGCGCGGCGAGCCGGCGGTGCAATACCTCGCGCGGAACGGTCAACTGAATGTACCAGGGACTGAGCGTCGCGCCTTCGCGCGCCTCCCGCTGCCACCACGAGAGCGCGTGTCCGGTCAACAACGCGACTTCGACGGCCCGGGCAGCGCGTTGGCGGCCGCCGCCCAGGAATTGGGGGTCGAGCCGGCCCGCCCAGCGCGCGAGGTCGGCGCCCTCGAGCGACTCGGACCACCCGCGCAGCTGCGCCCGCCGGTCCGGGTCGAACGGCGGCTCGCGAAACAGCCCCTCGGCAAGCGCGCGGATGTAGAGCCCCGTGCCGCCCACCACCACCGGTTGGCGGTGCGCGGCCCGCACGGCGGCAATCCACGCCGCAGCATCGCGCGCAAATCGTCCCGCGCTGTAGCGCTCGCCGGGATCGACCAGGTCCAGGCCCCGATGTGGGACGCGGGCGAGGGTCTCGGGATTGGGCTTCGCCGTGCCGATATCGAGCCCGCGATACACCTGGCGTGCGTCGGCGGAGATCACGGTCAGCGGCGTGAGCGCGGCGAGCGCGACGGCGACGGCCGTTTTGCCGACGCCGGTGGGGCCGACGATGACGGGTGTGAGAAGTCGGTCGGTCATTGTTCACACGCTAAAGCGTGCCTTTAGGATGTCGATCGACCAAACCGGCGTTCCAATTCTTCCTTCGGCAATTGCACCATCGAGGGACGCCCGTGCACATCATGGGCCGGAAGCGTAGCCGTGAGCAGCCGCACGATCAGCTGGCGCATCTCGCCCACGTCGAGCGTCTGTCCGGCTTTGATGGCCGCGCGGCACGCGTACGTCGCCGCGAAGCGTTCCAGGCGGTTTTGCCAGCCGCCAAACCGGCCACCGGCGAGGTCGGAGACCAGCTCCTGGAGGCAGCGCGCGGCTTCGAACCGCGGGTGCGGGTTCGGCGCCGTATGGACGACGATGCTGCGGCCGGAGAACGGCTCGATCTCGTAGCCGACGCGGGTGAGCAGCTCGCGATGCGCGTCGATCGCGTCGAGCTCGGCCGGCGCGAAGTCGAGCGTCAGCGGCAAGAGCAGCCGTTGCGCCGGCGCGCCGTCGCCCGACAGCTGTCGCATCACATCTTCGTACAACACGCGCTCGTGGGCGGAATGCTGATCGACGATCGCCACACCGGAATCGGTTTGGAAAAGGATATACGTGTCGAAGACCTGCAAAAGCGGTGTCTGGTGCCTGGTGTCTGGTGTCAGGGAGTCCGCGCGGAAGAGCTCCAGCGGGACTCCTGCCCCCGGGGGCACCGATCCTTCACGTTGAAACCAGGCACCAGACACCTGAAACCCGACACCACCAAGAGGCACCGCGGATCCGAGTGGACCAAGCGCCTCTTTCACAGCCTCCTCAACCACCTTCTCCACAAAGAACTTGTCCCGAAACCGCGCCTCGAGCTTCGCCGGGTGCACGTTCACGTCCACGGCGTCGCCGGGGAGGTCGAGAAACAGGAGGAGTGATGGCCGATCGCCGGGCGCGATCGTCGAGCGATACCCCGCCTCGGCCGCGCGGAGAATGAACGGATCGCGAATGGGGCGGCCGCGCACGAACACGTAGCCCTTGCGCCCGGCCGGCCGCGCCTGCGCGGGACGCTGCACGAGCCCGCTGACTTCCAGCGGACCAGCGCGGTGCGACACGGCGAGCAGTGTGTCCGCCAGCTCACCACCCCACAGCGCCTGCGCGCGATCGATGAGCCGCGCCGCCGGCGGGCAATCGAGCAGGACCCGTCCGTCGCTGGTCAGCGAAAAGGCGACATCGGGCCGCGTGAGTGCGAGGACCGTGAGCGCCTCGACCGCGGCGCGGGTCTCCGTCGCGGTCGCACGGAGGAATTTCCGGCGCGCCGGCGTGTTGTAGAACAGGCCACGCACGGTGACGGTGGTGCCGCGCTGGCGCACCGAGTCTTCGACGGCGTCCACCTTCCCGCCGGTGACGCGCAGCCGCGTAGCGTCTTCGCCGTCGCCACAGGTCTCGAGCTCGAAGCGCGAGACCGACGCGATGGCGGGAAGCGCCTCGCCGCGGAATCCGAACGTCGCCACGCCGATCAAGTCGGTCGCCGTGCGGATCTTGCTCGTCGCGTGGCGTTGCAGCGCGAGCTGCGCGTCGTCGCGATCCATCCCCGCGCCGTCGTCGCTCACGCGAATCAACGTCTTGCCCCCGTCCTCGAGCTCGACGCGGATCGCCCGGGCGCCGGCATCGAGGCCGTTCTCGACCAGCTCCTTGACGACGGAGGCCGGCCGCTCGACGACTTCGCCCGCCGCGATCTGATTGGCGACGGTACCCGCAAGTACCTGGACGCGCGCGCGCGCGAGCACACTCACAATCCCGAGATCTCCCCGCCGAGGACCCAGCCGTGGATTCCATCCGAGCGATGCACTTCGACCCACGCACCATAGCGCCGGCCCAGCAGCAGCGCACCGCCCGCCGGGATCGAGGCGGCCGCGCTGGCACCGCCGTACGGCGCGGCTCGCACCGGCGCGGTTTCCGCGGTCACGACGGCGATCGGCTGGTCCCGGCGCCGCCACTCGAGCGCGCCCAGCACGAAGGCGGCGCCGGCGACCGCGCCGAACACCGCGAGCACGGCGCGGCGGCGAGCGCCGAATGCAATCAAGAGCCAGAGCAAGAGCCAACCGGCAGCGGCGACGAGCCCCCATTCCGCGGGCGTCGCCCAGCCGACCTGCAGCAGATCCGCGGTGACCGGGTCCGGTGCTGGTAACAGTCGCAGCGCACGCCGGATCGCCGGCTCGCGCGGGGCGAGGCGCGCGGCGCGGATCCATGCGGCCGTCGCCTTGCCGTCAGCGCCCGCGCGATACAACGTCGCGCCGAGGTTGTACCAATGCGCCGGATCGCGCGGCTCGCGGGCTGCGCGGGCGGCGAATGAATCCGCCGCCGCGCGCAGCGCGCCTGCCTCGAACAGAGCCTCCGCGCTCGGCGTCCGCGCGATTTGCGCCTGTAGGGGCGCAGCATGATGCGCCCCTATCATCACCAGGAGCAGCATCGTTGTGACGATCGGATGCGGCCGGCGCGACCCAACCGATCCGTCCGCGCCCAGGACGCGGAGCACCTGTTCGATCTCCGCCGCGATCTCCGCTCCATCGCCCAGCCCACGCGGCCCATACCGCGCGGCCCGCAGCCGGTCGCGCAGCCGTTTGACATGGTCGGCGACCGCGCTGTCCACCCCGGCGGCCCGCAACGCCTGCGCCAGCCCGTCCCCGTCACGCGCAAAGGGATCCGAGACATGGCTCGCCAGAACCGCGACGAACTCCCGCTCCAGGCGACGGAGCGGCGAACGCTCCGGGCCGCCGGTGACCACCGCCGCCCTCGGCGCTCGACTCCGGCGGCGCCGCGCGAGCGCCGCGAACACCGGGGGCACGAGCAGCAGGGCGAGCCACCCCTGCCACCCCAGGGTCCGGCTCACCACGTCCGACGTGAGGTCGCCGCGGGCGGGCAGGAGCGGCGGCAGGACGCGCGCCGCCCGCGGCTCGGCGCCCGGCGCGACCGCGAGCGCGCGCGGCGCGGTGGTCGCGGTCTCATAGCGGCCGGCCGTCGCATTGAAGTAGCTGTAGCGCACTTCGGGCAGCACGAAATTGCCGGAGGAATCGGGCACGGCGAGAAAGTGCACCGTCTTGCTGCCGGCGATCCGCCCTGCATCCGGCGCGATACGGACGTCGGTTTGCGCGGGATAGACGCGAAACCCGGCCGGCCACTTGAGGGGCGGCTCGGGCCACAGCGCGACGTTGCCGATACCGTTGATCGTGACGGATGCGTCGACTGGCTCGCCGACTCGCGTGGCCGCGGGATCCATCTGGAGCTCCAGGCTCAACTTCTCACCGACCACGTTCGTCGGCGGATTCGTGGCCGGCAGCGGCAACACCGTAATCGCGATCGAATCGCTCCGCAGCGTGTAGCGCTCCTCCCGGCTGAAGAAGGAGAACGACACGGGGAGCACGTATTCAACCGACGCCGGCGGAATAATCAGGCGGCCGGCCGTCAGGGGGAACACGACCTCATGCGCGATGTACAGATCGATCCACCGCCCGCCCACCTGCCGCGAGAGCGCGACGCCGGACGAGATCGCGGCGGGGTAGGCCCACACGCCTTCCGGCGTCACCAGCGTCAGGAGCGGCTGCCGGCGCATGCGCTGGCCGAGCTCGCGGGGGATCCATGCCGCGGCGATGAGGTCGACCTGCTCGCCCGCATACACCGAGTCGCTCGGCACGAGCATCGTGAGTGCCACGCGGTCGGCGCGACGTGACAGCGGCGGCGGCGTGCTCTCGAGCAGCGAGCGCGCCAGCGGGCTCAGCGTCGACGTCGTGCGGTCGGCCGCGCTATCGACGGTGACGAGAATCGGCTCGGTCCCCACGACACTCACGCCCTGCCGGGCGCGCACCGGCCCGATGAGCAGCGCGCCCGGCTGCTGTGCCCGCAGCTGCAGCTCGCGCACCGTCGTGCGGACTGATCCGGAAGCGCCGTTGAACGAGACTTCGGTCATGTCGCGGGTGCCCACGATCGTGAACCCGTTCAACGAGGGCACCATGATCTCGACGGGATCGCTCGCGCGGCTACGGGCGCGGATCGTCAGCGTGAGCTCTTCGCCCGCGCGCAGGTGAGTGCGATCCACGCCGGCCGTCACCTCGGCGCCCTGCGTGACCATCAGTGCCGCGACGACGGCCGCGATGCCGATCACCAGTCCTTGACCCCGGCAGGCGCGGCGCGGCGGGTACGCCCGGTCCGATCGCGACGGGTCCGCAGCTCTTCCTGGCCGATGGAGCGGAGCACTTGATCCGCCTGTGATTCGCTCATCGCGCCGCTTCCTCCACCCGCGCCCGGCGGCGGCGGCGGCGGTTGCTGTGCTGCTCCGCCACCACCCGAGGACGGCGGCGGCGGCGGATTCGCCTTGTTGGTCTGCCCCCCGCCGCGCATGCGGTTCACCAGCTCGAGATTCCATTTTGCGTGGTGGTCGTTCGGCTTGAGTAGCAGCGCCTCGCGGTAGGCGCGCTCCGCGTCGGCGAGGTGCGCTTCGCGATTCGTGCTGTCGCCCTTCGCCTCGACCAACCCGAGGAGGCCAAGATTGTAGAGCGCCCGAAACCGCAGCTCGGGATCGAGCGAGGCGGACGCGTGGGCCAGTGACGTCCGCGCCAGCGCGGCATCACCGGCCGCGAGCGCGGCCGTGCCGGTATTGTACCACGCCGTATCGTCGTCGTCGCGCGCTTTCAGCTCGGCGAGATAACCGGCCGCCGCCGCGCGCGCATCGCCGCGATCCCACGCTTTCTCGGCGCCGGAACGGGGTCGCTGCGTCTGGGCGGCGCCGACATGCGGGAGCAAACACAGCAGCAGGCCGATGAGCGCCGCCGTGCGGCGCGTGAACGTCTGCGCGGCCAGCACGAGCCCCGCGAGCAGCAGCGGAATCCAGGCCCGCGGCCGGCCGCGTTGGGTGCGGCTCTCGGTTGCCGTCGCCCGCTTGTACGACGCCACGAGATCGCGCACGGCTCCCGCCTGGTCCGGCAGCTCCGCCGCGACAATCGTCCCCTGCGCCGCGTCGGCGAGCGTCCCGAGCACATCCTCGCGCCGGCTGGTGAGAATGGGATTCCTCGATTCGTCCTGCTGCCACGCCACCAGCGTGCCGCGATCGTCGCGCACCGGAATCTTGGTCGGCTGGCGCCCGCCCTCGGCGACCAGAATCAGGTGAATGCCCAGCCCCGCGAGGCGACGGGCTTCCTGCACTGCCTGCTCCAGAGAATCGTGGCCTTCGCCGTCGGTAAACACGACCAGCACCCGATCGGCGATCTCGGGACTCGCGTGCAACAGATCGATCCCCTGGGCGAGCGCCGAGCCAAGTTCGGTACCGCCCTCCGAGGCGACGTCCGGGTCGAGCGCATCGAGATACAGCGTGATCGCCGAGCCATCGACCGAAAGAGGAGACAGGATGTAGCTCGCGCCCGCGAACGCGGAGAGACCGAGACGATCGCCGTCGAGGTCCTGCACCAGGCGGCGGGCTTCGCGCAGCGCCCGCCCCAGCCGGCTCGGCTTCGCGTCCTCGGCCAGCATCGAGCGCGAAATATCGATCGCGAAGACGACATTGAGCCCGCGGGTTTCGGTGACGATCTGCTCCTCACCCCAGCGTGGCCCGGCCAGCGCTACGGCGGCGAGCCCGGCCGCGAGACCCAGCGCGGGCACCCCGCGCTTCCCGGCGGAGCGCGCGATCCGGGCGGTGATCTCCGACCACGCCGCCGCGCGCCTCACCCGGGAGCGCCGCGCCCACGCCGCGGCCGCCCACACGGCGGCGGCGACGACCGGCGCGAGCGCCACGACGATCGGTGCGTCGAATGTGATCACGGCACGCGCACCGCGAATGTGCCCGCGAGGACCAGCTCCAGCGCGAGCGCGAGCAGGCCGATCCCGAGGGGCCAGCGATAGGCCTCATCGAAACGGTGATAGACGAGGTGCTGGACGGGCGTCTTCTCGAGCCGATTGATCTCGCTGAAGATGTTGGACAACGACGTCGCGTCCGTCGCGCGGAAATACCGGCCGCCCGTCGTGCGGGCGATCTCGCCGAGCAACGGTTCGTCGATCTGCACCGGCATCGTCTCGTAGCGCAGGCCAAGGGGCCCCTGCCCCGTCGGCACCGGCGCATCACCTTGGCTCCCGACGCCAATCGTGTAGATCTTGATCCCGAACGCCGCAGCCGCCTGCGCCGCCGTCCGGGGATCGACGGTACCCTTGTTGTTCACTCCGTCAGTCAACAGCACGATCACCTTGCTCTTGCCGGGAGCGCGGCGCAGCCGGTTCGCGCTGGTGGCGATCGCCGTGCCGATCGCGGTGCCGTCCTCGAGGATTCCAACGCGGATCTGGCGGATGGCCTCTTCGAGCACTTCGTAATCGGTCGTGATCGGGACCTGGGTGAGGGCCTGCCCCGCAAACGCGACCAGGCCGATACGATCGGACGCACGGGCGCGCACGAACTCTGTGGCGGTGCGGCGCGCGACGTCGAGCCGATTGGCGGGCGAAAAGTCCTCGGCCAGCATGCTGCTCGAAATATCCATGGCGAGGACGATCGAAATCCCCTCGCTGCGCAGCTCGGCGCGCGCCGAGCCCAGCCGCGGCCCGGCGGCGCCGATGATCCAGGCGGCGAGACACAGCGAGCGCAGCGAGACCGGCAGGCGTGCGATCCAGACTCGCTCGAGCGGTCCCAACGCGGGGCGCACGTCGCTCGTCGGCGCGCCGGCGAGACGCGACAGCCGCCGCTTGCGCCACCACCACCACAATGGCAACGCGAGCAACAAGACGAGCAGGAGGGGACGTGCGAAACTCACCGCCGGGCTCCATTGCCGAGCTCCCGCGCGAGCGCTCGAGCCCGCGCGGCGAGCGGCGCGATTTCGACACCGTGCGCCGTGGCGAAGGCCACCTGATCGAGCGCGAGCAGGAGTTCTCGCAAGTCGCGCAGCGGCGCGTCGGGCCGGGCGCGTTCGACCGCCGCCAGACACTCCTCGGTACTCAGCGCCGCATGCGCCTCAGGGATCGCATGGGCCAACGCGAAGCGTAGGCGTTGCGCGACGCGCGCCGCGACCGCCTTCGGCTCCCCCGCCGCGAGCCAGCGGGCGTCCGGTACCTCGGCGTCACCCGCCACACCCGCGCCCGCCGCGAGCACCCGGGGCCCACGCCGTTTCCATGCGATGAGCAGTACGAGCACACCTCCCGCGAGCAGCGCGGCGGCAACCACCGGAATCGGGCTCGAGCGATCGAGGCGCAGCGGTCCAACGGCGGGCTGCGGTCCCGGCGATTTCACACTGTCGGGAATGACGCTCGCGACGCGGAACGTCGCGCTACCGCCGGGAACGGAATCGACGCTGCCGTCGGGTCCGAGACGCCACAGGGCGGGCATCTCCAGCGTGGTGGGCCCCGGCATCCAGGCGACAATCTCGTACCGCACGACCCACTGCCCGGGTGAAGAGGTTGCGAGCACCACGGCATCGCTGAGCGGCTCGGCGACGGAACCCGACGAGAGCCTGCCGGCGCGGATGCGCCAGCCCGGAAGCGCGGACACCGTGCGCTCGAGACGGATGGTGTCCCCGACCGTGGGTCGACTCGGCGCGACCGCCCAGCCGTCCCCGGCCTGGATCAAGAGGAACAGCAGTCCGATCACCGGCTCATCCGCCGCGCCCGCTCGGCGAACGCGCGCCGCAGGGGCGGTCCGTACGGCACGGTGGTATGGAGCGAGACGCGGTCGACTCCCGCTTGCAGCAGCTTGCGCGTGCGCTCTTGCTGCAATCGCTCGGCGGCGACACGAATCCGCGTGCGCGTCGGCGCGTGACTGGTGTCCACGAGGTGCCGCTGCTGTGTCTCGGCGTCCTCTAACTCGACCCAGCCGGCGTCGGGGATGTCGTACTCGCGCGGATCGTCGACGGTAATCGCGACGACCTCGTGCCGGGCGGCGACCTGCGCCAGCGCCTCTTCCCACCCTTCGGCGCGAAAATCGGAGAGGACCACCACGATCGCCCGGTGCCGCAGCAGCTTGGCGGCGTAGCGCAAGGCGCCGGCGAGATTGGTCCCGCGGCCGCGCGGCGCAAACGCCACGAGATCGCGAATGACGCGCATCGCGTGCGCGCGCCCCTTGGCGGGCCGCACGACGTATTCGACCGCATCGGCGAAGAGCAGCGTGCCCACGCGGTCGTTGTGCCGCGCGGCGGCGAGGGCCAACACCGCGGCGACCTCGACGGCCAAACCGGCCTTCGTGTAGGGACGGCCGAAATGCAGCGAGCCGGATTGATCGACGATGAGGAGCAGCGTCAGCTCGCGCTCTTCCATGAACGTCTTCACGAAGGGATGGCCCATGCGCGCCGACACATTCCAGTCGATGGCGCGGAAATCGTCGCCATGCTGGTATTCGCGGACCTCCGCGAACTCGATGCCCTGGCCGCGGAAGACGGAACGGTACTCGCCGGTGAAGAGGGTGTTGACCAGGTTCCGCGCCCGGAGCTCGATCCCCTTCACGTTCTTCAGGACTTCGGCCGGGACCGACCGCCGCCGGCGGCGCAGCGGTGAGGTGACCTCGCGCCGGCGCTCTCCACCCGTATACGTCACGGCACGCCCACGGCCTCCAGGATTCGCGCGATCACCTGATCGGCGGTCATGTCCTCGGCCTCCGCCTCGAACGTGAGCAGCACGCGGTGGCGCAGCACGTCGAACGCCATCGCCTTCACGTCCTCGGGCACGACGAACGCTCTGCCGCGGAGGTAGGCGTGGGCGCGCGCCGCCTGGGCCAGATAGATCGAGGCACGCGGCGAGGCGCCAAAGGCGATGAGGGGCTTCAGCTCCGCCAGCCCGACGTTTTGCGGCTCGCGGGTCGCGCGCACGGCGTCCACGATGTAATCGACGACCTTCTGATCCATGAACAGCTCGGCGATCGCGCTGCGCGCGGCGAGAATATCGTCGGCCTCGGCGATGCGCTGCACCTCGATCGGCCGGCCGGACGCCATGCGTCCCACGATCTCTTTCTCCGCGTCGCGCGTCGGGTAGCCGACGCGCACCTTCAGCATGAAGCGATCGAGTTGCGCTTCGGGCAGCGGATAGGTGCCTTCATGCTCGATCGGGTTTTGCGTGGCGAGCACGAGGAACGGCTCGCCGAGGAAGAACGTCTCGCCGCCGATCGTCACCTGCTTTTCCTGCATCGCTTCGAGCAGCGCCGACTGCACCTTGGCCGGCGCACGGTTGATTTCGTCGGCGAGCACGAGGTTCGCGAACAACGGCCCCTTCTTGGGATAGAACTCCTGCGAGCGCTGGTCGTACACCATGGTGCCGATCACGTCGGCCGGCAGCAGGTCGGGCGTGAACTGGATCCGCGAGAAGGTGATCTTCAGACACTCCGCGACGGTCTTCACCGCGAGCGTCTTGGCCAGTCCGGGCACGCCTTCGAGCAGAATGTGGCCACCGGTGAGCAGGCCGATCAGCAGGCGCTCGACCATGACTTCCTGGCCGACGACGCGCTTCGCCACTTCGCGCGTGATGGTCTGCGCCAGCACCGCGTCCTGCGTCTTGGCGCCCGCTTTCTCGGCCCCCGATCCTGCGCGCGTCGTCATCGCAGCGACGCCTCAGCTGCCCGCTTCACGGTCGGCTCCTTGTCCCGCGCGTAGAGTTCCAGCAAGGCTTTTGCCTCCAATCGATCCAGTCGGGCGAGCCCCTCGATCGCGGCTGCTCGCACGAAGGGGGTACGCCGTGGTTTGCCGCCCGGCTCGGCGAATTTCGCCAGCACTTCCAATGCTTCCGGGGCGCCGAGTTGACCGATGGCTTTGAGCAACGCAGCCAATACCCCTTCGTCCTTCTCCTGCTCCAGACGCCGCACCAGCACGGTCGTCGCCCCCACGTCCCCGGCCGCCGCGACCGCGCGCGCGGCCGCGGTCCGCACCAGCACCGATTCATCCTTCAGCGACGGGATAGCCGGCCGCGAGATCTCCCGGCCACCCAGCTCCGCCAGACCGAGCAGCGCCGCCTCGCGCACGCGCTCGTCGGCATGACGCGTCAAGCCGATCAACGACTCCGCAACGTCAGGACTCCCGCTCAGGCCCAGAAACTCAGCGGCCGCGGCGACGACTTCGGGGACTTTGCTCTCGATTCGGGCCCGGAGCAACTCCACCGTGCGCTCGCCCGCCGCCCGCATGGCGGCACGATAGGCCTCCCGCAGCTCCGGCAGCGCATGCAGGTACGCATCGACCACGTATCCCGCGGACACCGCCCCCAGCGCGCCGACCGCGTGAACCAAGTGCGCGCGCTCTGCGGGCGGCACGCGGGGCTCACCCAGCCGTGCCACCATACGTTCCACTATAGTCTCATCCGCAAGCGCTCCCGCCACCTCGCCGATAGCCTCCTGGATCTCGGGATCCTGAATCTTGCCGAGTGATCGGTCGAGCCCGGCGACGACTTCGGCGACCGCGCCAATGTCGCGCAACGCGATGACGCTCGGCGTGAGCTGCCGCACCTTTTCGATGATCACGCGCTGGTCTTCGGGTCGCGACGCGGCCTGCAACGCGGTCACGGCCCGGCGTGCTTCGACGTCGGGCGGCAGCACATCCGGCCGGAACACGCCACTCGCGCGATTGGGATTCACCGTTGCGGTTGGACTCCACGCGACTGGTCCCGGTCCGGCAGGCGGGGGCGTGGGCGGCGGCGGCGGTGCCTGAGACGGCGCCGGAGACGCAGACGGAGGCTGAGGTGGGGGCGCTTCAGCGGGAGGAGGCTCCGCTGCCGGCGGCACTTCGCCAAGGGCGCGGGACGCCGACAGCCGCTGGCTTGCGCGGCGGCCCAGCAGCACGGTGATTCGGCCGAGCACCGCGTCATCGGGCGCGACATTGCCCACGGCGACACCGAACAGGCCAAGCCAGTGCTCCGGCGTGACGCCGGGATTGACCTGGATCGCGCGGATGCCCCGCGCGAAGAGCAGGCCGGCGAGCTCGGCGACTTGCGTGTTGCGGGGCAGCAGGTGTTGGCCGTGCCAGTGCAAACCCGTGGCGCCGATCTTCCATTCGACCGTGCCCATCGCGGCGAGCCCCGGCAAGGCCGAGCTGATCTGGCGCATCGCTTCCAGCACCGCCGGATGCGACGGCGGATAGAGGCGCGTCAGCCGGAACGTCGTGCCGATCGCGCCCAATGCGCGGTCTACTCCTCCAGTATCGATCGCCATGGTCAGCGCTTGATCCGCGTTCCTTTTTCCTCGACCGTGAAGACCCAGGTGGCGAACCGCGACGGCTCGATCGGCTCGTCGGGATCGATCGCGTTCCAGTCCATATCGCTGCCCGACCCCTGAGGTCCCTCGGCGCGTGCATCGGCTTGGCGCACCATCTCCCGCGCGCGCTTGACCCAGATCCCAAAATGGTCCGGCCTCAGGTCGACCCAGCCGCGCGGCGCCACCTGCAGCGGGTCGCCGGAACCCGGCGGCACGACCACCGTGCTGCCGCGATACACCCGCTTGCCGTCGGGCAGGACGACCGGCAATCCCACGGAGATAATGTGCTGCCGTAATGCCGTGTCGTCTGCCAGGAGCAGCTCGGCGGCGGCAGCCAGCTCCGCCGGGCGGCTGTCCGCGAGGGCCCGCACGCTGGTCCGCAGCCGGCGGCACAAGTAGGCCTCGTACAACAGCTTGGTAAGGCGGGGCGGACCCAGCATTTCATAGGCGACGCCGCGGTCACCGTGACGCGCTTCGAGCGCCCGCAGCCGCCCCACCGCGTTCCGGCGCAACAGGCCGGCCCGGTAGGTGGGGCCCGCGGTCGAGGCGTCGAGCGCCGCGACGATGTCCTTCCCCGTCGGCCGCCCCTGCAGCTCCAACATCACGTAGTCCGCGACTTCTTCCGGCGTGATGAACTCCATCTGGCCCAGTGCCGTGACCGTCTCGAATTCATCGCGCGCGAACAACCCGTTCTCCCCGACGTCGATATACACGCCGTCGAGTGGCCGGCCGAGGTCGCGCCACGGCGCAGCGCCCGGCCGAAATGCTTCGTGCAGCGCCACGGGCTGCTCGCAGTCCACGAGCGGGATGTGTTTGCCCTTGCGCCGCACCGGCCCGTGTGCGACTTCGCGCCACGCGATGGTCGCCGTCGGCTTGATCTCCACCGTGATCGGCGCGTCGGGCGTCCGACCCAACAAAAAGAGGAGCATCGTATGCGCGCCGGCGACCGCCGATTTCGTCAGCAGCGTCGCGCTCGGCCGCTCTTCCGAATGCGTATATGGGATGTTGAATCCCATGCCGCCCGTGCCGCTCGTGCCGATTTTCACGTAGGCCTGCGTGCCGGCCCGCCGCAGCGCTTCCGTCATGATTTGCGCGTGACGGATCAGCTGCGGCATGGGCAGCCGCATCAGATGCCGCTCGATCGTCGCGCGATCGACGCCGCCATCCTGCGCGCGTTCCAGCAACGCGCGCGCGCTGTGAAAAATGTCCAGATACGCAAACGCCGTCGCCGTATTGATGCTATCCACGACCGCTTCAGGTTTGTAGCGCACCAGCAGCTGCAACACGAGGCTGCGCTCGAGAACCCCATCGGTGAGATCGCCCAGCAAGTCGCCCGGCACCAGCGCGCGGTGCTCGTCGCTGGCCAGGATGACCGCGAGATCGAGCCGCGCGACCGACGCCGGCGCGAAGATGTTGCCCCATTCGACATCGATGGTCACGCCGCTGCGGTAGGGCTCGAGCGCGCGCGCGGCGGCCCGCACTTCATCCTCGTACAGTGCGACGAGCACGAGGCGGCGCGGCGGCGGCGTGGTCGCCAGCACTCGGCGCGCGACGGCATGCCCGACGAGGCCACTGCCGCCGAGCAGCATTACCGTCCGGTCAGCCAGCTCCATGCAGTCGCTCGATCGCTCCGATCTCCTGCCGGGTGAGCTCGCGCCAGTGGCCCTCGGCCAGCTTGCCAAGCCGGACAGGGCCGTAGGACACGCGGTGCAGCCATTCGACCTTGAGACCGAGCGCTTCGGCGACGCGGCGCACGATCCGCTGCCGCCCTTCGGCCAGCGTCAGCTCGATTTCGACCGACTTCCCCTGCGGACGCACGCGCGACTCCACGACGCGCACCGCGCGGCCGTCGATCACGATGCGTTGCGCGAGCGCCGCCCGGATCGCGGCGGCGTCCGCGCCATGCACGCCGAGCCAATAGGTGCGCGGCACCTCGTAGCGCGGGTGCATGAGCCGGTGGGCCGCCGCGCCGTCGGTGGTCAGCAGCAGCAGCCCGGAGGTCATCACGTCCAGCCGACCAACGTACGTGAGACCGGGCACCTTGGGGAGCAGTCCGAAGACCGTGCGGCGTCCTTCCGGATCGGAGCGGCTCACCACGTAGCCGAGCGGCTTGTTGAGGGCGAGCCAGGTGGTGCGGGTCGCGCTGCGGACCGCCCGGCCGTCGACGGTGATCTTCTGGGCATCGGGATCGACGCTCATCCCGATCGTGGCCGTGTCGCCGTCCACGCGCACGCGGCCCGCGCGGATCAAGTCTTCCGCTTTGCGGCGTGACGTAACGCCCGCGCGCGCCAGGGCGCGCTGCAGGCGCATGAGGGTCATTCGGGTTCGTCGACGGGCGTGGGACGCCGGAGCGCCACCGACAGCTCCTCGAGCCGCGGCAGGTCTTCCAGGTCCTTCAAACCGAGAATCTCCAGAAACGGCGGCGTGGTGCCATAGAGCAGCGGGCGACCGAGCCCTTCGCCGCGGGTCACGACCTCGATGAGGCCCCGCTCCACCAGCTTGTCCATCACGGCGCCCGAGTCGACGCCGCGGATTTCGTCGACTTCGAGCCGGCCCACCGGCTGGCGATAGGCGATGATCGCGAGCGTTTCGAGCGCCGCCGGCGACAGCCGCCTGGGCCGCAGGGCGAATTGCGCGCGCTCGATCGTTTCGGCGTACTCGCGGCGCGTCAGGAATTGCCATCCCTCGGCGATCTCGGTCAGCTCGACGCCGTGGTCCTCGGCGTACACCGACCGCAGGGCGGCAAGGGCGGCACGGACGGCAGGTTCGCCGGCGGTGGGATCCAACGACGCGAGCTCCTCGAGCGTGAGGGGGCGCGAGGCGGCGAACAACGCCGCTTCAAGCAGCTTCGCGAGGGGTTGCACGCGTAATCACCATGGGGCCGAAGGGCTCAGCTTGGGCAAGCGTCACCAGGCCGCGCTTGGCGAACTCGAGCAGGGCGATGAACGCCGACAGCACATCGACGATCGTGGCGCCCCGGCCCACGATGTCGGACCAGCCAAACTGCTCGCGCTCGGCGAGGAGGGCGCTGATCTTTGCCGTCGCGCCCTCGACGTCGAGCGGCCGAGGGACGACGCGATGCAGCATCGGCTCCGGGATCAGCGAGATCACGCGCTCGGCCGCGGCGAGCAGGTCGTTCAAATCGATCTGCAGCGGCGCGGGGGGTGCGTCCGGTGGCGGCGCTTCGTAGCCGCGCCCGAACCGCTCGGCGCGCACGTCGGCGGCGTGGCCGAGCCAGTCGACCAGCTCGCGGATCTGCTGGTACTCGAGCAGCCGGCGGACCAGCTCCGCGCGGGGATCCTCCCACTCGTCGTCTCCCAGCCGGCGCGGCAGCAGCATCTGCGCCTTGATCCGCAGCAGCCGCGCCGCCATTTCAAGGTAGTCCGCCGCCTGATTGAGCCCCAAGTCCTGGATGACCGAGAGGAACTGATCGGCGATCTTCGCGATCGGCAGGTCGGTGATGTCGACTTCGTCTTCTTTAATGAGATGCAGCAACAGATCGAGCGGACCGGAAAACTTCTCCAGCTCGACAACGAACGCTGCCTGGTCCCGCATGATCGGCCCGGTCATGAACACATGACGTAGGGGGGGAGACCGTGTCCCAGCGCCACGGGACAGATCATCTGCAGTGCGACCAGGCGTAACTCATACGCTGGCCACAGGAAAAACTGTACGACCCCCGGCAGCATATAGCTGACCAGCATGATGGGCAGAAAGCCGAAGCGCTGGAGCTGCCGGTACTGCATCCCCGCCCCCGGCGGCAGCAGGTGATAGAACGCATGGCTGCCATCGAGCGGCGGGATCGGAATCAGATTAAAGAAAGCCAGCACGAGATTGTACCACAGGCCATAGTACATGACCCGTTGGAGCAGCTCGAGCGTCGGAGCAAGGGACGGCAACGCCGGCGCGATGGTCCCGACCGCCGCGAACAGTGCGGTGAAAATGAGGAACAGCACCAGATTCACCGCAATCCCGGCCAGGGAGACGATGATATCTCCACGTACGTAGTGCCGGTAATTGCGCGGATTCACAGGCACTGGCTTCGCCCCCCCGAACGCCCAGCGGCCCCCGGACCCGACGGCGGTGATGATCGGGAGCAGGATCGTCATGAAGGGATCGATGTGTTTGAGAGGGTTGAACGTCAGACGCCCGAGCATGTAGGCGGTGGAGTCACCCTGGCGGTACGCCGCTTCCGCGTGGGCGTACTCGTGGGCCACCATCGAAAACAGCAGGACAGGGGCCCAAAGCAGGAACTCAAAGGAAATAGCGCGGGCTCGGGTAGGTGACGGCAAAAGATATGTATAGTCTTGACCCGATGCAACTTACCGCCTACTTTCTGCGCCTATGCCGAAGATCAAATCCGCCAAGAAAGCGATGCGCCAGGCGCGCTCGCGCGCCATTCGCAACAAAGCGCAACGCTCCTCCCTGCGCACCGCGCTGAAGCACGTGCGCGCAGCCGCGACCGCCGATGCCGCCGCGGCAGCGTACATGCTCGCCGCCAGCGTGCTCGACCGCGCCGCCCGCAAGGGGCTGATCCACAAAAACAACGCCGCGCGGCAGAAGTCACGCCTCGCGGCTCTGGTGAAACGGTTGAAGGCGAAGGCGTCGGCGTAGTTACATCGCCGCCAATTCCCCACCACATTTTTCGCAGTACCACTCCGTCGCCAGATTCATCGTTCCGCATTCTTTGCATCTGAGCGTCTTCTCGACGGGAGCGTCCTCGTCGACGGGCGCGAGATGCGATGCGTCCTGGAGGTCGTCGGGCTGATACTGGGCGCCGCTCGCGCGCCGGGGTGACGGCGCGTTCTTGTCGTCCTCCGTTACCGATTTGAGGAACGCCAGCTCGTCGAACGGCGTCTTGCGCTTCTCAGGCGCTTTGGGGGCCGGCGATGGCGTCAGCGTCAGCTCCTCGGCCACATTCCGCGAGGGCGGCGGCGCGGTCGGTGCCGGCTTCGCCTTCACGAGCGCATCCAGCTCCACGAGCCGCGTGATGTCGCGCTCGATTCCCATCAGCTCGTCACGCACGGCGCCGAGGTCGGCGAGGGCGTCCTTGTGCACCTGCGCCCACTGCGCTTCGTCGTATTCACCGACCTCGTGCCGCAGCTCGGTCTCCGCGAGACGTTCTGCCGCCGCCTTTTCTTTCTTCTGGAGCTCGCGCAGGGTCTCCTTCCGCTCCGCGACGAGCTGGCGCGCGGCGTCGGCGTGCGACCTGAGCTCTTCCATGACGGCCTTGAGCCGCGCCTCGTAGTCGGCCTTCACGCGCGTGCGCACGTCGTCCGACACCGAGTCGGCCGTCGCCTTGATGCGCGCAAGCCATGCCTCGTACTGACGACGCTCTTCCAGCAGCCGCTCGATCGCGGCCGCGCTCTTGGACGATCCTTTAGCCATCCCTCTCCCACTGTAGTCGTTCGACAGCCTGAGCGGTCAGCGGCTTCGGCTCACCCACCGCGCGCGCCGCCGTAATGATCCGCGCCGAGTGCTCGAGGCTCTCCATGCGGATCCAGGCCTCGTCGAGCGTCCTACCCAGCGTCACCGCGCCGTGGTTGGCCAGCAGCAACGCCTGATGCCGCCGGTCGTGGAGATATGGGACGATGCGATCGCCCAATTCCGGCGTCCCGGGCATGCCGAAGGGGACGAGCGGCACCGGCCCTACCACGAAGATAAGCTCCGGCAACAAATTGTTCGGAATCTCTTGGCCCGCAACGGCAAAGCCTGTAGCGGCAGGAGGATGCGCGTGCACCACCGCCTGGACGTCGGGGCGATGCCGCAGGATGCGCAAGTGTAAGTCCAACTCGCTGGTAGGCTTGCGCGAGCTCTTCCGGCGCAGCTTTCCTGTGAGGTCGACTTCAACCATGTCGGCCGCCGTCACGAGCGACTTGATGAATCCACTGGGCGTCACGAGCACGCGGTCCCCGCCGAGGCGCACCGAGAGGTTGCCATCGCGCCCGGCGATCAATCCGTGTGCTGCGAGTTGCCGGCAGCACAGCGCCATGCGCCGAGCCACCGCTGCCCTATTCACAGCTCGTGGACGATCGCGCCCGCGACGATGGTGAGCACCGCGCGCCCCGTGAGCGCCCGGCCGGCGAACGGCGTGTTGCGGCTCTTGGAATGAAACGTCGTGGGATCGACGGACCACTTCGCCGCGGGATCGAACACGGCGACGTCGGCGCCGGCTCCCGGCGCGAGCGTCCCTCCCGCGAGGTGAAAGACGCGGGCGGGCTCCGTACTCATGCGGCGGACGAGATCCGCCAGCGTGAAGACGCCGCCAAGGGCGAGCTCCGTATAGGCCACGGCGAAGGCGGTCTCGAGTCCGACCACGCCGAACGGCGCGTCGTCGAACGCCGCTTCCTTTTCGTCGTAGGCGTGCGGCGCGTGGTCGGAGGCGATGCAGTCGATCACACCGTCTTTCAGCGCCCCGCGCAGCGCCGCGACATCGGCCGCCTCGCGCAGCGGCGGATTCATTTTGGCGTGCGTGTCGTACTCCTCGCAGGCGTAGTCGGTCAGCGTGAGATGATGCGGCGTCACTTCCGCCGTCACGCGAATGCCGCGCTCCTTCGCCTCGCGGATGATGGCGACCGATCCGCGCGCCGACATATGGCAGAGATGCACGTGCCCACCCGTCAGCTCGGCCAGTAACACATTGCGCGCCACCATGATCTCTTCAGCGGCGGACGGAATGCCCTTCAAACCGAGCCGGGTGGAGACCAGGCCTTCGTGCATGACGCCGCTCGCGGCGAGCGCCGGATCCTCGCAGTGATCGGCCACGGGGATGTTGAACGTCCGCGCATACTCGAGCGCCGTCCGCATCAGGTGGCTGGAGACGACCGGTCGGCCGTCGTCGGACACCGCCACGGCGCCGGCGCTCACCATCTCGCCGAATTCGGCGAGCCGCTCGCCCTTTTGGCCGATCGACACCGCGCCGATGGGATGCACGCGCGCGAGTCCGGCCCGGCCCGACTGCCGCACGATGAACCCGACGGCCGCCTGGTTGTCGGTCACGGGATCGGTATTCGGCATCGCGCAGATCGCCGTGAATCCGCCCGCCGCGGCCGCGCGCGCGCCGCTCGCGACGGTCTCTTCGTCTTCGTTGCCGGGCTCGCGGAGATGCACGTGCAGGTCCACGAGACCAGGCGTCACGACTTTGCCTTTCACGTTGCGCACGATGGCGCCGTCCGGCGTTCCGAGGCCGCGGCCTACGCCCGCGATCTTGCCGTCCTGTATCAGCACGTCCGCGGCCTGATCCATGTCGCGGCTCGGGTCGATGACATGCCCGCCCTGCAGCAGGATCGGCTGCGTCACTCGCCACCTCCGCGTTTCGCGGCGTCGGCCAGCTCGGCGCGGCCGCCGGCGAGCAGATACAGCACCGCCATGCGGACCGCGACGCCGTTGGTCACCTGATCGAGGATGATGCTGTGGGGCCCGTCGGCGACCCGCGAGTCGATTTCGACGCCCCGATTCATCGGTCCGGGATGCATGATCGTGATGTCCCGGTTCGCGCGCTCGAGCCGCTCCGGCGTCACGCCGAACACGCGGTAGTACTCGCGCAGGCTGGGGATGAAGCCCTTCTCCATCCGCTCGAGCTGCAGCCGCAGCACGTTCAGCACGTCGGCCCACTCGATCGCCTCTTCGATGCGGCCGAACACTTTCACGCCCAGCTCCTCGATGCCACGCGGCAGCAACGTCCACGGCCCGCACACCGCGACCTCGGCGCCGAGCTTGGTGAGGCCCCAGAGATTCGACCGCGCGACGCGCGAGTGCAGCACGTCGCCGACGAGGCAGACCTTGAGGCCCGCGATCTTGCCGTGCTTGTCGCGGATCGTCAGCAGGTCGAGCAACGCCTGTGTGGGGTGCTCGTGCTTGCCGTCGCCGGCGTTGATGACGTTGGAGGCGATGCGATCGCCCAGAAACTCGGCCGCCCCGGACGACGGATGGCGGATCACGACCATGTCGATCCGCATCGCCTCGAGGTTGCGCGCGGTATCGACCAGCGTCTCGCCCTTGGAGACGGACGACCCGCTCGCGGCGACGTTCACGGTATCCGCCGACAGCCGTTTCTCAGCGAATTCGAACGAGATGCGGGTGCGGGTCGAGGCTTCGAAGAAGAGGTTGACGATCGTCTTGCCGCGCAGCGCCGGCACTTTTTTGATGGGACGTTCCGAGACTTCCTTGAACGGCTCGGCCGTGTCGAGAATGAGCCGGATCTGCTCGGGCGTCATGTGCTCGAGACCCGTCAGATCCTTGCCGAGCGTTGGCGCGGCGGTCATCGGATGACGTCCACCTGATCGCGGCCGTCCAGCTCCTCCACGAGCACATCCACACGCTCGCCGGATCCCGTCTTGACGGCCTTGCCGACGATATCGGCCTGAATCGGCAGCTCGCGCCCGCCGCGGTCGACCAGCACGCAGAGCGAGATCCGTTTGGGGCGGCCGAAGTCGGCCAGCTCATCGAGGGCGGCGCGGATGGTGCGGCCGGTGTAGAGCACGTCGTCCACGATCACCACGTGTTTGTCCGTCAGATCGCCCGGAATGTGCGTCTCGCCGATCACGGGTTTGGGCCCGACGGTCTCGAGATCATCGCGGTACAGCGTGATGTCGAGCGCGCCGCGCGGGATCGCGGCGGCGGCACCTTCTTCTTTTTCGATGAGGGTGGCGATGCGTGCGGCCAGCTCGACGCCGCGGCGCTGGATGCCGATCAGTACCAGGTTTTCCGTACCGTGCGCCTGCTCGACGATTTCCACGGCCATACGCTGCAACGCCCGCGACATCGCGCGGGCGTCAAGGATTTGGGTCCGGGTCTCGGTTCTCAATGTACCGCTCAATATACCGGAGTCAGCGGCGGTTTGCCGCTCAGGACGCTTTGCACGTTGGCGACGGCGATGGCGGCCATCTGGCGGCGGGTGTCTTCGGTCGCGCTGCCGATGTGGGGGAGCAGCACGGTCCGCGGCGCCGCCAGCAGCCGCGGATGGATGGCCGGCTCGTCGGTGTAGACGTCGAGTCCGGCCGCGCCGAGGTGTCCCAGCTCCAGGGCTCTGGCGAGCGCTTCTTCACGGACGAGGTCGCCGCGCGCGGTGTTGACCAAGATCGCACCGCGTTTCATGCGGGAGAGCGTCTCGCCGTTGATCAAGCCTCTCGTCTCGGGACTCGACGGCACATGCAGGCTCAGGATGTCGCTGTCGCCGAGCAGCTGGCTCGCGTCGACGCGCACGGCCGCCGTCTCGCGTTCGAACTCGGGCTTTGGAGTGCGCGCCGTATAGAGGATGCGCAGCCCGAACGCCGGCGCCCGCCGCCCCACCGCCTGGCCGATCCGCCCTGCCCCGTACAAGCCCAGCGTCCGGCCGCGCAGCTCGAGCCCGAGCAATTGCTCGGGGTGCCAGCCGCTCCATTTGCCGCTGCGGACGAGGTCTACGCCTTCGATCAACCGCCGCGCAGTCGCCAGGATCAGTGCCCACGTCAGGTCGGCCGTTGCGTCGGTGAGCACGCCCGGCGTATTCGTGACAAGCACCTTCCGCATCTCCGCGGCGACCACGTCGACGTTGTTGTAGCCGACGGCGCAGTTCGCGACGATGCGGAGATTGGGGAGGTTCTTGAGCTCTGTTCCGCCTACCCACCGGGAGAGAAGTGGAACGATCGCCACCCAGTCGCCTTTAGGTGTCGGTTCGTTAGTGACAATCCAGGTAACGTCGAGTCCCTCGAGCTGAGTCGGCTCGATGAGATCGCGTAGCTCGACCGCCACAAGGATACGGTGATTCAAGGGCGCCGAAGGGGCGGCGAGGAGGCGGCGATGGGGCGGCGAAAACCGCATCGCCGTAATGAATTGAAATCGGGTTGATCGACAGGCTGTCTATTCAGGCGCATGGGACCTCACAAACGATTTCTTGCCTGGCAGGAATGCCACAAGCTGGTGCTCTCGGTTTATAAGGCAACGGAAGCCTTTCCCAAGCACGAGCTGTATGGCCTTAGATCACAAGCGCGACGCGCTGCGTTCTCGAATATGTGCTAGACGAGCCCAGTGAAATATCGAGGAAGCGCTGAGCTTGGTTATTTGAAGAAGGACGTCTATTCGATGTTGGAGGCTCAGCAAAAACGCGCCCGGTTTTTCACGTGGAAGCTCCAAGCCCCGCTGCGCCCCTTCGAACTAATCGGCGCCCCCTCGGCGCCCCTTCGCCGCCCCTTCGCCGCTAGACACCGTGAGGTTTCGAGGCCCGATGTACTCCGATTGCGGCCGAATCAGATGGTCCTCACTGTGCTGTTCGATGACGTGCGCGCACCAGCCGGCCACGCGTCCGCACGCAAACGTCGCCACAAACGAGCGCGGCTCGAGGCCCAACGCCTGCAGGACGAGCGCGGTGAAAAACTCGACGTTGGTGCGCAGGTTCCGCCCTGGCTTCACCTCGTCGAGTACCTTCAGGATCGTTTGCTCCGCGGCGCGGGCCAGATCGAACAGCTTGCGGTTCTCGAGCGCCCCGCCCCCGGCGCCGCCCATCTCGTTGGCGACCGTGCTCAGCACATCCGCGCGGGGGTCGCGCACTTTGTACACGCGGTGGCCGAACCCCATGATGCGCCGTCCCGCCGCCAGCTCAGCGCGGACCCACGGCTCGGCACGATCCGCCGACTTGATCTCCTTCAGCATGTCGAGCACCGGTCCCGGCGCGCCGCCGTGCAACGGCCCCTTCAATGCCCCGATCGCTCCCGTCACCGCGCTGACCATATCGGAGCGGGTGCTCGCAATGACGCGCGCGGTGAACGTCGAGGCGTTCATCCCATGGTCGATGACCGTCACCCAATAGGCATCGATCGCCCGTGCCGCGATCGGATCGGGCTCCTTGCCGTGGACCATATAGAGGAAGTTCGCGGCGAGCGGTAAGTCGGTCCGCGGCGGGATGGGCTCCCTGCCGGCACTCAGCCGAGCATGCGCCGCGACGATCGTCGGAAACCGGGCGGTCAGGAGCTTCGCCGCCTGGAGGTCGGCCGCGGGCGAGATGTCGTCGGGATGGGGCAGATCGAGCGACAACGTCGCGCACGCCATCCGGAGCGCATCGATGGGGGGTGACTTCGCCGCGGCCCGTACGACATGCATCGCCTCGGCTGGCAGCGCGCGGAGTGCGGCGATCTCGCGCCGCAGCGTCGCCAATTCATCTCGCGACGGCAACGCGCCGCGCCACAACAGATGCGCGGCTTCCTCGAAGCTGACGCGGCCCGCCAACTCCCTGAGCTGGTAGCCGCCGATGATCAGCTCGCCGGCCTGGCCGTCGACGTGGCTCAGGCGGGTCCGGGCGGCGACGACACCGTCCAGGCCTCGCGGTGTGGTTTTTGGGGCTCCCGTCATGGGCGGCGCAGGGCGGCGCAGGGCGGCAAAAACATGATGGTCGCGAAGAATTGATCACAAATCGCGCCGCGAATTGGTTATTCACGTACATGGCACCCCACAAGCGATTCGTTGCCTGGCAAGAGTGTCACAAACTTGTACTGGCGGTATACAAAGCGACTGAGCTTTTTCCGAAACATGAATTATACGGGCTAACATCACAGCTTCGGCGCGCTGCCTTTTCGGCTGCCGCCAATCTCGTGGAAGGCGCATCTCGTAAGGGCCGAAATGAATTCCGCCACTTCTTGGACATCTCCCTGGGCTCTCTCGCGGAGGTGGAATATGGTCTCGAGGTAGCGGTCGCGCTTGAGTATCTGCAAGCCGACACGCACGCAACTCTGGAATCTCAGCACCGACGGGCCCAATTTCTCACCTGGAAGCTCAAGACCTCGATGCGTTGACCTTCGCCGCCCTTCGCCGCCGTTGTACCTGCCGCCGCTTCACCTGCCGCCGCCTTACCTGGATGTAACCGCCTTCACCAATTGATAGATGTACTCGGCGCCGTCGTAATAGTCCTGCACCCCGATGCGCTCGTCGCGGCCGTGGGCCCGGATGTCGTTGATGTCCACGAACACGCCCGAGACGCCGTACACCGGAATCCCCGCATTCCGGAGGTACAGGCCGTCGGTGGCGCCGGTCTCCATCACCGGGACGACCGGAATGTTCCAGAGCCGTTTGGTGACCCGCTCGACCGGATCCATGATCTCCGGCTTGAGCGGCGACGGCGGACTCGGGGTTGCTGCCGTCACAACACTGACGACGACCGCGGTGTCGTCCACGACTTTGTTCAGCGTCCGCTGGACCTCTTCCGACGGCGTGCCGGGCAGCATCCGGCAGTTGACCGTCGCGCTCGCCGACTGCGGCAGGGCGTTTTCCGCGTGTCCCCCGGCCAGCTCCGTCGCGACGCAGGTGGTACGCAGCTGGGCGTTATACAGCGGACTCCCATTGGACAGCCGCCGGATCGCGGCGGTGTCGGGCGGGGTCTGGGCGACGGCGGCCATGTCCGTCGCCAGCTGGCCCTGCTGCAGCTGCCCCCACCGCGCGAACGACGCCCGCGTGATCTCGTTCAGCTGGGCGGGAAATTCGTATGCGCTCAGGCGGCCGAGCGCCGCCGCGAGCCGGTAGATCGCGTTGTCCTTGGTGGGCAGCGAGCTGTGACCGCCGGCATTGTGCACCTCGAGCTTGAAGGTGACGTACACCTTTTCGCTTGCCTGCACCGTGCGCATCAGTCGCTTGCCGTTCAGGACCACCGGGTCCCCGGCGTCCATGTTGATCACGAACGCCGCGTCGATCAGATCGCGGTGATTGGCAAGCAGCCACGCAACGCCGTTGTAGTCGCTGCCGCCTTCCTCGCCGGTTGTCAGGGCGAGAATGAGGTCACGGTTGGGGCGATAGCCTTCCTGTTTCAGCCGGGCCAGCGTGGCGACGAGAATCGCGGAGCCATCTTTGACATCCATCGTGCCCCGGCCATAGAAGAACCCGTCGCGCTCGAGGAAGGTAAACGGGTCCACGGACCAGTCCTCTCGCTTCGCTTCGACGACATCGATATGCGAGAGCAGGAGAATCGGTTTTGGCGATCCCGGCCCCCCCGGCCCCCGAAAGCGCGCGACCAGGTTGAAGTTTCGCGACCCCTCCCGCCCGATCACCTGAACGTCGGCGGCGGGGAAGCCCGCCTCCGTGAGCCGCTTCGCCATCGCATTGGCCGCGACGGTCGTGCTGCCGCTCGATCCGGTGGTGTTGATGTTGATCAGCTGCTCGAAGATATCGCGCGCCCGCTGGTCGTTCGGCGACAGGGTCCGCGGAGCCTGGGCATGTAGTGGGGCATACAGCACGAGCACTGTGATCAGACCAGCACGCTTCATTTCATTCTCCCCTGGGATCCATCACCTGCGAAGATCAGAACGAGAGTTGCGATGGTACGCTCAGCCCTGTGTTGCTGCCGGTAAGCGTTAGGACCGGGGCGACGTCGCCGTCCGCATCGCCAGGATACACCGTGATTCTGTAGAGATGGCTGGTGAAGGCGCTGCTCGCGGCATAGATCCGCTGGCCGCCGTCGAGCGCGATGCCTTGCGGCTGATCGAGGCCTGTCGCGGCACCCGCGATCGTCCGGATCGGCGTGACATTCCCGCTCGCACCGGCGTCGTAGACCGTGATGCTGGAGGTGGCGGCACTGGTCCCGGAGTTCGCGACATAGAGCCGACCTCCGGGATCGATCACGATCCCGAGCGGCGCATTCAATCCGGTATTGGGACCGGCGATCGTATCGACGGGTCTGGCATTGCCTATCGCCCCAGCCGCGAACACCGTGATGACGTTATTCGCCTTATTGGCGACGTACAGACGGCCCCGGAAATCCAGAGCCATGCCTGCCGGGGAGCTCAGCAGCGTGTTGCTGCCTCCGAGCACGCGAAATGGGGCGACGTTCCCGTTCGATCCGGCCGCAAAGACCAGGATGCTGTCGCTCCCTGCATTGGCAACGTACAAGCGCGCCGCCTGATCCAGCGCGAGCCCCGTCGGGTGTGAGAGCCGCGTGTTGCCGCCCACGAGCGTCGCGACGGGGGAGACCTCGCCGACGGCATTTGCCCCAAACACCACGATACGCCACGGGTTCGCGCTCGTCGTGATGACCACGCCCGCTGGATCCACGACGACTCCCTCAGGTGAATCCAGCGTCGTGTTGGGCCCGCTGATCGTCAGCGCGGGCGTCGCGTTTCCGGTGTCGGCGACCGTGAAGGCGCTGATCGTGCTGCTGCCAAAGTTGGCGACATAGAATCGCGACGGGGGGGGCGGCGGCGGCGGCGGGCTGACGGTGGGCGAGCACGCGGCAGCGAGAACGGCCAGGAGGACGAGAACGTTTCGCATAGGTTAGCTCATTACCCTCAGCGCGCCCGGCTGGTCCGCAGCTCCGCTTCGGAAGCGATGAACCCGAAGGCGGGCCACCCCCCGGACGCCACCGAGCGCGCGAACCAGCTCCGCGCCTTCGCCGTATCTCCCCGCACCAGGTACCAGTTGCCGATGCCATAGCTCAGCGTTGCGACTTGAATGTCGCTGGTATCCGCCGGAGTGACGACGGAGTCCGGCGACACCTCGCCGCGGTACAGTCGCAACCGCTGCGTGTAGGCGTTGCCGCCAGGCGGCGTGTCCGGATGGCGATCGAGCAGGGCCTGCGCCTCGGCCGGACGACCGGCGCGGGCGAGCGACATCCAGAGCCAATCCGTGGCGCCGGAACGCTCGGCCGAGTCGGGCGCGATGGGGAGGGCGCGGGTAAAGGCCGCCGCGGCGCGCGCGAAGTCGCGGCGCACAAACCGCACGACGCCGAGATGATACCAGATGCCGTAGATCGTGCTGTCGAGTCTCGCGCCGCGCGTCAGGTCAGCCAGCGCGCGATCGAACTGCCGCGTGGAGAGATAGCGATGCCCGCGCCAGCGATACAGCAGCGCGTTGTGCGGCGCGATTTGGAGCCCGCGCGTAAACGTGGCGATCGCCTCGCGGTACTGCCGGACGCCCGATTGCGCCACGCCCAGGGCGATGATGCGATCGACGTTCCGCGGATCGGCGGCGAGCGCGCTCTCGGCGCGGGCGATCGCGCCGGTGTCGCGCTGCGCCCGGTACTCGACACCGGCGGGTGAGCGGTATTCGATCGACTGCAGCAGATAGAGTGGCGCGAGAAGGCTGAGGAACGTGCTCATGATCTCTCCAAATTCCAGATTCCCACTGGGGACGGACAGGGAGGGATTCGAACCCTCGATACCCTTGCGGGCATACCGGTTTTCGAGACCGGCGGTTTCAACCGCTCACCCACCTGTCCAACTGATCAGAGGCCGAGAGGCCGAGCGGCCGAGGGGATCCGAGTCGTTGGGGGTGAGTTACTCATGCCTCGAACCTCATATCCCCTCAGCCTCTCAGCCTCTCGGCCTCTCGGTCTTAGCGGACAGGGTGGGATTCGAACCCACGTAACGGTTGCCCGCTAACACGCTTTCCAAGCGTGCGCCTTCAGCCACTCGGCCACCTGTCCGGGGAGGCCCCACAAAGTAATCGGTACGCGTGCCTCATTGAAGACGGCCGCAGTAAGTGAAGTAACCGTCCGCATCTCGACGGACCAAGTCGCCTGAGACGTACCACTCGCCGCGGAAGGCCGCCTTGGTCTTGTCCAGGTGCTGCCAGTATCCGATCGCCCGGGACTCCCCGCGCACCCACAGCATGCCGACTTCCCCGTCCGATAAATCGTGTCCCAGGCCGTCGCGAACCCTGACGTCGAACCCCGGGACGACCTTGCCAATCGTGCCGGGCCGCACGGCCCCCGGCTGATTGGAAATGAAGATGTGCCACATCTCGGCGGTGCCGAGGCCGTCGAGCAGCTCCACGCGAAAGGTGCGCGTCCAGCGCTCGTACACATCGACCGGCAGCGCCTCGCCGGCCGAGGTGGCGAGGCGAATGGACGACAGATCCTGCTGCGCCGCGTCGGGGTGAGAGACCATCTGATTCACCATGGCCGGCACATTCACCAGGACCGTCGGGCGGAACCGGCGGATCTTCGCGAAGACTGTCTCGACCGTGCTTTGCTCGGGGAACAGCGCGGCTGCCGCGCCCACCGAGAATGGGAAGAACAGATTCGATCCGGTCGCATAGCCCACGAACAGCTTCGGTACCGCGAGGGTGATGTCGCGCTCGGTGAGGCCAAGGACGCCCTGACCGTAGCACAGCGTCGTATTCGCAAACGAGCCGTGGCTCTGCACCACCGCTTTCGGCTGGCCGGTCGTCTCGCCCGAGAGCAGCCAGATCGCGGCATCGTCTTTGTGACTGGAGAAGGTGTCGAGGTCGGGCGCGGCACCTTCGAGCGCACGCGTCGTCGCGCTTTCCCCGACGACGACGATCTGCTTGAGATGAGCCGCGCCGCGGCTCGCCGCCTGAAATGCCGGTGCGGTGTGACGATGGACCAGGGCCACGCTCGCCCGGGTGTAGGCGTAGACGTACTCGATCGCGTCCACCGCAAGTTGCGGGTTGACCATCACCACGACCGCGCCAACTTTGAGTGTGCCGAACAGCGCGGCTACGAACTCCGGCCCGTCGGGCAGCGCGATGATGACTCGTTGCTCGGGCTCCACGCCGGCACTCGCGAGCAGGTGACCGAAGCGGTTCGCGAGCGTCTGCACCTCTCGGTAGGTGAGTGTACCCTGGTCCGTCCGCAACGCCGGCCGCTCTCCCCTTCCCTCGCGGACGCGCGCGTCCAACAGCCAGGCTGCAATGTTCAGGCGCTCTGGCAGCTCGGTGCTCATGCAGGAGATGATCATACCGGCACATGATTTGGCGCAACTCACCGGAGCATTTATGACCTTGGAAATCATTAATCCTGAAATCTTCGGCTTCCGGCCGAGCGGGTGGAATCACGGCATGCTCAGCCCCGCAGGCGGCCGGATCCTGTTCGTCGCCGGCCAGATCGTGCCCGTGGGCGACTTCGTGGCGCAGTGGGATGGCGTGCTCGGCCGCGTCGTCGAAGTGGTGCGATCGGCGGGCGGGAAACCTGAGGATATCGGCCGGATGGTCGTCTACGTCACCGATCGTCCCGCGTACCTCGCCAACCTGACACCGCTCGGCGAAGTGCACCGCAGGCACATGGGCCGCCACTACCCCGCCATGGCCTTCGTCGAAGTGAAATCGTTGGCGGACTCCAAAGCGCTCGTCGCGATGGAAGCGACGGCCGTGCTATGACCGTCACGTATTCGAGTTACTTGCGGCTCGACGAGCTGCTCTCGCTGCAGGTCCCCCGCCCGGGCGAGCTCGAGCACGACGAAACGCTCTTCGTCATCATCCATCAGGTCTACGAGCTGTGGTTCAAGGAGGTGCTGCACGAGCTCGATTATCTCCAAAAGCTCCTGCGCTCGAACGACACGCCGCTCGCGGGGGCCACACTGAAGCGCGTCCTCACCATCCTCAAGACCCTCGTGGCCCAGATCGATGTACTCGAGACGATCACGCCGCTCAACTTCCTCGCGTTCCGCGACCGGCTCGAGTCGGGGAGCGGGTTTCAGTCGCAGCAGTTTCGGGAGATCGAGTTCTTGATGGGCAAGAAGGCTCTGCCTTCGGGATATCTCAGTAGAGAGAGAGTGCAGAACAGATTCACGCAGCCGACGGTGTGGGATGCTTTCCTTCATTATCTAGCGGCACACGAATACCGAGTCCCGAAAACCTTGTTGCAACGTGACTACACCAAGGTCTACGAGCCGTCGCCCGAGGTGCAGCGCATTCTCGTGGAGGTCTACAAGAAGAACCCGAGTGTCGCGCAGATCGCCGAGCGGCTGGTGGATCTCGATGAGGGATTCATGGAATGGCGGTATCGGCATGTGAAGATGGTGCAGCGGACAATCGGAACGAAGCAAGGAACAGGCGGGTCCGCCGGCGCCGAGTATCTAATGAAGACGCTGAATCAGCCTGCGTTTCCCGATCTGTGGGCAATTCGCTCGGAGCTGTGATGTCGTTGCCGCCCTTCGCCGCCATGATTAATCCCGAGGAGCTAGCCAAGCACTACACACGCTTTCGGGTCACCGAGCGGATTCTGCTCACCGGTCATTCCCACCAGGCATGGCCTGACGTCGCGTTTGAAGCTCAGCAACAAGCTTGGCTAGACACAGCGGAATTCGTCGACGATGTGTGGGACAAGGCATTCGAGAAGGCGAACGACGTGCGCCGAGGCTTCGCTCGACTCATGGACGACTCGGCCGACAACATCGCGTTGGCGCCGAACACGCACGAGCTGGTCGTGCGATTCCTCTCTGCCCTTCCTTTAAAGAAGCGTCCCAAGCTGATCACGACCGATGGCGAGTTTCATACGATCCGGCGCCAGCTGGATCGGCTAAGTGAGGAGGGTATCGAGGTTGTGAAGGTTGTGAGCGGGCCGGCGGCAACGTTGGCGGAACGGCTCGCCCACGAGGTCGACGAGCATACCGGCGCAGTCCTGGTCTCCGCCGTGCTCTATACCAATGCGCACATCGTGCCGAGTCTCCGCGCGACGCTCGAAGCGTGTGAGCGACGCGGGGCTGAGTTGCTGGTCGATGCCTATCACGCGCTCAACGTCGTGCCGTTTTCATTAAAGAAGGAAGGGCTGGAGCGGGCGTACGTCGTAGGCGGGGGCTACAAGTACTGCCAGCTCGGCCCTGGGAATGCGTTTTTGCGCTTCCCGGCCGATACGCGACTCCGTCCGGTATTTACTGGGTGGTTCAGCGAGTTTGCGGATTTGATGAAGGCGCCAAGTGGGCGGGTGGAGTATGGACCGGGACCGGCGCGGTTTGCGGGAGCGACGTATGACTTTACGAGCCATTATCGCGCGGCGGCGGTGTTCAAGTTCTTTGAACACCAGAAGCTCACGCCTCAGAAACTGCGAGCGCTGAGCCAGCATCAGATCGAGCTGCTGTCGGGGGGAACAAGAAACGACGCTCTTGGCGGGTTCCTCGCCATACCTTCAACACGAGCAGCAAAGCTTCAAAAGGCGCTGCGCAGGCAGAATATCTGGACAGACTACCGCGGCGACATGCTGCGCCTCGGCCCCGCCCCCTACGTCTCGGACGCACAACTCGCGGCTGCGGCCGCCGAGCTGGCTCGGCTTTAGCGCGTCGTGTCTCGCGTCTCCCTATCTACAAGCCGGGTGGCCTCGCGCGCGAGCGAGTCGGTGGCGACCTTGAGACCCCCCCAATCTCTTCTTTAAACACATATGTGCCGGTGCCTGCTGACGCCTCCTCGGAACCAATCAGTTCACGAAGTTCTGCGGCGACACTATCGTTGACCGCCTAGTAAAAGTGTGCTGCCACAACACCGGACGATGGCGTGGGAAACTGCGTCGGCAAAACCCCCGAGCTCGGAATTCTGTAAATCCTCGTCCCGCCCTTGTATTCGCGTGGCGCGCCGTCTGACTGATTAAAAATAATCAAGACCGGCCCTACAAACCCTCGCTGCAACAGATGAGTCTCTCCTTGTCCCGCTGGCCCGCAGCTCGAGGACGAGAGCACGGTGAGCAGCGAGAGAAGGAGCAGTTTGCAAAACAATGTTTTCATTCGTGACGATCGTGACGCTCCTCGTGCTCCTCGCACGATTTTGGTTTGTCCTCGCCATCTGTTCGGGTGGAAGCGTGCTGCGAGATTGCGTTCCACTGTTCTATTGGGATCGTGGCCCCAGCCTGCGCGCCAGTACGATGCCGAGACTCAGCTCTGCTATAACCGGGCCCGCTACGCGCAAGACCGCTTTTACAGGATTTCACGCAGCGGGCAGCGGAATCCGGGGATGATGTCGTCGCCCTGCAGGTCCTCTGCTGGTCCGACGATCGAGATACTCCCATCGGCGCGGTAGATGCTCGCGTGCCGATGAAGCGGATCGATCACCCACACAAGCCGTACACCGGCAGCGAGCCACTGTCCGATCTTGTCCAATACTTCCCCGGGCCGGTCTGTATGCGACAGGATTTCGGCGATCCAGTCCGGGGCCACTTCGGCGTACCCGCGCTCGGCGATCTGATTCAGGCGCGCCTTCGCCACGAAGGCGACATCGGGCGCCCGGACGGTGTCGGGATCACGGCCGATTTTGAACCCGGTGTCCTGGGCGAACACGGCGCCGAGGTCCTGTGCCTTGACGTGGTGCATGACGCGGTAGAGCAGCTCCGCGGCGGTCTTGCCATGCGACGTGCTGGGCGGCTCGCGAACGATCAACGCGCCGCGCACCAGCTCGGCGGTCTTGCCGGGTTCGCGGAAGTTGAGCAGATCCTCGGCGGTTTGGACGACTGATGATCCCATAGGAGGAACATAGTGGCGCTGTGATGGCATGGCGACAGGAATGCGCGGGCGCGTCAACAGCCGGTCAAAAACGGGCCTGATCAGCGGACCATCGCCCCGGAGGCCGGCATTCCTGGCGGCCCACCACGCCGCGCGGCGGATGTGATATATATTTCGGCGCCTTAGCCAATCCACGACGAGGACGGAGACATGATCTTCCGTAAGTTCGTCACTGTAATCCGCGCGTTTTTCAACGGCATCGCCAATGCCCTGTGGGAACGCGACCCCATCGCCATCATGCGGCTGGAATACGACCGCTCCGTCGAACAGCTCCAGGACGGCCGCAAAGGCCTCGAGCTGTATCGCGGGCTCGTCGAGCGCGTCGTGCGGCAAACCACGATGGGCAAGTCCCAGGTCGAGAAGCTCAAGGCCGACGTGAAGGCGTACCTCAAGGCTGGAGACCGGGAAACCGCCGGCAAATTCGCGCTCCAGCTGCAGAAGGCCGAAGCGGATCTCGTGCAGAACCAGGAACAGCTGAAAATGCACGAGGAGGCCTACGAGAATAATCTCAAGAAAATTCAGTACGCCAACAAGCAGCTCAGCGAAGTGCGCGAGAAGATCGAGCGCTACAATGCCGATCTCAAGATGACGGCCGCCGAGGCCGAGATCGCGCGCATCGCGGGCGATCTGAACTTCGACGTCACCACCGACTTCGGGCAAATCGAGCAGATCATCCAGCAAAAAATCGACACCAATCGCGGCAAGGTGCGCGTCGCCGCCGACCTCTCGTCCCGCGGCGTCGCCGACATCAAGGCCAAGGAACACATGGAGTCGCAGCTGGCCGAAGACGTCCTGCAGCAGTACGAAGTCGAGCTGGGCCTCAAGTCACCGGAGACGACGCCCGTGGTCGACAGCAACAAGAATCTCGGTCCGGCCACAGACAAGAACACCTAGCGGGGGAGAACGCACACCCATGGCGAACGGAAGACCAAGAGCCGCGTTTTATGTCGTCCTGCTGTTGGTGGTCGCCGGGTTGGTCTGGCTGGGCCTGCATCGCTTCGGCGCCAAGGAAGGCGGCATCGGCGCGCTGATCCACCCGGCGGACAAGTCGGGCCTCGAGGCGAGCGACACGGCGACGGTGACGACCGCCAAAGAGTACACCTACGTCCCCGCGCAGCGCCTACCCCCCGTCCGCGGCATCTCCAACTACAAACCGCTGGTCAACCGGACCGTCCGCATGGCGCTCAACGTGTGGGCCGGATGGGCCCCCGTCATCTACGCGAACGGCGGCTTCAAGGCGGGCAAGGTGTGGCACACACCGGGCGGCCAGGATTTCAAACTTGACCTGGTGCTGATCGACGATCCGGTGGCGATGCGCGACGCCTACGCCGCCGGCAACATTCACATCGGCTGGGCCACGCTCGACATGATCCCGCTGTTCGTCGAGCAGCTGAAACGCGACTCTCGAACGATGCCGCGGGTGTTCCAGCAGATCGACTACTCGAATGGCGGCGACGGCATCGTGGCCCGCGAAGCGGTGCGGTCGGTCGGCGACCTGCGCGGCAAGACGATCGTGCTGGCGCAGAACTCCCCGTCCCACTACTTCGTCTTGAACGCGCTGATCGATGCCGGGCTGCAACCGGGGGACGTCGAATTCAAGTTCACCCAGGACGCGTTCCAGGCCGCCGCGGCGTTCAACGCCGACAAGTCCATCGGCGCCGCGGTCAGCTGGTCCCCCGACATCTACAACCTGGCCAAAGTGCGCGGAAACCGGCTCCTCGTGACGACGCAGACGGCCAACAAGCTGATCGCCGACGTCTGGTTCGCGCGCGCCGACTTCGCCAAGGACCACCCCGACATCATCGAGGGGCTGGTGCGCGGAATTTTCGACGCGATGGAGGCGTTGAAGGAGCAGCCCGCCAAGCAGGAGGCCGCGCAGCTCATGGCGACCGGCTACTCGATTCCCGCCACCGACGCGCTCTCCATGCTGGGCGATGCCCACTCGACCAACTGGGCGGAGAATCGTGAGTTTTTCCTCAATCAGAACAACCCGGCAAACTTCGAGCGCACCTGGAATACGTCGTACTTCCTCTATCGGCGCATCGGGATGGTGTCGGCGCAGGTGCCCTTCGACCAGGTGATGGATTTCACGGTCATCAAGAAGCTGGGCGGCGAGCCGCGCTACGCGAACCAGCGCAACGAGTATCAGGTGCAGTTCGTCCCGATGACCGCGAGCACCGTCCAGGCCGAGAGCAACGAGATCCTCACCAAGACGGTCGTGATCCATTTCTATCCCAACTCGTGGGACCTGCGCAAGCAGGTGGTCACCCACGTGAACGGCCAGGATCGTGAGGAACTGTATGATCCGAACGTCGATTTCGTCGTCGACGAGATCGGACGGCTCGCCGGTCAATACGGCGCCGCGCGCATCGTGATCGAGGGGCACACCGACGGCTCGATGAAGGGGCAAATCGACCCCGCGGCCGTGAAGGAGCTGTCGCTGCAACGCGCGAACGCCGTGAAGGAAGCCGTGCTGCGGAAGTTCAAGACGCTGCAGGCGAATCAATTCCTCGCGAGCGGCATGGGCTGGGACCGGCCGGCGGACGCCACGGATCCGATGAACAACGCCAAGAACCGGCGCGTCGAGGTGAAGGTGTATCCGTTGGAGGCGACGCACTGACGGCACCGGGCCCACCCGTCGTCACGAAGGTCCCGCCGCCCCGGCCGCCGCTGTTCACGCTCCGGGTGGCGCCGCGTCCCGTCGTGGCGCGGCTCTTGGGGCTCGGCGCCATCGCGCTGTGCCTGCTGCTCTGGTGGATCTTCACAGCCGGCGCGACGCCGGAGAGCCGGATGATCTCGCCGGTCGTCCTGCCATCGCCGGGCGAGGTGCTGCGCAGCTTCCCCAGCCTCTGGACGGAGCGCGCCCTGCTCGAGAGCGTCGCGGCGACGCTGCGCCGCGTGCTCACAGGCTTCGCGATCGCCATTCTGGTCGGCGTCCCCTTCGGCATTCTGGCGGGCGCCTATCGTGCCTTCGACGCGGCGCTGGCGCCCATCGCACTCTTCGGCCGCAACATCCCCGTCGCCGCGCTCATCCCGCTGACCATTCTCTGGTTCGGGATCGAAGAGACGCAGAAGACGATGTTCATTTTCCTGGCGACGGTGCCGTTCGTGTTTTCGGGGACGGTGGAAGCGGTGCTCGGCGTGCACGACCGCTACGTCGAGACCGCCCAGACACTGGGCGCCAACCAGCGCCAGGTCGTGGGCAAGGTGCTCATCGCTCTCGCACTGCCCAGCATCTACAACAATCTCCGCAACCTGTTTGGCCTCGCCTTTGGCTACATCATGCTGGCGGAGCTGATCAACGCGAAATACGGACTCGGCTATCTGCTCAGCACCAGCCAGCGCCGCGGCCTGACCGAGCACATCATCCTGATTCTCATGATCATCGGCCTGCTGGCCTACGCGATCGATCGCCTGCTCTTATGGTTCCAGGCCCAGCTGTTCCCCTATCTGCAGCGGGCGGAGTAGCCGTGAGCCCGCTTGCCGAGCCGAGACTCGCGCTCCCGATCAGGCCACCCATCGTCGAGTTCGAGGGGGTGTCGAAGACGTACGAAGACGGCTTCACGGCGATCAA
>DATLXS010000041.1:0-3796 GCA_035575675.1 Gemmatimonadales bacterium
CCTGCCGGTCGTCGCGCAGTCGGGCTTCGGGCTCGCGAACGCGCGCGCGAGCTACACGCCCCCGAGCGGCAAGCTCGAGATCGGTGTCTCGGTCGAGAACCTCGCCGACAAGCACTACGGCACGATGGGCTTCGACAACACTTCGATCAACGGCCTGGCGCAGGTTTATCCCGGCATGCCGCGCTGGTTCAAGGCGCACATCGGCTACCACTTCTGAGTGCGACGCGAAACGAAGCTGATGATTCCTGAGCACTGATCGTGCGAGCGCATTTCGAGTAACGGTTCATGGAATCACTGTGATACTGGTGACCGGGTGAATTTCGTTCCACTTCGCATGAAAGGTGTCCTGCACGTAACTGCCCGCTATCCTGACCCGCGAGCCGACTGGCGGGAGCACGATATGGTCCGTGTAGCCCTGGCACGCACTTCGAGCGTCTTTCTGCGTCACGGGAAACCTGCATATGACTTCGAACACGAGGTTACCGTCTTCATCGTTCATGTTGCCGGCGTTTAGTAGATTCTGAAACTCGGGGTCCACTTTCAGCCATCCGTGTGTGTCCCCGTCGCCCTCGTGACGGACGCCATCTGACTGCTTGACCCTCTGAGTCGCTGTCGCATCCACGATCGTCCCGGTCACGGCGATACACTGCTGTTTCACGATCAGGCGATAGGAATGGTAGACGTGATTCCATAACTTGGAATCACAGGTTGCTGCCGGTGACGGACCACCTGTGGTTGATGTGCCCGCGTCCGTTGGAGTCCCTGGAGGAACGGACTCTGGAACGGTGACATACTTCGAGAAGACCCAGCCAATCTGGTCGTCCTCTGTCCTGACGTGATAGAAACCGCTGTCGGGACTTGCATCTACCAGCATGATTCTGACTCCCTTGGCTAGATGCCCCAGAACCGGACTGGACGTTGAGGGGTCGCGGCGAAGAATGACATTGCGGCGTAGGGATGCCTGCTGAGCCAACACAGAAGATGAGAGAGCAAACAGTAGTAGGAGCGTCCCCACGGCGGTTCGGCCGAAGGTGATTTTCATTTGGTCCCCTCGCGTCTCTTGCTTGGGCGAGCTTTGGACGGTCGGAATTGCGCGGCCGCGAGAACGGCACGTACGCTTGCCGTCAGCTGATGCGGCTCCTTCCCGGCAGCGATATCCGCTAAAATCGTTGAGAATACCTTGCCCGCGAGCTCTACCGTCCATGGCGCCAGGTGACCGAGCTGCGCAGGCTGCGATGCACCGCCGAACGGGTCGTCATTGGTAACGCCGTTTGGCAGCGCTTGCACCGCCGCGAGAAACTTTGGCCACGCGTTGACACCAGCGTCGGACCGCAGCTGCGCGTACAGATCGGCCAATGTGCCCGTGTCGCCGCCGGCAACGATCGCCCGGGCAATCGACCCCAGGTCAGCGCCGGTGCTCATCAGCCAGGATATAAAGGCCATTCCGCATCCGGTGCTGTCGGCGCCTCGGTCGGTGGGGTCGGTCTGGTTCACGTAGTCCGTCATTCCATCCCGGGCCCAAGTCGGAGCGGTCGCGAAGTCACCGAGCGCGTTGTTGCCGATCACTGCTGCGCACCACCGGGACAACGCTTCGCCGGTGCTCACGCCGCAGAGATTTCCTCCCATTGAGCATTCACTCAGCTCGGCTTCGAAGAGCGCGGATACGCGGGCTGAATTGCCATAAGACGCGCATACCTCGATCGCTGCGCCCGTCGCATAGTCACAGCCCATATGATCGGCTCCGCCAGACCCGTCGGTCGCGCCGTCAAGTGCGAAGACGACGACACTGACTGGTCCGCCGGTCGTACCGAAGAGCTGATCGTTCGCGCTGACTACCCGATCAGCGTCATTGAGCAGGTCTTGTGCATTCTGCAGGCCCGATTGCCCCGTTGTCGGGTCGACATAGACCGTCACCCGCCCGCTGGCGGTCGTCCCGACGAACTGCGCGGTCCCGGTGAAGCTCGGCCATTGAGGCGGCGTCGGCGCGTCCCGCTGCTGCAACGGAGCCACTGTCGCTCTTGCGGTCGCTTTGATCGGATGACGCATGGCCAGATCTCCGAGGATGTGTGGTTCGTGCTACCAATGAAGAGAGATGCGCTTGCCGAAACTATTATGGGCGCGCGAGCGTAATAGTCCGCAATGCGGCGTATGTACGGCGAGGCGCTCATCCTAACAGAGGAAGCCGAGCGCACGCCGGAATGAAGCCGAGCGCACGCCGGAATGCTGAGCAAGGCTCGAGAGCGTATCCCACAACCTGCACGATTGTGGGATACGTTGCGCCGTTGTACCATATCCCACGGAGTTGCACCTTGTGGGATCGCTCACCTCCCCCCATGAAAAGGCCCTGACCCTGCTCTTTGCAGAGTTGGAGGCCACGGCGACAGAACAGCGGGAGGCCTTTCTGGGGACGCCGGGGAACCTGACGCAACGCACGAACGAAAGCGGTACGAAATTTTGGGTCCATCGTTACTCGGACGCGGTCGGCAGGCGTCAGGAAACCTACCTGGGGACGAACGACGATCAAGCCGTGCTCGCTCGCCTGGAGTCTTTGCGCAAACGGATAGAGGAGGCCAACGCTACGATTGCGAGAGTAAGGGTGCTCGCACGCGCGGGGTTCGCAACGGTTGATCGCAAGACGTATTCCGCCCTGGCGGCCTTGCACAATCACCGGTTATTCCGGGCGGGCGCTGTCCTGATCGGCTCTCAAGCGTTTGGAGCGTTGCTGAATGCGCTCGGCGCGAAGACAGTGCCGTACGCGACCGAGGACGTCGACATTGCGCGCTTCGAGGCGCTCGCGCTCCCGGAATTACCGCCGTTTCTTGACATGCTGCGCGAGACGGGCATCGAGTTCTTCGAGGTCGCGGCGCTGAATCGTCGCCGGCACCCGACGTCCTTCAAGGAAGGCGGGCGATCCCGACTGAAGGTCGATCTGCTCGTGCCATCAAAAGCCCATGCCAAGGGTCTACCGCATCTTCGCTACCTCCTGGGGGACTCGCAGGAAGTGCCGATACTGAGTCCCCATGGAGTTGTCCTGGTGCGCGTGCCGGTCCCCGAGCGTTATGCGATCCATAAGCTCGTTGTTTCCCAGCTCCGGGCAAAAACCAGCAGCAAACCCGCAAAAGATCTCCGTCAGGCCGCGACCCTCATTGAAGCGCTCGTCGAGCGGTTTCCCGGCGCGGTCGAGGACGCGTTGACCGCGGTTCCCAGGAGCGCCGTACGGCATGTTCGGCGTGCAGCAGCGGCGGTCACGCGCCATCTGCCCGCTTCCGCTGAGGCCGCGTGGGAAGCGCTGAAATCTTATACGTAAGCCGCAGGCCCAGCGGCACCGAGAGGCGCTCATGCTCTGTTACTTTCCCGCACCAAGACTCATTTGATTGACTGGGGCTTTCCTGGCAATACCTCCATGGCCGTGATGGGGTGTATCTCCCACACTGTTGCCCGCCAGATATGAGCGCCCCCGGAAGCTGTGTTCCTGGCCTCCGGTTTGTGCTCGACGTCGAACAAGAGCCACCCGGTGACGCGCACCCAGCGACCGAGAATAGTGGTGCGCAAAGTCGTGGTGCTCCAATCCACCCCCTTGCCTGACATTTCCTGCCTGACCTGAGGGGTGACTTCAACGATGACATAGGTGGATTCGTCGTTCTTTGTCGGATCCAGCGTCAGCTCGATGTGCGTATCGCGGTAGGCGGGATCATGGGTGTGACAGTTCGCCGATTCCACACCCCCGACTTTGACGTCCGCGACATAGCCTTCGATCGTCGCGCCACGCTTCTCGTCCCAGCGCGTAGTGTCATCT
>DATLXS010000042.1:0-4103 GCA_035575675.1 Gemmatimonadales bacterium
AAATCCGCCGAATACGCCGGCGACGACCACGCAGCAGAGGAAGAAAATCTTGATCGAGGTTCCCGCTTCGCCGAGAACGAGACCCCATCCGAGCCCGGTCGCGACGAAGCCGTTGTACAGGCCCTGATTCGCGGCGAGCGCTTTCGAGGCTCTGGCGAAATCGGGCGTCGTGCCGAAAGTGCGAAGACCCAGGGGTTGGGTCCACAGGAACATCTCGAGGACGAGGAACCCGAAATGCAGGATGGCGACCAGGGCTACCGCGGTATTCGCGATGGTTGTCATGGAACCCCTTCCTCCGGAAAACCCAACCCGATCCGTTTCTATCACTAGAACTAGAGCTGCCAGCCGATCTTGCGGTCCAGCGACCAGGGGCCGCCGCCGCGCAGCGCTATGGCGAACATGATCAGGCCCCACATCAGGGGGTATTCGTAGCCGGGACCGGTCCATCCGAACTTGGGTAGATGGTGGTACGCGATCACCGCCATTTCGATGGTGATGGCGGCGGCGAAAAAGCGCGTGAAGAGGCCTAGGGCGACGCACAGCCCGCCGACGGTTTCTAGGATGATGAGAACGACAGCCAGGGGCTCGGCCGGCGCGATGCCGCGCTTGGCCAACGCGAATTGGGCCGTCGCCGTGACGCCTGCCATCAACTTGGGCCAGCCGTGCGGGATGATCATCAATCCCACTGTCAAGCGGATCAGCGGCCATGTGAGCGGCGCTGCCCAATCGTAAAACGGCTTGAGCCGGGGAAACAGCAGTCTTGGCTCGTCATGCGCGTCCATGGTCGGTCCTCCTCGGGCTTCGGGCCGCAACTCGGAATGCCCGTTATTCGTCACCGTCCCCGGTTTGCTGCTGCCGCGGCGGGCATATCGCCGAGCCGTACGAACAGAATACACAACAATCGCCGAGCTTGGGTCTGAGCATTCCGTGGCACGCAGTGCACGCGTAGCAGTGCAGGCACGCGTCGGTGGGCATCGCTTCGGTCGTCCGGTGCCCGCAGAACGGACAGGTGATGGTCGCCTGGAGAATCACCGGAGACTCAGACCAACCCGTCCATCACCATCACCTCCACGTAGTCCCCGGCATTGATCGCGCCCTGATCGTGTCCGAGAACGACGAAGCAGTTCGCTTCGGACATCGAACGCAGGATCCCCGAGCCCTGCGCGCCGGTGAGGCGCACGCCCCATTCGCCGTTTTTCAACTCCAGTATTCCGCGCTGGTATTCGGTGCGGCCGGGTTTCTTGCGCATCGCTGTCTCCGATTTTGCGCGCAGGAGAGGCAGGTCGGGGTCGGTGCGGCCCATCATGGTCAGCAGCGCGCCGCGCACGAAGTGGTAGAAAGTCACCATGACGGCGACCGGATTACCGGGCAGGCCGAAGAGATACGCCGATCTTCCGCGAGCGCGGATGCGGCCGAAAGCCATCGGGCGCCCAGGGCGCATTGCGATTTTCCAGAAAACGACTTCGCCGAGCTTCGCCATCATCTGCCGAGTCAAGTCCGCTTCGCCGACCGACACGCCGCCCGAGGTCACCACCGCATCGGCAACGGCCGCGGCTTTGCGGAACGCGGCTTCGAGCTCTTTCGGATCGTCGCGTACCACACCGAGGTCGGTCGACTCGCACCCAAGGCGCGTGAGCATGCCCCAGAGCGTGTAGCGGTTAGAGTCGTACACATTGCCTGCCCTCAGCTTCTTTCCGACCGACACCAACTCGTCGCCGGTGGAGAAGAACGCCACTTTCAATTTTCGCCGCACGCTAACCTCGCCGATGCCAAGGGAAGCGATCAGTCCGATATCGGCTGGGCGCAGCATCCGGCCCGCCGTGAGCGCGGCCTTACCTTTCTGCAGGTCTTCGCCCGCGAGCCTGCGGTTCTGTCCGCGTTCCTGCCCTGCGGGAATGGTGACCCGCTTGCCCTCCACATTGACGGCTTCCTGCATGATGACGGTGTCGGTGTTCTTCGGCATCACGGCGCCGGTCATGACGCGCACGCACTCGCCGCGCCTGACTTCGCCCATGAATTCCCTGCCGGCGTAGGCCGTGCCGATCTCGGTGAGCGTCACCGGCTCGCTTGCGCCGAGGTCGTCGTTGCGAACGGCATAGCCGTCCATCGCCGAGTTGTCGTGCGATGGCACGTTGATCGGCGAAACCACATCTTTCGCGAGCACGCGCCCGAGCGCCGCGCGCACGCGAAGCTTCTCGACGCCGGACACCGGATGGACGAAGGAGCGGATGACTTCGTTCGCCTTTGCGACCGGCAGCGCGTCCGGGTCGTAGTCGCTGGTGCAGGAGATGACTTCTTTTAAAGTTGCCACGCGCGGATTATCGCGCTTTGGCAGATTAAGGACTTCGGCGTGAATCGGGCGCGAATCGAAACGATCCGGACGCGCTTCGCAAGTCAGCTGATCGAAAAGGGGATTCACTGAGCCGCGAGGGAGGTGGCACGAACGCAGGCCACGACGACACTCCTCACAATCACGCGACGGACCAGTCCTCGAAGCTTGATCGCGTGACGCGAGCCGTCCTGCTTAAGCGCGCTGACTCATTGCGGGCCGGCCTCTTCACATTCCGCAGGGGTCGCCTTCCCGTACGAAAGTCGGAATCCAGAAACAAACGTGCCGCCTCGCGTGAATTGTTCTCATTTTCTGCGACGCGAGTAGTTGGCTGATCCTTGGATCTTTCGAACCGGATCGTAGTTAGAGCGCTACAAGAACGAACTGTTCCCGCTGATTTTTAACTCCGATGCCCCGGGCAACCCCTAAGAGTACCTAAGGTTTTTCGAAGTCAGATTAGCGAGCTATGTGCACTCTGGCCGCGAAAGAGATCTATGCATTTGTCATGATGACCCTACTGATTATAGCGAATCCGCTACACCGAGGTCGTCATGAAACTTTCGAGCCATTCCGTTGTTGCGATACGCGCGATACGTGCCGCGGCACTTGTACTTCTCCTGGGCGCGGCTTTGCCTCTTGCGGCCCAAACCGCCATCGGCGGCGTCGACACTATCCCGCCCACTGTCCCCACCGGCCTTGTTGGTACCGCGGTATCCGCAAACCAGATCGGAATCTCGTGGAACCCTTCGACCGACAACGTGGGCGCGACGGGGTATCGCGTTTATTGGGGTACGGCTTCGGGCGTCTACCTCCAGGCGCGTGGAGCAGGACTTTCGACTACGACGACGACATATACCGTTACCGGGCTCGCTTCTCCGGCGCGCTACTTCTTCGCGGTCACGGCGCAGAACACGCTAGAAGAGAGCGTCTACTCGAACGAGATATTCGTCGATGTCGGCATTTCCTTAGAATCTCCAAGTGGAAAGATGCTCACCCAAGCTGGTGTAGATTCAATCGTCGACAGTGTAGGGGCGGTATGGACTCTGGGCCCACCTGATGCGAGTGGCGTCCCGACGAAGGCACGTAACGGAGTCGTGGACGGTTCTGCTGCGGTACTTTGCTACTCGGGTCGCTCAGTCAACGCCCGTGGCGACCTGGCAGGCGGCTGGTGGAAGTGGACTGATGATGCAACCCTGCTACTTAAGGGCTCCTGGTCCTCGGTTTCAACAACCCCCATAGGGTGCGTGGTTGCGCCTGCTGCCGATACGACACCGCCAACAGTCCCGACCGGCTTGGTAGCTGTTGCTATCTCGCCGACACAGATCAGGCTCACCTGGAACCCTTCGACCGACAACGTGGGCGTGACCGGCTATCTCGTTTATAACGCAGACACCGGAAGCGTTATTGCGACGACGACAACTACCTCGTTCACCCACTCCGGCCTTGTCCCGGGCAGCCTTGTCCCGGGCACGACGCACAACTACCGCGTGAGCGCCTTCGATGCGGTGCCCAACCACTCGCCATGGACCGATCCACCGGTCTCGGTTACGATGTTGCCGCCCGACACCACCGCCCCCTCGACCCCGACGGAAATTCTTGTGTCCGCGGTCTCTTCTTCACAGATCAATCTCTCCTGGGCCCCTTCAACCGACAACGTCAAGGTGACCCGTTATATCGTCCGTCGCGATGGGGTCAGGGTCGCGACGCCCGTCTCGACGAGTTATGCGGATATAGGCTTGTCCGCTGCAACGACCTACAGCTACACCGTGGCGGC
>DATLXS010000043.1:0-4049 GCA_035575675.1 Gemmatimonadales bacterium
GACTGAAGCAAACGCACATTCTTTGTCTTCTCCCGAAAGGGTCACCGCACCACCCCCCGCCCGGAGATCGCAAGCATGCGCCGAGCCTGGCCGCGTGCAGACATTCGAAGCTGTCGCGATGAGCTGCTTCGTTCAAGCGTCTGCGCAACAACAAACCCTGGTACATCAGGGAGGGCACTTATAATCGCAGGGTGCCGCAGGTGCGCCCTAGGGTTAGGAGCACGCCGGTCAAACGACGTGATGAGAGCTGGACTGATCTTCAGCATCGGGTGCTGCGCGAACTCGCCGACGCGGGGAACCTCGGTGCGATCGTCGCACGTTAGAGAGGGCACGCGGTATGATCAAAGAACCCAAGTCCGAACAGACCCTCGACGCGCGTCTCGACACGCAACGACGCCTGTCTCGTTACGGAAGAGACAAATCCGATCTAAGGGGTGTGCGGTTGGGAACCCGTAGCGCCTGGGACTTCGGCTCAGTGCGTAGCAAAGCGGTGCTCGGGGGCTGCATCACGAGTATTCGCTGTGCCCTGCCTGAGCTGGACGCAATATTTGCGGACTACACCGGTCTCGGACCTCGCGCTCGTTCATGGCAAGCCCTCAATGCCGCTATTGGCGGCAGGGAGCGCGCCTCTGGAATTCACCAACTCGTCACGCGAGATCTGCTCCGCCCTCTCGACCCCGAATAGTCCCGAGTTGAGGCGCACCGTCAGGGTCGCAAAGTCCTGTCCACAGTTCGGCAGGCGAATGCCACCGTTCGACCAGTGTCTCACCGCCAGCTCAGCGACTGCACGATCCCCCGGCAGTCGAAAGCGCAGGCCAAGCTGAGACGCAAAGTCCAGTCGTGTGACGCTGAGTTGATCCGATTCATTCTTTGCCGCGAGTCCGAAGCCGAAGAATGCGCGAACAGGACCTCGTTCCACTAGTCGCCAGCGGTGTGAGATGGACAGTCCCCAGTAGGGATGGGCCATCACCCGCCCGTTGCGATAGTTCGCGTCGTGAAGAGTCTGCTGGGAGCTGACGCGGAAGACTGCGAACTCGTAGCGGGCGTCACTCCAGGTCAGGCTCATCGGCAGCACCACGCCGCCGGTCCTGCCCCAGAAGTGATAGGTGCCGCCGACACCGATCTGTACTTCGCAGCTCTCACACATGGGGTGTGCGCGCGCAGACCCAGGCGCGCAGCCTGCGCCAACCAGCAGCGCAATCCATATGCCGTGAATGACGGCCTTGACTCGGATGTGGACCACGGGCAACGGCATGGCGGCAATCCTTTGACGCGCTGGCTTCGCGAACAAGGCCCGCCGTGTTGACGAAACGTTTCATCCCAGTTAATGCCGCGACGCTGCGCGGCGCGCTGCGCACGATGTCCAGCAACTTCCGCGCGTTTGCCCGGCCGCCTGATGTCACGATGAAGTGATTTCCTGTCACGAAACGCTGCATCCATCGCCTACGAATTGTTCACTGACGGCAGCGGCCCTAGGCTGCCGGTCATGAGGTCAGACAGAGGCAGCCTTCTCTTTTCGTGGTCTTCGCACCCCGCGCTGCAGCAGCGGCTACGGCGGCCGCGGGGCAGCCAACGTTAGTGGGAAGCTCCGATGCGCGTGCTCTTTCGTGTCGCGTTGGCCCTGCTCATCGGGATCCCGGTCTGCCTCGCGCTGCTGATCTTCTTTGTGCTCGGGGCGAGAGGAGTCGCCTCTCTCCCGGACGACAGACGAAATGCCGGCTCATCCGAGAGGACGCCGCGTGGGCCACCGCGCGCGGCTGCGTAGTAAACTATGGGGGGTGGACACGCTGACGGGCATCAAGGTGTTCCGGCAGGTCGTCGAGTCGGGCAGCTTCGCCGCCGCCGCCGACCGGCTGGACCTGTCCCCGGCAATGGTCAGCAAACACGTGATGCAGGCCGAGAAGCGCCTCGGGGTCCGTCTCCTCAATCGCAACAGCCGTACGCTCAGCCTGACCGAGCTGGGCAGGGTGTATTTCGAGCGCTGTAAGACGATCCTGGATGACCTGGCGGAGACCGAGCTGGAATTGGGATCCCTTGGTACAGCCCCGCGCGGCACGCTGCGCATCACCGCACCGAGCTGGTTCGCTTCGCAACGGATGGCGGACTTGCTCTCTGAGTTCAGGAGCCGCTATCCAGAAATCGTCGTCGACATCTCTTTCGAGGACCGCGTCGTCGATCTCGTCGAGGAGGGTTACGATGTCGCCTTGCGGGTGGCGCCGGACTCGGACTCCCTCGGGGCGGGTCTCATCGCCCGGCCGGTGCGCCCAATTTCCTTCGTCATTACGGCCTCGCGCGAGTACGTGAAGCGCAAGGGAGCCCCCAAGTCCCCTGAAGATCTCGCCGGTCACGACCACGTGGCGGTGGGCAACGTCAGCTCCTGGGTTCTCACGGGCCCGAAGGGAAAGGTCGAGGTCGCCGTACGGGGCGTGCAACGGTACCGAGCCATGGCCGGTGTGGTGAACGCCGTGGCGGCGGGAACAGGTCTTGCGCCGCTGCCGAGCATTTACTTCGACGAACCGGAGTTCCAGAACGTCCTAGTCCCGGTCCTGACCGAGTATTACCTGCGGGAAGCGACTCTTTATCTGGTCTACGTAAGCCGCCGGTACGTGCCGCTCAAGCTCCGTGCCTTCATCGATTTCGTGCTCGAATACTCGTCCAGAGTTCCCCAGGTCAAGCTGCCTGCCGCCGTCTGACCCCGGGCCCGCGATTACGCATTCGCCAGGGGAAACGCAGCATCTCTCTTAGGGGCGTTGTGTTCCTCGCCACCCGGCGCATACCGTGATCGCATGCCGCCGCCCGTCGACAAGCAGACCCCGGAGCAGGCGCAGAAGCTAGGCATCACGGAGGAGGCCGTCGTCAAGACCATCATGCTCAAGGACACGGTCGACGGTGAATTCAGCACGCTTCGCGACGTCGCGGAGACGGCTCTGTTTCTCGCCTCCTTCAAGCCGAACGCCCTCACCGGGCAATCCCTGATCGTGAGCCACGGCTGGATCATGCAGTGACCGCGGACGCGTAGCAGCGCGCTCGAGAAGCCAATCCTCCCTTGGAGGGATCCGGCGCTGCGCCGAATTACGGAGGCCGGGCTCTGTCGACAAGTTGGTTTCCCTCGGATGCGTTGGCATGAAACGCAGCATTTACTCCTGAACGATTGTTCCCCTCACGCACGGCTCATAACGTGCTTCCAGAGGAAGCGTCGCCCGAGGCGGACGCGAGCGAAATGGAAGGAGCACACATGAGCCGTCGAATCGGTCTGCTGGGTGTCGTCGCGATGTTCGTAGCCGCACGCTCGGAGCTGGCGCGCGCGCAGGTGAGCTCCGGCTCGCAGGATGTGCAGATCTATGCAGGTGAGCTGTTCGGCGACCGCCTCACCGACACGCCGCTCTCGGGCCGCACTCCGCGCCTCGATGACAGTGTCACCTTCGGCGGCCGTTACACCTACTACTTCACGAACCTGTGGGGTGTGCAGCTCTCCGCCGGCTACAGTCCGAGCCGGGCCGGCCACGCCCCGGGCGGAACCGATGATCTCGGCCTCACGACTGTCGACCTCGACGTGCTGTTGAATTTCACGCCGGGCTACCGAGTCGTCGGCCATCCGTTCATCGGCTACACGGTGCTCGGCGTCGGCTATGCCTGGGCCAACCTCGACCACTCAGCGCTCGCCATTGCGGGAACCACTCCGGTGACGCTCGCCGACACCAACGGCTGTACGGCCAACATCGGGCTCGGCGCGAAGTACTACCTCCGGGACAACGTGTTCATCGACTTCGACACGCGTTACCGCTATCTGAGCAAGCTGGTCAGCGATCACGGACAGGGGCTGAACACTGCGGAGACGACCTTGAGCATCGGCTACCAGTTCTGAGACTGGCGGAGCCAATCAGTGAAGCCCGGCTCAGGCGAAGAAGCGTTCGGCGCGCCCGGGATTGCCCCGACCTGGAGCTCGAGCGACAAGGACTTCGTCACTACCGCGCTCGGCAGCTCGCGGCTTTGGGCCACGATCGGACACGGCATCGTCAACGAGGTTTATTGGCCCTCGACGGGCCAGC
>DATLXS010000044.1:0-8657 GCA_035575675.1 Gemmatimonadales bacterium
CGCTGAATAGCTTCGAGCCGCTCACGGTCATAGACCCACGGGTCGAGCGCGGCCGCGAGTCCGATCGCGGCGTTCAGCTCGTCCACCTCGCCATACGCCCGTACGCGGGGATCGTCCTTCGGCACTCGGCCGCCGCCGAACAGCCCCGTCTCTCCTTCGTCGCCGGTTTTGGTATAAATCTTCATTTACACCCTTCACGTTACGTTCACGGGCAACGCCGCGCGAGCGGCGGCGCCGTGGGCCAGTAGCCCGAGAGCGAGAACGACGCTAGAGTACGCGCGATGCAAGAGGCCAAAGATATCATCATCATCGGGGCAGGCCCGACGGGCCTGTTCGCCGCGTTTTATGCCGGCATGCGCGGCGCGTCGCACCGCCTGATCGACAACCTCGATCAGGTGGGCGGCCAGCTGACCGCGCTCTATCCCGAGAAATACATCTTCGACGTCGCGGGATTCCCCAAGATCCTGGCAAAGGACCTGGTGAAGGGGCTCGCCGAGCAGGGGCTACAGTGGAAGCCGCCGGTGAACCTCGCACAGAAGGTCATCGGGCTCCGCCGCAGCGAGGAGAACGGGAAGCCGCAGTTTACGATCGTGACCGACAAGGACGAGTATCCCGGCCGGAGCGTCCTGATCGCGGGCGGCATCGGCGCGTTCACCCCGCGCAAACTCCCGCTCAAAGACGTCGATCAGTGGAACGACAAAGGGCTGCACGACCGCGTGCTGAACCTGCAAACGTTCGCCGGCAAGCGGATCCTGATCGTCGGCGGCGGGGACTCGGCGTTCGACTGGGCGGTAAACCTGCAGGGCGTGGCGAAGTCGATCGTGATGATCCATCGCCGCGACGGGTTTCGCGCCCATCAGGCGACCGTCGATCAGGTGCAGCAGCTGGCGGCGGCGGGCAAGATGGAGCTGCGCACGTTCTGGGAGATCAAAGAGATCGCCGGGTCAAGCCGGATCGAGCGCGTCACCATCTTCAACAACAAGACCAAAGCAGAAGAAACGCTGCCGATGGATTGTGTGATTCCCCAGCTCGGCTTCATCTCGTCGCTTGGCGCGATCGCCGAGTGGGGGCTCGAGATCGAGAAGGGCGACATCAAGGTGGCGCAGACGATGGAGACCAACATCCCCGGGATCTACGCGGCCGGCGACATCACCACCTATCCGGGGAAGCTCAAGCTGATCGCGACGGGATTCGCCGAGGGGTGCATTGCGGTCAACCAGATCGCGCACTTCCTGAATCCGGCGGCGAAGGTCATGCCTGGGCACTCATCGAACATGGCGCTGTTTGGTCAGAAGGATGATTGAAGGCAGAGCTTCAGGCGCATGCTAGACCTCACGCTTGGGAAGCAGACCCACCACGCACAAGATCACGGCCAGCGCGACCGCGGCCCCAGCCTGCGCGACGTACCACATGCCTGCTTGCTGCACGATGGCTGCACCCACGTGCGGGTCTAACAAGTCACCGAGTTCCCTCCACGCAGCCAGTCCAACCAGCGCGAGGGCCGGAAGCACCAGCCAGCGACGGAACCGCGTGGCGACATAACCCACGCCGCCGAGCAGGACTGCGGCTCCCCAGATCGCTCGGAGGCTCGGCTCGTTGTTCATCACTTCCAGCATGTAGAGCATGGGAACCCCTCTAGTGCACACTGACCGTGACGAGATTCGCGGCAGCAAACATGGTAGCGGGCGAAATGACGGTCTCGTCGAGCGGCACACCAGATGCATATCGCTGCTCGAGACGCTCCCTCACGGTGGGATCTGTCAGGTCAAACTCCCGCAGCCGCTGGAGGTGCCCGATCCGAATCCCGAACGCTCGCTCATAGGCCTTCCAAACAAGCTCCGAGCAATAGAGCCGCCTGTCGCTCCATTCGAAGGTGAGATCGTAGGGGCGCCCCTCGAAGACCTCGGCGGCCCGCCGCAACTTGGCGACGGAGTCCGGGCCGAGGCGCTGCGCTGCATCTGCCAAACGCTTGACGGCGTAGTGGCCACCCGCGCCGCGCGCTATCCACGCGCGAAGGGGCGTGTACCGAACGGTCGCGCTGGCCTCGAAGACATAGGGTTGGCCGCTGCGGTAGAGCACCAAGCCCATATGACTATAGCGTGAGTGCGTAGCCCGTTGAATGGCCACACTCTGCGACGAACGTGAGGTCTGAAAGATGATGTCCCCATCCTGCAGAGCGGGAGCTGCCGGCGCAGTGCACGCCGATAGAAGCAGCGCGGCGATGTGGAGTAGAGCTCTGCTCAACGCGCCGCCAGCCTCAAGCGTTTCGTGGGCGGCGCTTGGGGGCAGGCTCCATCGCTCAACGGGTGGGCTCCTCGTAGAGTCCGAATTCGTTCCCGACGGGATCCGCGAATATCGCAAATGCACCCAACCCGGACCCGATATTCGTACGAGGCGTGAGCACACGGCCCCCAGCGGCCTCAATACGCTTCAGCGTGTCCGCAATGACATCGACCATGATGTAGGTCCGCGTGTGTTCGTCCGGGGTTCGATCGCTCTCCTTCACCCACGTCCCGCTCACGCCACCAGCATCGTCGAAGGCCAGTTCACCGTCCCCTCGTTTCCTGACCTTCCAGCGGAAAATACTGCTGTAGAAGTCGGCGGAGGCTTCGGCCGTGTTCGCCGGTATTTCCAGATAACAGATCTTGCCGTGGGGCATGTTGTCTCCAACGCTGTCAAGACGTGTGTGGAAACGCGCCAAATAAACTGCCACCGACCACGAAGTAGGCAACGGTTGCGCCAAGGGCTGCGAGTGCGATACGTGAGTAATTCATCCACGCTCCGCGACGTTGATTGACCGACAAGCGCTGGTTAGGCGGAATCGATGTGCGTAAGAAGAGAATCTGGGATTGCGCGACAGTTGAGATTTGTAAACCGCGCCGACCAATCATACTCAAACGGAACGGACACACCCGTCGAGTCTCGCTTCATCTCGTCGCTGATCCCGTGCGCCTGGCCTGATAGGCCGTGTCCGCTCTCCACTAGGCGCAGCGACGTAACGGTCAGCCCATCTGACAACCTCGCGACCACTGAGTCCCCACCGAGCTGCCGCCACGACCCGCCTAGGTGTTACCGTAGGTATCAACCGCGTAGGCAGCCTGTCGATGCGTCAACAGTATTAGCCAGCTGCTCGACCCTGCTGCTGTGGCGGTATGGGAGCCGAGAGGCCAGATAATGCTCGCGGCACTGTAGCACCGTGCATTGTCCGAAAGCTGATTTGAGTGCATCGAGGTCGCACACGCGAAGGCGAGCGGAAGAGCGAGCACGCCGAAATGCAATGTCATCGATGCCAATCTACGCGCGCCGCCAGCTTCAAGCGCTTGTGAGGCGCCGACACAACGCGCTCGTCGATTGCGCGCCAAGACTACCCTTGGAATACGCCCGCCACTTCGTGTCCGTGCTGTCCAGCCGTACGGTGCTCGACCTCGTGGTGTCACCCGGAAGGATCGGCGTTTTCCTCGAGTCGAACGCAGTCAGCACCCGTTGCCGTTGACCTCGACAGTCGACTTCAACTTGTTCCACACGGTACTCAGGTCCAAACTGGGGGCCATGCCGATCCAAATCCCAACGCAACCAGACTATAAAGGAACCATTCCTGTGTCCGACCGCGGCAGTGTCCCAATCGACCGTCTCGCCTTCAGTGGTGAGAAGCCGCACCCAGTGGCGCGATGTGGCGACCTGGCAGGGAGCCATCGCTGGAGCAAGGAGAGACATGAGCAGAGCGGCCAGGCTTACCTGAGTTTTCATGTGCCCCCCGAACGCAAAACGGACGGTGCCGAGCGCCTGTTCGACAGCACTTCATACACGCTCAAGGTCAGATTGGTGGCGCTGCGAAGAGACAACGTGCCACAACTCCTGGGCGAGCGCCGCAAATCGCGCGCGGGGTCCCGCCAATTCGTACGTGAACCAGATGAGAAAGTAGCGGTGCACGCGCGCGAGAAGTTCGTCGTAACTGCTCGACTCAAGGACCGGCCCAAGTAAGCGACTCGCCTCATAATCGAACTCAGCGTCTCGTTCTTCTCCGTCGAGGTCCAGCACGTTATGACGCGCCACGATCTCGCGGATGGAGGCAAAGAGCTGAGGGTGAGCAGCTTGGAGGCGAGCGGCTCGGCGGTGACCCCGCAGCACCTGCCACCCCCGCCAGAGCGTCTGCACGATCGACAGAAGGACGACCGCGCCCAAGAGGAAGAACCCAAAACCGTAGCCTTCGAGGACCCGTGAGACCGCCCCTTGTCTGTCAAAACTCATGGAGATGGCTGTATACGCCCCGGCGATAAGCACGATGCCGATCACCAGTGACATCAAGGCAGCCCGACCGAAGTCCGAAGGCACGAACCGACCAAGTACTCCGGTCGTCTGGACGTGATAGGCGCGGCGGAGCTCGCGGCCGATCCATGAGTCTGGGAGGAACAACACGGTCCCGACCAGGACCACAACGACCGCATTACCGATTACAAAAACGGAGTCTGGGGACATGTCGGGCGAACTGGAGCTCCGTTCAGCGCGGCAAATACAACAGGCGCGATGACGACCAGCAGGCGGACCGAGACAAAGACCCCAAAGCGGTGGTTTGCGGGGCGTGTTGGCTACGTGGCCTGTATGCGCTCATCAAACAGGAGTCGTCTCGTTCAGCAGGCGTCCGGGCTCTGCCTCTCTGTATTTCGGACGCGTAGCAAGAGCGCGCTCCAAGAAATCGAGCCGCTCCTCGAGCTGATAAATTTGGACGTCGCGCCGTGCGATCTCCTCTTCATACGCCTCGCGGTCCGGAAGCACCGGGTTAACGGCGGGGCCACGCTGAATACGAGAGGCGAAGGCCCATAGAAGTCGCAACGTACCCGCGCCCAGGGCGATGGCGACCGAGACTGAAACCAGCAAGCCTGTGTCAGGGACCATGTGGCCTCCCGGATCGAAGGAAGTGCAGCTTCAAGCGCTTGTTCGGCAGCGCAGCTCTAGGGCAGAAGGCGCTGAGCCGTCCAAACCCGCTCGAATTGTCCGCTCGGCTTCCGAGCAAGCGTGATGTCCCGCCCCTCCGACACGAGGGAGTCCGCGGAGGAGCTTACGGCGTTGGTGAGCGTTACACGCACCGACCGGAACCCCTGAACGACAACGTGAATACGGCCAACGGAATCGGACACCGGCAGGGTGACTGGTGGCACGACCAACCTATCCTCCGGGCGAATCCTTCTTCTTTCACCAGCGAGGGGCAAAGTCGTGACGTGAACGGTCAACGTATCACGACTGAGGGACTCGATTCGGAGATTGAACGCGGGTTGGTGTCGTGCGAGGGGTGAATCGCCGCTCGACATGATCGCGAGCAAGGTGGCCAGTGGCACAACGGTAATCGCGCGAAGAGACATGGATCCCTCCAGGAACGACAGTCCTACCCCAAGGTCGAGTAGAAGTGACCCATCAGAACCGTCGCACGTTAGGCGCCCGGCCTCGGCGTAGTATCGGGTCGGCGACGCAACGTTATACCAAACCCGACCAGCAAGAGTAAAACCCCAATGGCAATGTCGGGAACGGCGAATTCTTCACCGCGCGCTGCCGGAATCAGGCCTGCCATGACCAAAAGAACCCCGGCAGACGCGAAGACCGGTTTCGCGACTCTTCCTGGCATAGTGAGCTCCGCGGTGCGCCTCGTCGCGCCCTTCGAGCAGATGTGGATTGACGTTCAGGGTGTAACGTCCAAAGCCGCCGTGCGGAGCTGTTGTACCCCATCGCGCAGTTCTGGCCAAAGAAGGCGAAAGCGACCGCCCGGAACGGCTGTAATGCCGAAGTAGTCTCCACCGTCAGCACACGACGCAACGAGAACTCGGCTGGAAAACGTGGTACCGCCGTCCGTGGATACGGACGCGTAGAGGTTCGTGCCGCAATGGTCGTCCGAGTTTCCTGAAGGCCCCATCCAGGCGACCAATACCGTACCCCGATCGTTCACTGCAAGCCCCGGGATCGGATTCACAATGGTGTCGCGCGCGGTCGCCTGCATGCGCGTCACAGGCGACCACGTCTCACCCCGATCGCGCGAGTGCGTGACCACAATGGGACCGCCGCCAGCCGCCCGGCATGCGAAGTAGAGACGTCCGTCGTACGGGCCTCGCGACACGTCCGCCGCCAATGCGGAAAGCCTGTAGCCGGGTGGTGGCCCGCACGCATCCGTTACAAAGAACGGTGCCGAAAAGGTGAAGCCGTCCGAGGACCGTGTCACCCACGCTCGACGTCGATCGAAGAGCACTTCGCGAGCTTGCGTGCCGCCGCTATCAGGAGTGTACGTAGCATCGACAAACGATTCGAAGAGCGTGCCGTCTGTGAGCACAACAGGCATCTCGGCGAGATTGTGCAAGTTATTGGGAATCACGTACACGGGGTCGTCGAAGCTCTTACCGCCATTGCGAGACCGGGCGATGTACACGCCGTACCGGTAACGACCATCGTCGGCGCTCCGCCCACGATGCGATGACAGATAGATCCATCCGCGATGCGGACCGGGGGAGAGATCGACCGCCATCGTCGGGTGATCGTGGCTCCGACCAAGACCAACGGGCAGGCTATCCCAGGTCCGTCCGTTGTCGATCGAGTGAAACGCGACGAGCCCACTTGAACCCTGCAGTGCGAGCGCGGGGTGCTTGGCTACCATCGTCACAAGCGCCTGTCCGTCGGGAGTCATCGCGACCCAGGGGTCTGCACACCAGCTGACGTTGAAGTCATGGCGCGTCCAACTCGCGCCTGAATCGAGCGAAAGAAACGCCGCGCAGATCTGATTGTCTTGGCCCTCGGGGAACTTCACGCCGCGATTGGCACTGACGAAGGCCGCCGCAAGGAGGCGGTCAGGGTGCATCGGGTCGACCGCCAGATGCGGCTCAACGATCGGATGCTCGGCCGATCCAGTGGCCACGTGCGTTGATGGCGCAACTTTGATTGACTGCGCACTAAGCGAAGCGCCGCCGATGAGGACAAGGATTAGGAGACGACGCATCTTTTCAAGGTCTGTGCATAAGCACCTTGTTAGGTGCCCGGTGTTGGATGCTCATGCGTGTGATGTGGTGCCCCAGGATCGTCAAAAATGCAGGCGGCATAACCAAGGACCCGATCTCCTCCCTTGAGTCCGCTCGGCGTTGGCTTCCAGCCTCGCGCGAGCCGTGCATCCAGCAGCTCCCGGTCCGTCGGCTTGCGACTCCAGACGGCGACCGCCGTCACTGCTCCCAGTCAGGTTGTGTCATACACCAGGTACCGATTCTCAAATGGTATCAAGACGTCGTGAGTGTACTCGTCCTGTGTCAGGATGGCGTCGACTGCGAGTGGCGGGCGCTGGGTCCTACCCCAATTGAGAGCCCTCTCGAGCGAGGTGTGTGTGGCGATGACCGCGGCCAGACGCTGACGCGTATGCTCGTCGAGGCTCGCGTAATCAATGAGAGGGATATCACTCATGGCAGTGACGTTGGGGGCGCCGGCAGCGTCAAGCGCTGCTCAGGCGGCGGCACCCTCACTGTTGATGCAATGGTTCCCACGAGTAATGGAACTGAAACGAATAGGGCCGACTGGGATTCTCAGGCTTGACTGTCGCGATGTTCGTTCGTTGACCAGCGGGCACTTGAATGCGCAGGCGCTGGACCTCGCAACTGTTCTTAATGTTCTCACAATCGAGGAGCTGCAGACCCGTGATCATGATCGGAGCGGACGAATGGTTGTAGACATAGACAACGTGTCCCTCACCGCCGAAGCTCATTTCCGATCCGGCCTCGATCGACTGGTTCGAGGGCGCGACAAAAACGGGAACGCGATTACCGGCGCATGCGCCTGCAAGCATGCCGGCAATCGCGAGGCCTGCAGCGCAGATGACGTGTCTCATATCAGAAGGCGCCCCCTCACGAATCGCGCTCAAGCTGCGGCGCGCTGAAGAAGAATTCATTCCTTAATCTACAGGAGGACGGCGCCGGCAGGTTCCGACGCGTGTTAGACGGCGCCACCACCGGCGCGTTCCGCGCGACGAGCGGCCTCAAGTAAAAGTGTTTGAGCCCTGTCTTCATCCTTAGAACTTCCGCCGGGCACAAGCGGAGAGGCGTGCAGCACATCGCTCACGGGCGCTTCGGTCGCTCGAGGATTCATCCAGTCGGTCACTGTTAGCGGCTTGATCTTCAGGGGGCCTGGGGGCCGGCGCGGCTCTGGCTCCGTCGGCGCTGTCATGAGTGAACGAAGAACCCCTGCGATCTCGTCTGCTGCTGCATCGAACTGTATTTCACCGCTCAGGTACCGGCCAACAACAGCTTCGACGCGTTCGCGAAAGTTTGGTTCAGGTGTCATTAGGGCGCCGTCGCACGAATCGCGCGTAAGCTGCGGCGCCGAGCTGAAGGGTTCACAAACGGAATTCTACAACACCGCATCCAAAACGTTCTCGCGACTCGTTGGAGACGGGCGTCGACAGCTTCAAGGCGCTTGTTAGGCAGCAACCTACTCGGCGTCGTCCGGTGGCACATACCCGACTATCTCTTCCCAGTCTGGCGCGGTATTAAAGATGACCTCACAGTCGCAGCCCGCGCCGTTCTCCCCAAGCCATTCGAGGATGGGCTCAATGGCAAGTGCTCGTTCGCTGAGGAATTCCCTCGTCACCGCAAACGTGTGACGGCATTGGTAACCGGACATGCTTGCCCGATCGAGCCGCT
>DATLXS010000045.1:0-17589 GCA_035575675.1 Gemmatimonadales bacterium
GGCGTTCGTTACCGGCTACACACACGACGCCGCCGCACCGGTATGTGGGGAGACCAGCGTTTTTCACGTCGTGACGCGCAACTGACCATGCGCTCCTTCTACTATCTCGCGATGCTCGGGGGCGTCGCCGCCTGCGGTTCGGACCTCGAGCTGCAGTCCGGCGTCGTGCAGTGGATGGAATGGCCAGCGGAAGTGACGGCCGCGACGCCCTTCCCGGTGCGGCTCGTGATCCCGTTCCCCGCGTGCCAGCAGTGGACCTTCCGGCCGGGCGCCAGCGCCGATCAGTCGGCGGTTACCTTCGCGCCGTATTTTCTCCTGAAGAAGGGCCCCCTCATCTGCCCGCCCGTACCGGCAGACGTTTCGATCTACCCTCTCCCCTACTTCTCGCTGGATACGGTGGACACGGCCCCGGGGTTGGCTGCAGCCTTCGCCCGAACATACGAGATGCGGGCGTCGGCAACGGTGTACGCACCAACGCCGAGTCCAAGCAACGGCGGCGCACCGGTCCGAACATTTGGTGACGTGACGGTGCGCCTATCCGCTCCAGATACGTCACGCCGGAATGCCGCGGGCATCGTCTCGCTGTTCAGGTCGGGAGCGTGTGCACGTGTGCGGCCCGCGAGCTCCGCGCCGGTGGGTTACGTGCTCGAGGACCAGGCCGATACGACAGGCCTCATGAACGCGTTTGTACGGGGCTACATCCACGACGCGGCCGCTCCCGTGTGCGGGGAGACGCGCGTGTTCCACCTGCTCTCGCGCAACTAGGGCAAGCTCCCCCGCAGCTCGAGCTCGCCTTGCAACGGCATCCCGGCCGGGCGATAGCGATCGATCATTCCCGTGTGATTCTTGAATCCATGCTTGCGGCGCAGCTTCTCGATACGCCGGCTTAACGCCTGGGCGTACACGTTCGGCGCATTCGTCTGGCGCGCGTACGCTCGGGTGTAGCGAGGCACGAGATCCGGAAAGTGCTCGCCGAGTACGGCCAGGAAGCGCTCGCGCACGGCGACGTAGAGGCGGAGCGCGCCCGCGTGAACGAATCGCGCGCCCGCTGCGTGCGCGGCGGCGAACAGCGTGTCGAGATGAGCCACACCGTCGGTGATGCCGGGCAGCACCGGCGCGATGATGAGTCCGGCATTGATGCCGGCATCCACCAGTTTGCGCAGCGCCCGGAGCCGCGCCGCGGGAATCGGTGAGCGCGCTTCGAGCTTGCGTGCGAGCCGGGCATCGGCTGTGATCAGCGAGATGTGGACCTGGAGCGCGTTGCGGTCCTGCACCCGAGCCAACAGGTCGCAGTCGCGCGCGATGAGCGGACTCTTGGTGATGATGCCGAACGACAACCCTTCGCAGCGCGTCAGCCGTTGCAGCACCGCCCGCGTGATCCGGAACCGGCGCTCGGCGGGCTGATAGGGATCGGTCGCGGTCCCAATGACAATGCATTGACCGAGCGGGACGCGCCTGAGATCGGCGTCAAGCGCGCCGACGACCTGCTCCTTGACAAAGATCCGCCGTTCGAACGCCTCCCAGCCGTGCGCGCCGCGGTAATCCGCAAACTCGGCGTCGGTGAGCTTACCGGCGTCGTGGGCACGCTCGACGACGTAGCGATGGGTGTAGCGCGCGTAGCAGTAACTGCAGCCGAACTCGCAGCCGACGTACGGATTGAGCGACCAGTAGTCCATGCCGGTCGCCGCGGGCGGGTTGAGGACCCGCTTGGCCGCGAGCGAAACGAACCGTGTGCCACGGAGGCGCTCATCGAGAATGACGGGCGGACGGCCTGACGGCTGGTCGGTCGGCAGAAGCGGCAGCTGCTTACCCACAACGCGCCCACCCGCACTGCGGGCACACGACACACCCGGACTGGTGAGCGGTCTTGGAGCCGCATTCGGGACAAGCAGGGGCCTGGGGAGCCGGCTTTGGCGGGGGCGCCTGGGCATTGCGGACAGCCATACGAACCCGAATATAACCCGAAGCTCGTGCTCAGCAACCAGGCCTTTAGGCCGGGCTTACGTAGCGCCTCCACCCGAAGTACACGGGGACGCCCAGCAGCACGAGGATCAGACCCAGGAAAGCGTAGGTGCGGGTCGAGTCCTGTACCAGCAGATCGACGGCGATGAGGCCGGTCAGCACAACGTAGAGGGCAGGCAAGACGGGATAGCCTGGGGCTTTGACGGGACGCGGGATGTCGGGCCGTTTTTGTCGCAGCCGGAAGATTCCGACCGCCGTCACCGTGTAGAAGACCACCGCCGCGAAGATCACGAAGTTGAGCAGTTGTCCGTAGGTGCCCGAGAGACAGAGGATGCAGGTCCAAATCGCCTGGACGATCAATGCGAGCGCGGGCGTCTTGTACGTGGGGTGCAGATTGGCTGCCGACTTGAAGAAGAGGTTGTCGGTCGCCATGGCGTAGTACACGCGCGCCCCCGACAGAATCAGCCCGTTGTTGCAGCCGAACGTCGAGATCATGATCGCGATCGCCATGATGTACAGGCCCGGCGCGCCGAACATCGCCTGCAGTGCCGCCGTCCCGACGCGGTCCTGTGGTGCGTGGGCGATGGCGTCCTGGGGTAGGACGACCAGGTAGGCGAGGTTGGCGAGCACGTACAGCGTGGTCACCGTCAGCACACCGGCGCCCATCGCGAACGGCACGTCCTTCTCGGGATTCTTGAGCTCGCCGGACGCGAAGCCGACGTTATTCCACGCGTCCATCGAGAACAGCGACCCGACCATGGCCGCGCCCACGACCGGTAATACCGACAGCGTGAGGGCGCCGCCGGCCCAGAAGTTCGCGCCCCAGTTGGCGGCGATCGCCGCGGCGTTTCGCCCGATCGTGATCCCCAGGAGAATCAGGACGGCGAGGGACGCCGTCTTGATCGCCGTCAGGGTGGTCTGGATGAACGCCGCCGTCCGGACACCGCGCACGTTGATCCAGGTGAGCAGCACGATGGAGCCGATGGCGAAGATGCGCTGCGGTGAGATACCGACGGCGATGTCCCCGATCGGCTGCGGCAGATGCACCGTGGTGCCAAGACCCGGAAGCACATCCGGCGAGAGGCCCGGCCAGAGCACCGAGGTAAAGCGAGCTAAGGCAACCGCGACCGCGGCGATCGTGCCGGTTTGAATCACGACAAACAGCGTCCAACCATAGAGGTAGCCAAAGAGCGGCGAGATCGCTTCGCGCAGATAGATGTAGTTGCCGCCCGCTTTTGGGTACATCGCCGCCAGCTCGCCATACGACAGCGCCCCCAGCAGGGTCACGACTCCCGACAGCACCCACACGAACAGCAGCACGCCGGTGGAATGGACCTGCCGCAGGATATCGGCCGACACGATGAAGATGCCGGACCCGATCATCGATCCGACGACGAGCGCGGTGGCGTCGAGGCGCGAAATCGCCCGGACGAACTCGACCCGCTGAGGTTGCACCGGGGTAGCAGTCATGAGGCTGATAACCTAGTTGTCATTGCACAGGGCCGCTATCTTTGCGGTCCACCACGCTCCGGAGATACCGTGCGTCTCCTGCCGCGCGAAGAAGAGTTTTTCGATCTGTTCATCGATGTGGCCAACCGCAACAAGGAAGCCGTCGGGTATTTGCGGAAAGTGTTCGAGGCCGCAGCGGACCGCCGCACCCCCCACGTCGAAGCGCTGAAGCGGCTCGAACACGAAGCCGATCAGGTGACGCACGAGGTCGTGAACCGCCTCGACCGCACCTTCATCACGCCGCTCGACCGCGAGGACATCCACCAGCTCGCGTCCGATCTCGATGACGTGATGGACGCGATGGACGGCACGGCCCGCCGCGCGCAGATCTTCCGGCTGGGCACCGCGCCTCCGGGAGTGCTGCGGCTCGTTGACGTGTTGGAGCGCATGATGGGCGTCTTGGCCGAGGCAGTGGGCCGGCTCAAGAAAGGCGACGACGTCATCAAGTACTGCGTCGAAGCAAAACAGCTCGAGGAGGAGGGCGACTCCATCTATCACGAAGCGCTGGGGCAGCTGTTCGAGAAAGAGCGCGACGCCATAGAGTTGATCAAGTGGAAGGAGATTTACGACAATCTGGAGGGCACGCTCGACCAGGCTGAGGACGTCGCGAACGTGGTCGAGTCCATCACGATCAAGCACGCCTGATGGGCGCCTCCGTCTGGTTCGTGCTGGCGATTCTGTTCGTCGCCCTGATTTTCGATTTTATCAATGGATTTCACGATGCCGCCAACTCGATCGCCACCGTCGTTTCGACGCGCGTGCTGTCGCCGAGTGCCGCGGTCGTGTGGGCCGCATTCTGGAATTTCGTGGCGGCGTTCGTGTTCGGCACCGCGATTGCGAAAACCGTCGGCAAAGGCCTCATCGACCTCAACGCCGTCGATTCGACGGTGGTGCTCGGCGGCCTGATCGGGGCGATCGTCTGGGATCTCGTCACGTGGTGGCTCGGCCTGCCGACCTCCTCGTCGCATGCACTGATCGGAGGGTACGCGGGAGCCGCGGTGGCGAAAGCGGGATTCTCGGCGATCATCGCCAGCGGCTGGACCAAGACGCTCATCTTCATCGTGGTGGCGCCGGTGCTGGGGTTCGTGCTCGCGCTGGTGCTCACCGTGGCGCTCTCCTGGATCCTGCGCCGATCGCTGCCACGCAGAGTCGATAAGGCGTTCCGAGTGCTGCAGCTCGTGTCGGCTGCCGCGTATTCGCTGGGGCACGGCACGAACGACGCGCAGAAGACGATGGGCATCATCGTCGCACTCCTGGTGTCGAGCCAGGCCTTGTTCGTGAATTTCCCGATCAAGATGTTTCACCTCACTGATGCCGAACACATTCCACCGTGGGTCATTCTGGCTGCCGGGGCCGCAATCGGGCTGGGCACCATGGCCGGCGGGTGGCGCATCGTGAAGACGATGGGACAGCGCATCACGAAGCTCACGCCGTTCGGCGGCTTCTGCGCCGAGACGGCCGGGGCGATTACGCTGTTCGTGTCGTCGCATTTCGGGATCCCGGTAAGCACGACCCACACGATCACGGGGGCGATCACCGGCGTCGGCGCGGTGCAGCGCTTCTCGGCCGTGCGGTGGGGTGTAGCGGGAAGGATCGTGTGGGCATGGGTCGCGACGATTCCGGCGGCTGCCGGCATCGGCGGGCTCAGCTACTTGCTGCTGCGCGCGGTGGTCTAATCGAGCTTCAGGGTGAGGACTCGACGCTCCGTCATCTCTTCAATTGCGTACCGCACACCCTCGCGCCCGAGGCCTGACGCCTTGGCACCGCCGTAGGGCAGCCGATCGACGCGAAATCCGGGAATATCGTTGCCGTTTACGGCGCCGACGTCGAGCTCGGCATGCAGCTTGAACATGGTCTGCAGATTCGTCGTAAACACACCCGCCTGGAGCCCGTACGGCGAGGCGTTCGCCCACGAGATCGCGTCGCTCAGATTCTTGTACGGGGTCACGGTGACGAGCGGGGCGAAGACCTCCTCGCAGTTCACCTTCATCTCGGCCGTGGTGTGGGTCAGGACGGTCGGCTGCAGGAACAGGCCGTTGCGTTTGCCCCCCAATTCCACTTGGGCGCCGGCCCCGACGGCCTCCGCAATCCAGCGCTCGACGCGCTCGGCCGCGTCGGCGGAGATCATCGGGCCGACGTCGGTGTGATCGTCGAGGACGGCGCCGACCCTTAACTGCTGAACCCGTCGAGTAAAGGCGTCGAGAAATGGCGTATACACAGATTCGTGGACGTAGATGCGCTGCGTCGAAATGCAGGACTGACCGGCGTAGGTGAAGCCGCCAATCGCGCAGCGCGCCGCGGCCCACGCAAGGTCGGCGTCCGGCTCGACGATGGCGGCCGCGTTGCCGCCCAGCTCGAGGGCGACGCGTTTGGTGCCGGCCTTCGCGCGAATGGCCCAGCCGGCCTTGGCGCTGCCGGTGAATGTGATGAGACGGACGCGTGGATCCTCGATGAGGATCTGGGCGACTTCGACGTGGCAGGGGACGAGGTTGACGCCGCCGTCCGGATACCCGGACGCCTTGACCAGCTCGCCGAGACGGAGCGTCGTCAGCGGATCCTGGGGCGGCGGCTTGAGCGTGATCGTGGCGCCGCAGGCCATCGCCGGGGCGATTTTATGGGCGGCCAGGAGCACCGGAAAGTTGAACGGCGTAATGGCGGCAATCGGCGACAGCGGGAAGCGGCGGGTGATCGCGATGCGCCCGGTTCCTGACGGAACCGCATCGGCGGGGAGCACCTCTCCCGGGATGCGCGTGGCTTCTTCGGCGCCATCGCTGAACACGAAGATGGCGCGGTCGATCTCGGTCCGGGCCTGCGCGATCGGCTTGCCTGCCTCGAGGGCCAACGTGCGGGCGAAGTCGGCACGCGCCGCTTGGAGGCCGTCCGCGATTTTCCGCAGCGCGTTGGCACGGGCGTAGGCCGGCAGCTCGCGGCAGGCGCGTGCGGCTTGAACGTTGGCGTCGAGGGCGGCGCGGACATCCGCGGGGCCTGCCAACGACACGACGCCGACTTCGCTGCCGTCGTGCGGCGCGCGAATCACCGACGTTTCCCGTTCCTGCTCTTTCGGTTTCGTCGCCATCGTCCTAATCCGTAAAGAGCCGGCGAAACCCCCGCTCCGTTTCGGCGAGCGCTTCCTGGAACTGCTGCAGCTCGCCGCCGAACCCAAACCGCAGGAACCCCGGCATGCCGAAGTGATCGCCGGGACACAACAGCACGCTGTGCTGGGCGCGCAGCTTCTCGACGACTTCCAGCGCCGGGATCGCGCCGCGGTAGCGGGCCCAGCAGATCGCGCCGGCGTGCGGCGCGTGCCAGCTGAAGGTGTCGCCGAACGCTTTGAGCCACGTTTCCATCACGGGAAAGTTCGCGTGCAGGATGCGGCGGGTGCGGTCGATGAGCTTCTCGCGCACATGCGGGTCCAGGGCCACGGCCGCGAGGTGATCCGAGGCGCCCGATGGGCCGATCGTCGTGTAGTCGTGCCGGGCCCATGCCTCCTGGCCGAACGCGGACGTCGACACGATCCAGCCGATGCGGAGGCCCGGCAGGCCGTACGCCTTCGACAGGCCGTTCACGATGATCAGCTTGTCGTATCCCGAGCCCCAGAAGGACGGCGTCGTCTTGCCGCCGCGCTCCGCGCCCTGGTAGACCTCGTCCACCAGGATCCAGGCGCCGACCTCGGCCGCGCGGTCGAGGATGGTCTTGCGAGCGGCGTCGCCGAGGACGTGGCCCGTCGGGTTATGGGGATTCGTCACCACGACGAGCTTCGTACCGGGCGCGATGGCGGTGCGAATCTCCTCGGCGTAGGGCTCCCACCCTTCCTTTTCATGGAGCTGAAACGCCTTCGCCTGTGCGCCGAAGTTCTGCGCCAGTCCCCAAGTCTGCAGGTAATTCGGCATCATCACCGCGACCTTGTCGCCGGGCTCCACCAGCCGCCAGCAGGTGACGAAGTTCGCCTCGGAGCTGCCGGTCGTGACGAGCACCTGGTCGGGGGAGGCGCCGGGGTAGAGCGCGGCAATGCGCTCCCGCAGCAGATCGGTGCCGTTCGACTGCGCGTAGCCGAGGCGCACCTCGAGCAGCGGCACGGCGGAGGCTGCCGCCAACCCGAGCAGCTCCTGGATGGAAAGCGGATGGACGCCGGACTCGGAGAGATTGAACCGCACCCGGTTTTCCCAGGTGCTCTGCCAGCGTTCGAGATCGAAGGGGACGAATTTTGGGCTCATGGCTCGTAAAGCTCGCGTAAGTCCTGGGGTTTCTCCAGCCAGTAGTCGGGTGACAGATCCTCGAGGTCGGCGCGGTCGAACGGACCCCACAGGACCGCGGCGGTTTTGACGCCGGCCGCGCGACCGCTGTCCATGTCGTGGCGCGAGTCACCCACAAAGACGGTGCTCGCCTTCTTGGCGCCAAGCTTCTCCACGGCTTTCAAAACGGGCTCGGGGTGAGGTTTGGAGTGGGTAACGTCGTCGCAGCCGATGACGACGTCGAACGCCTGGTCGAGTCCGGAAACGCGGAGACCGCGCATCGCGCCGTCGCGCAGCTTGCTGGTGACGACGCCGAGTTGCTTCCGGTGCTGTTTCAGGCGCCGGATTTCAGCGACGATTCCTTCGTACGGTTGAACCAGCGCGTCATGATGCGTGAGGTTGTAGGTGCGGTAGGTCTGCACCATCCTCTCGATCTCTTCCTTGTCCTCGGTGATCTGTCCGAACTGTGCCCACAGCGGCGTGCCGAGACCCTGGATCCACATGTCGTCGGGAGGCATCGGCTCGTTGGCGCGGTGCAGCTGCATCGTGTGCCGGTAGGAGCGGAGGATCAGCTCGATCGAATCGATGATCGTGCCGTCGAGGTCGAAAAGGAAGGTGTCGAGAGTCACGCCATGAATCTACCCTCGCCACAGACCATCAGTGCCGCGACAAGCTCAACGTTGCCGGGCGAGTCTCCCACGCCCGCGGGTGGCAGCGCGTGGTGCCACGCCAGCAGGTCGCGCACCAGCAACGTCTGCGGCCGCGCAAGTAAATCCTCGAGCAGCAGCTCTTCACCCGCGGTCATTCCCGACGCCAGCCGTGAGACCAGGGCATCGAGCGCGGTGAGTTGCTCCCCATCCCCTCGTCGCGCCGCGCGCCGCGCCGCCGACAATACCCAGGGGATGAGCCGCCTCGCGAAGCGATCGCGGTCGCTCGCCCGCCAGCGCGCGTCCTGCACGGCCGCGAGTCGGGATCTGATCAATGGCGCCGCGGTTTCGAGCGCCTGCTGCAGCAGCACGCGATCGACACTCGCGGGCTCCACGCCGCCAACGCTCGAGAGGATTCGCGTCGCGGCTGCCGGGTTCGCGCGCGCCGTTCCCGCTTCGACAACGATCGCCTCCACCAACTGTGCGATCCGGACTACGAGAACGGTTCCAGGCTGTTCTCCCCTGACCGCGGCGCAGGCGCCGGCGGGCGCCGTGCATGGTGACGCGGCGAGCGCCGCGAGTTGATCGCACCAGTCGAGGCGGCCGTTGCTGCCGGCAACCTGCTGCGCCCCGATTTTCGTCGCGAGACGCTCCTCGATCGCCAGTGCCCGGGCGAGGGGCGGAGACGGCAGGAACGTGACGGTCGTGACCGAGCCATGCGCCGAGCCGAGCCGGTCGATGCGGCCGACGCGCTGAGCGAGACGCGCGGGACTCCAGGGCAGATCGTAGTGCACCACGCGCTCGGCGTCCTGGAGATCGAGCCCTTCGCTGAGCAGATCGGTGGCGATCAGGACGTCGGTCTCCAGTGCCGCAGTCGGCCGGGCGCCGCCTTGCGCGCGCGGCGCGAACGCCCGCAGGACGTCCTGCCGGGACGCATCGCCGGCCGCGAAGCGGCCGACATGTCCGAACACGGCCGCGACGCGACGGTGGCGCAGCCGCTGCAGCAGATAGCGCGCGGTCGGTTGCGCGTCCGTAAACACAATCGTCTTCCCCGGTCGAGCGGCCAGCAGTGTTTCCAACGCGTCGGCCTTGGGGTCGCCTGCCGGGGCGCGTGCGAGTAGCTCCCGCAGTCTGGCGACGACGCGGGCGTCCTCCGCGAGTGGCGCCCGCTTCCCGTTCCCGTCCAGGAGCAAAGGAAACAGCACCAGCTGGATGTCGGACTCTGCCGCCCGGGGGAAACAGCGTTGAAACTCCGCCGGCGTCAGCACACGCCCTTCAGATGCGGCGCGGGTAGCGAGATCCAAATAGGCATCGTGACGCGCGAGCGCGGCGCGGAACGCCGCGAGGCTCGATCCCAGACGGCGCAGCAGCATCAAGCGGAGCAGGGGAGCCGCGCCGCCTCCCGCTCGCAATGACCCAACACCCGCGGTGAGGTCCGCCAGGAGTGCCTCGGGCGCCGGGCCCGCGCGAACCGCCTCCGTCGTGGTCCGCGGGAACACCATGCTGACGGGACCCGCGTCATACCCGCGCTGCACCCGATCACGTGAGCGCGCGACAATGACGCGCGCGACCGCGGCCTGCGCCAGCGACCGGTCCGCCTCGCGCCGCGCCGCGTTGCGGAGCGAGGGGACGCCGAGTGCTGCCAGCGCGTGATCACGGAGGAAGAGGCGGAGTACGTGCAGCAGGTCGGCCACGCAGTTGTGGATCGGCGTGGCCGTCACCAGGAGGACCTGGCTACCCACAACGTGCCGGGCCAACGCACGGTACCGGTTGGTGTCGGGGTTTCTGAACCGGTGCGCTTCATCGACGACTACAAATGCGGCGGTCGGGCGGTCGGACGGTCGGGCGGTCACCACACTGAGCGATTCGTGGGTGATGATCGGCGCTTCCTGCACGCCGAAGCGATCCAACAACGCGCGCCACTGCGCGACCAGAACGGCCGGGACGATCAGAGTGAACGGCTCGCGCCGGGCGAGGGCAACCGCGAGCGCGACATACGATTTGCCCAGTCCTACTTCATCCGCGAGCAGCGCACCGCCGTGGCGCGCGATGATCGCGTTCAGCCGCTCGGCGGCGGGGACCTGGTGCGGCGCCAGCCAGGCGGGCCATGCCGTTGCGCTTGGCGCCACCGCCGTCCCGTCGAGCAGCGCCCGCGCTGCGCTGGCGACGACGACCTGGGGCGGCGCTTCGCTCGCCCTCTCCGGCGCGAGGGCGACGGTGAGGGGTTCCGCAACCGGAACGAGCTGCTCAGAGAGAATCCGAGGCCAGCGCGCGGCGATCGGCAGCATCGAGTTGGAACGCGTCGGCAACGAGATCGTCGGCGGGCTCGCAGCGCTCCCCGCGGCGCGTGAGCTCCGCCCAGATGGCGGCGTCCCCCGAGGGAATCGGCAAGCCGCGGACCACGCGCGCATTGAAGCGGCGGAAGCCGCCGCGCGCCGGATCGGCGACGAGGCGCGCCAGCGCCGTCAGCCAGCAGGAGTTGAACAGCGCGGCCAGCGCGGTCGCGTCGGCTCTTTCGCGCGTGGCGATGCCATAGACGGTGTTGAGCGGCACCAGCTCCGGTGCCGGCACGGCCGCAGCGAGGCGCCGGCCCAGGTCGGGCCACACGACACGATGCGCGGCGCAGCCGAGGCCGGTCCGGAACAGCTGCCACGGTGGGCCGGCTCGGTAGTCGGCCCGGCGGCGCAGGCGCTCCTCGTGAAGCGAGAGTCGCGCGCGGAGCTCGATCGTGAGACGCGCGAGCGGCAAGCCATCGGTCCCATGAGTCCAGAGCAGATGGCGCCGGGGCTCGCAGCGCCAGGCAGCGATGTCCCGCCCGCGTATCGCCGGGCGTGTGCCCGGACACTCCTGATCGACGACGAAGAGGTCGTCGGCGCCCGTTTTCACGCCGAGCTGCGGCGTCCACCGATCGCCCACGGTCGGAAACAGCGTCCGAAGCCGCCGGCGGACCCGCTCCACGCCTGGGATGAGGATCCATGGACCATCACCCTGCAGCTGGCGTTGCGGGACAGCGGGCGCGCGCGACTTCGGGCCGAGGCTGGTCGCTGTCTGCTCGGTCCCGCCGGGATCGGCTCGCGCGGCGACCAATGCCATCGGGTACACGGCGGCGCCAAACGACCGCGCCACCGGCTCCGGCAGCGGCGCGGCGCGCTCGATGCGCGATGCCTGCGCGAGGCGACGGCGCAGCGGCTCGGCGTAGCCGCTCGTCGCCAGCTTAGCGGGCACGAGCAACGCGACGACCCCGCCCGGACGTGTGAGCTCCAGCGCACGCTCGGTGAACGCAACGGCAACATCGGGCAGATGTGCGAACCCACGAGTCCTGGCCGCAGGACGCCAGCATGTATAGCGGCTTGCGAGCGTCTCGCGCACGCGCGGCGCCAGGCGCTCGGCGCGCACCCACGGCGGATTGCCGATCACCAAATCGAAGCCGCCTCCGCTCACGACTTCGGCGAAATGGGATTCGAAGGAGAAAAACGGCGCCGCGCCTTCCTGGCGCAGCCTGCGCCGCGCCGCGCGGAGCTCGCGCAAGCCTTGGCGCAGACGCGCGAGCCGTGAACGCTGGCCCTGATCGAGCCCCCGCCGTCGTCCAAAGAGGTCACGATTACGCGCGACACTGAGCAGCTCGTCGATCGCCACTTCGACCGAGGCACAGCCGTCATCCAGCAGCTGCCTCGCGAGCGCTGCCTCTGCTCGACTCAGCTCCCGCTGTGCCGCCCGCTTCTCGGGACCGGCGAGCCGAAAATGCCGGTGCCGCGCTTCGGCGAGCCGCCGTACCTCAGCGGTGCCGCCGCGAAACGCTCGCCCGCCGAGGGATGCGGCGAGCATCAACGGGTCGAGGAGCGCGTCGCCCTGCAGCACATGTCCGTCGAGGTTCGGGAGAGGTGCGATTTCGGCGGAGTCGGTGTGGTCCTCGTCGGCGACGAGGGCGACCCACAGCCGCAATTCGGTGAGGCGCACGGCGGTCGGCGTGAGATCGACGCCGAACAGCGAGTGTGCGAGCACGTCGCGCTTCACGGCGAGGGCCGGGCCGTCGCCAGCGGCCCGCCGCAGCGCAACCAACTCATCGAGCGCGCCCAGGAGGAAGGCGCCCGATCCCGCCGCGGGATCGAGAATCGTGAGGTTGCGCAGGTCGGGTGCGGGGCGCGGCGGGATGCCTTCGTGCACCCACCGGGCGACGGCCGTCGGAGAAAGGCCGAGACGATGCGTGAGGGCAGCTTCGAGTCCCGCCCGTACCATCTCACGCACGAGCGCGGCAGGCGTGTAGTAGCTCCCGCTTGCCCTGCGTTCATCAGGGTCCATCACACCTTCGAACACGCGGCCCAGCATATCGGGCGCGATGAACTCGCCGGCGTCGTGCTCCCGCACGGAAAAGTGAAAGCGCTCGAACAGGTCGTCGAAGGCGGCACGCCAGTCGGCGTTGCCCCAAACCGCGGGCCCGTGGCGCCGTTCGAGCGCCGTCGGCTCGAAGAGGCCGCCGTTGAGGAACGGGATCTTGCCCAGCGCCCGGGCCGACGCGCCGCGCTCCGCCGGCGGTCGATTCAGCGCACCAAAGCACAACGCGTGCAGGAACGACCGGTGGAAGTGCCGGCGGGCGCTGAGTGCCCGGTCGAGCAGGTGCGCGACGTAGCGTGGGTCGCCGTCGAGCCAGCCTTTGGACTGGATGAAATAGAGGAAGAGCAGGCGCGTGAGGGCGGTGAGCGAGAGCGCGTGACGATCGATACGCGAGCGTGGCGTGCGGAGCCGTTCGGTCAGCCGGTCGAGTGTGCCACGGAAGGCACGAAAGAACCGTGGCGTGACGCCTTCGCTCGCCAGCACCTCGCCGATTCTGAGCGAGAGCGCCAGGGCAGACTCGGTTTGTGCCGGAGCGAGGCGCTCGAGCGTTGCCAGCGCCGAGCCGGACGGGCTGGCCACGGCGATCGTCGCCATGCGGAGTCCCACTGGGCCGGCCCCGCACACGAGCCGAAGCGGCTGGCCGCCGAGGGCGCACGCCAGCCCGCGCTCGGCGCCGGCAGAGAGCCTGCGCGCCGCCGCGCGTGCCGCGGCTTCAGGAGATGACGCCTCGAGCGCAAAGACTCGAAACGCGCCGTGGCGCGCGATCAGGGCGGCACGAGCAATGCCCTCGGTCTCGCCAAGCCACGCGTCGACCGGCACCGGTTCCCAGACCGCGTCGTAGCCGAGTGCGGCGAACAGCTCCCGAAGACCTTCGATCTCGGTCGTGCGGGCGAGAATGTCCCGCAACACCAAAAGCCCCTCGTGAAAGAGGGGCTAAGGTGGGATGACCGTCCTGTGGATTCGGTATCTAAAGACTGCGGGGGGTGGCTATTCCACGCCCTTCTCTAGTCTGATTTCACCGTTCACCGTACTCAGGCTCAGCCCGCGCCCGCCCGCGCCGATCGTGCCGTGGAGCCGCCGCTGGCTGAAGCGTCCGGAAACAGTGAGCGGCCAGTCGGTCTCGATGTCGCCGTTCACCGTGTTGGCCCGGACCTCGGTGTCGAGCTTGCCATTCGGAAGAATCAGCGTGATCCCGCCGTTCACGGTGCTGAACTCGAGATCGTTGGTCCAGTCCGCCCGGCCCATCTGCGCGTACACCGAGCCGTTCACCGTCGAGGCTTCGGCCAGTCCGGTCGTGGTCACCTTGACGCTGCCGTTCACGGTGCTCGCCCGCACATCGGCCTTCAATCCCTCGGCCGACATCTCGCCATTCACGGTCTGGCCATTGAACTCGATCCCGGCCGGGACCTGCACTTCGAAATCGACCGTCACGTCGTTGTTGTCGGTGCTGGAGCTCCAGTGGTCGCCCGGCTCGCAGCTGTTCTCCCGGCGGGCACGGGCCGGCGTGGGATAGACGGCGCAGATCGTGACGCCGTCGGGGGACTCCACGACTTCGATCTTCACCTCATCGGGATCGGAGCGGCGTGAATGCTTCCGCGCGTTCACCACCGCCTCGCCGCCGCTGGCCAGCACAGCGCGCACGTCGCCGTTCACACCCTTCACTTCCAGCCGCTTCCCCGCGGCGAGGCGGCCATGCCAGTTGAAATCCTGGGCGGTCAGCGCGGCAACGGCACCGACGCACAGCGCGGTCGTGAGCAGGACGGTTCGCATTTCGGCTCCTCTGTTAATGCGTGTTCAGACGGTAGGTGGTCTTGTACTGCCGGCTGTACAGCGTCGCGTACTGACGCGCGTACCTCGGTGCGTACTGCGGCGCATACTGCGCGGCGTATTTGGGTGCGTACGCCGCGGCGTAGCGTGTGGCGTATGCGCTCACGCTGCCCGGATCCCAGCTGACGCTCGTATCCGTGTCGGCGTCGTGGTCCTTGTCGCGGTCGTTGTCGTTGTCGTGCTCATCGTGTTTGTGCTGCTTGCGGTCGATCCGGTCGCGCAGCTCCTGCGGCCGGCGCAGCTCGATGTCGCCCTGGAACGATTCCAGCTCCATCCGCGCGCTCCCCGAGCCGATCTTGAACGTCTTGCGATGCTTGCCCGTCGGGCTGGGCACCATGGGGAGCGGGAAGCTCGAGTCGATGTCGCCATTCGCGGTCGCGGCGGTGATCGTCACGTTCGTGCCCTCGGGCACGGACACCGTGATGTCGCCGTTATGCGATCCCAGGCTGTAGGAGCCGCCGTCAGTGACCGTGCCCTCGTACAGCACGTCGCCGTTGATCGTGCCGGCGTCGACGCTCGATGACTTGATGCCTGTCAGCATGACCTCGCCGTTCGTCGTCTCGACTTTGATTTCGCCGGTGATGTTGCTCAGCGCGACGTCTTCGTTGACGGAGTTCACCTCGATACGGCCCGAGGCGTCGGCGAGTGTCACGCTACCCTGAATCGAATGCAGCGTGACGATCCCCTTGCCGCCCCGGACATTGACCTCGCCGTTGACCGTCTCGGCGCTGATCGCCCCCTGCACACCGTCAACCGTGATATCCGCATAGGTGCCACTGAGGGCGAGCGCCATGGACTGTGGAACCGTGATGTCGAGATCGATGACCGACGGCGCACCTTCCCGGCTGCCCGTCTTGACGACCACGGTGCTGCCGACGAGTGAGACTTCGACGCGCCCGCGGCGGCCGGTTTCGCCGTGCACTTTGACGCGATTCTCGCTCCAGCCGTGGACGGTGATCCCGCCCCCGAAATTGTTGACCGAAAGGCTGGCGCCGGCCGGCACGGCGAAGGTCGTATCGGATTGTCTTTGCGGTGCCAGTGCGACCAGCATCGCGGCGGCCAACGTTGCAACCATGTTCGTTCTCCTCCTAGGATCGAGCCGCGGCCATGTCGTTCACACGCCGCAGCAGCTCCACCTTGCGCCGCATCGTATTGGCGAGGTGAAGGTTCAAGTACGCGTTGCCGGGGTCCTTTTGAAGCGCGATGCGCGCGTCAGCAATCGCCCGATCGATGATCGCGAGGTTCACCCGCACGATGCGCACGGTGGCAGTGTCGAGTCGCTTCTCATTCTGCGTCAGGGCGGTCTGCAGGTCGGCGATCGCCGCGTCGGTTTGTCCGGTCCAGGTGACCAGCTGCCCCACGCGAGGCCGCTGCGGGGACTCGCCTAGGGCCGTCGGCTCAGTTGACTGACGCGATTGCAGGGCCAGCCACGCACCGCCACTGGACAGCAGGACCAGCGCGATGCTCGCCGCAAGAAGCTGCGGGACCGAGAAGGTGAAGCGACGGTCGGCGCCACGGGCCGGGGTAATGCCGGCCCGAATTCCCGCCCACAGATCCTTCGCCGGCTCGCGATCCTCGAGCGACTTCGCCTGCGCCACTACCTGGCGCAGCTCGCCGAGTGTTGCGGAGCACTGCTCGCAGGTCGCGAGATGTGCCTCGAGGCTCGCGCGTTCGGTCGAGTTGAGCTCGCCGTCGAGATACTCTGAAAGCCGGTTCATCCATTGATCGTTCATCGGTCCAAGTGCCTCCGCAGCGCCATCCGCGCGTGATGCAGCTGCGATTTCGAAGTGCCCGGCACGACGCCGAGCATGCGCGCAATCTCTTCGTGACGATACCCTTCCACGTCATGTAAGACGAACACCTGTCGGGCGCCCTCCGGAAGGCTCGCCAACGCCTCCTCGAAATCGATCGACAACTCCGGCGTCACCGGCTTGCTCTTCACACCTTCCAGCGGCTCGTCATCATTTATGAAACGGCCGCGCTCGATTCCGACGCTTTTGCGACGGGCCAGAACCACGTTGACCGCCAGCCGGTGCAGCCATGTCCCGAACGCCGACTCGCCGCGAAAGGTCGACAGCTTCTGCCACGCCCGAATGAAGACGTCCTGCGTCACATCGTCCGCTTCATCGGCGTCGAGCATGCGGCGCACCAGCGTATGGACCCGGGCAACGTGGGTCCGGTACAGGCGCTCGAATGCAGTGGCGTCCCCGCTTGCCGCGAGTGCCGAGTCGGCAGCTATGGAGTCAGCAGTCAGAGTGTCCTCGAGCACCTGTCTGGGCATGCAGGGGGTTGGATATGCAAGCAGGGCAAAAGGTTGTAGTTAGATTTGGGCCTCGACATGACCCCTTCCATTGTAGCCGTTCTGGCCATCGGCGCCCTGCTGGGCCTGCGCCATGCCTTTGAGCCAGACCATCTTGCGGCCGTCTCGACCCTGGCGACAAGGCCTGGCGGGAGGCGCCTGTGGAGCGCCGCCCGGCTGGGGCTCATCTGGGGGCTCGGTCATACGGTCACCGTCGGCGCCGTGGCGCTGGTCGTGCTCGTGCTGGGGGTGCAGCTGCCTGCCAGGCTCTGGCCCACTGCGGAGCTGCTCGTGGCGGCGCTCCTCATCCTGCTTGGGATGATGGTGATCTGGCGGTACGCACGCGGGCGCTGGCATCTGCACGTCCACACCCACAGCGCAGCTGCTCCGCATCTTCACTTGCACAGTCACGCTGCCGATCCAAGTCACGGGCACGCGCACGCGAGCGTCGATGCCCGTCGCTCGCTCGGTTTCGGTATCGCGCACGGACTGGCGGGGAGTGGCGCGATTGCCGCGCTGCTCGTCGCGGCGGTCCCCGATACGATATCGCGGCTCGTTTACTTCACGGCGTTCAGCGCGGGGACGATTGTCGGGATGCTCGGAGTATCGCTCACACTCTCGTTGCTCGTGCGATTTGCCGCCGACCGTGGTGCGCGGTGGGCGTCGATCCTGCACCTGGGAGCGGCGGTTGGGAGCGTTGTGGCTGGTGTGGTGCTGGCGCAGCAGGTGATTTTCAGCCCCTAACCATTATGACTTTTGGAGCGCCCCGTGTTGCAGGTGG
>DATLXS010000046.1:0-15893 GCA_035575675.1 Gemmatimonadales bacterium
ATTCTGCCGGGCGCGCTCGCCAGTGCGTTCACCATGGCCGTCATGGGCCGGACCGCCGGCAAGTTCGACGCACGCCTCTCAATCTTCGCAGGCGTCGCGATTTTCGCGCTCTCGATGTGGAAGCACGCGCATTTCACCACCGACAGCGGGATGTCCGACTTCTTCTGGCCGCTCATCTTCCGCGGCGTGGGCCTCGGCCTGATCTTCGTGCCGCTGACGAACCTCGCGCTCGCCGATCTCCCGATGTCACGGATCCCGAACGGGACGGGACTGTTCAATCTGATGCGGCAGCTGGGCGGCAGCGTGGGCATCGCGCTCTCGGCGACCCTGCTGCAGCGCTTCACCGCGATTCATCGCGCCGATCTCGCGGCCAACGTGACTCCGTACGCCGAAGCGACGCGGGAACGAGTCGCGATGATCACGCAGGCCTTCATTGGACGGGGCGATCTGCCGGCAATCGCCCAGACGAAGGCGATCGGATTCTTGAATGGGGTCGTGACGAAGCAGGCGATGATGCTGTCGTTCGAGCAGCTGTTCCTGCTCTTCGGGACCGCGTTCGTGCTATCGCTCCCGCTGCTGCTCCTCATGCATCGCAGTAGAGGGATGCCGGGAGGCGGCGCAGCCGCTCACTGAGCTTCCGCCATTGCCGCCGTGACGAGCAGGGCGCGCACGATCCCGAGCGCGCCCTGCTCGTTTTCATACCACTCCGTCGGCAGATGCGCATCGCCGGCGCGGCCGCCCGCGCCGAGCGCCACCGCCGGCACGCCGAGGGCGATCGGGACGTTGGCGTCGGTCGAGGCGCACGCGAGCTGGTGCTCGTGCCCGACCGCACGCGTGGCGGCGACGGCGGCCTGAACGAGCGGATGGGTCCGCGGCGTGAGTCCGGAGGGCCGGTCACCCACGCGCCGGACGTCCAGCGTCAGCGGAGCGGTACCCGGAATCCGGTCGCGATTCTCCTCGTCCAGCGCCTCGCGCACGATGGCGTGAACCGCTCCGTCGAGCTTCTCGAGCGCGCGGGGATCCTCGCTGCGGAGGTCGAGATCAAACCACGCCTGCTGCGGAATCGAATTGAGACCTGTGCCTCCACCAAGCCGCACCACCGCGTGCGTCGTGCGTGGTGCGTGGTGCGTGGGAATGCGCGCAATGGCTGCGACGGCGCGGCCAACCGCGCTGGCAGGATTGGCCACGCCGAACGCCGCCCACGAATGGCCCCCCGGGCCGCCGTAGGTCACGTGATAGCGGCGCGCGCCGAGCGCGCGGTGCACGATGCGTTCGATGCCGGCGCCGTCGAGGGCGATGAAGGCGGACGGTCGGACGGTCGGACGGTCGGACGGGCCGAACAAATGCCGGACCCCACGGAGATCGCCGCTCCCCTCCTCGCCCACGGTCGCGGCGAACAACACCGGTCGCCGAGTCTCCACCCGTGCGCGGACCAGTGCCTCGCCGATCGTCACGAGGGCAGCGAGGCCGCGCGCGTTGTCGGCAATGCCGGGGCCCTCGAGCCGGCCCCCACGCCGTGCCACGGAGACGTCGAGCTCGGGTCCAAAGACGGTGTCGAGATGCGCGGATAACACGACGCATCCATCATTGCTGGTTCCGCGGCGATGCCATCCTCGGACGTTCCCAACCTCATCGACCGTCACGTTCTGCAGTCCAGCCTCTTCGAGCAGCTCCGCGACGCGGGCGCCCCGCGCCCCTTCCGCGCCGGTCGGCGCGGGGATCGCGGACAACGTGGCCTGGCGCGCGAGGGTCGCCTCGTCGGAGCGCTCGATATGGGCGCGCGCGGCGCGTATGCGGTCGTGGGACAGCAGCCCGTCCAGGGGTCCCGGCATGGTGTGCATAACTATGATGTCGTTTGGCGCGGTTGCAACTTGACCTGGACTAGGGGGGGCGCGACACTAAACCCATGGAGGAGCGGCAGCTCATCTACGACTGGAATAGCGGCGACGGCAAGGATGGCGCCTTCGACTGGACGCGCGCCCGTGTCGATCTCAACGACGAAACGCTGCGCGACGGCCTGCAGTCACCCTCGGTCACCGATCCTTCCCTCGACGTCAAGAAGCGCTTGCTGCACCTCATGGCCGATCTCGGCATCGTGGCCGCGGACATCGGCCTGCCGGGCGCCGGCCCTCGAGTCGTCGAGCAGGTGCGGGCGCTCGCCAGGGAGATCCGCGATCACAAGCTGCCGATCGCCCCGAACTGCGCGGCCCGCACCGTCATCGCCGATATCGAGCCGATCGTGCGGATCTCCGAGGAAGTCGGGATCAAGATCGAAGCCGCCACGTTCATCGGTTCTTCGCCGATCCGGCAGTACACGGAAGACTGGACCGTGGATCGTATCGTCGACTCGACCTATGAGGCCGTCACCTATGCCGTCAAGCACGGTCTGCCGGTCATGTATGTCACGGAGGACACGACGCGGGCCCGGCCGGAGACCCTCAAGGCGCTGTATGGAGCGGCGATCGAATGCGGGGCCGGGCGGATTTGCCTCGCCGACACGGTCGGCCACGCCACGCCTCACGGCGTCACGGCGTTGATAAAATTCGTCAAGCGGGAAATCGTGAAGCAGCACCCCGTCAAAATCGACTGGCACGGGCACCGCGACCGCGGCATGGGGCTGATCAACTGCCTCGCCGCGATCGAGGCAGGCGTCGACCGCGTGCACGCGACCGCGCTCGGCGTCGGCGAGCGGGTCGGGAACGCCGAGATGGATCTGTTGATCGTCAACCTCAAGCTGCTCGGTGCGCACACCGCCGACATCCGGAAGCTGCCCGAGTACTGCCGGCTCGTGGCCGACGCGGTCGGCATGCCGATTCCGGTGAACTACCCCGTCGTGGGGACGGACGCGTTCCGCACGGGGACCGGCGTCCACGCCGCCGCGATCATCAAGGCCAAAAAGAAGGGCCACACCTGGCTGGCCGATCGGGTCTACAGCTCGGTACCGGCGGAAGAGTTTGGGTTCGAGCAGCGCATCGAGATCTCGCCCGTCTCCGGTCTCTCCAACGTGAAGTACTGGCTGGAACAACACGGCTACGATCCCGATGATGACGCCGCCTGCCGTGCCCTGTTCGATGCGGCAAAGCGCACGGATCACGTCCTGACCGACGAAGAGTGCCACCGGTTGCTGAGCGCATGAGCGTCCGCGACATCGAAAAGTCGTATTTCGATCTGCATTGGCAAATGGACCCGGTGGCGGCGACGCAGGCCGGTGTGCCGGGGCACGACGATCGCTATGGCCGATTCAGTCCGGCCGCGCTGGCGCCGCATCTCGCCGCACTGAAATCGCTCGCCGCCGCGCTGGAGGAGGCAAACGCCGTCGATCTCGACGAGGAGATCGACCGTACCGCGCTGCTCAATGAGATCCGGGTCTCGCTGCGCCGGCTCGAGCAGCTCAAGCCCCAGGCCAAGAACCCCGAGTTCTGGCTTTCGCATCTGCTCGGCGGCCTGCATCACCTGTTGCTCTCCGCCGACCGGACGCCTGCGGAGAAAGCGGCGGGGGCGATCGGGCGACTCGAGGACATCCCGAACTTTCTCGTGGATCTGAAGGCCGGGCTCGAGGAGCCGGTCCGCGTGTTTGTCGATACCGCCATGCGCATGACCGAGGGAGGCCGGTTGCTCGTGAAGGAGCTCGCCGCGGCGCTCGGATTGCAGGCGCCGACGCACGCCGCCCGCCTCGCCGCCGCGGCGGACCGGGCGAGCCAGGCGCTGCTCGAGTTCGACGCGGATCTCGCGCGCTGGCACGAGTCGGGGACGGACCAGTTCGCGATCGGCGAGGAGGCGTTCAACTTCCTGCTGCACTACCAACACGCGCTGCGGGACACCGCCCCCGAGTTGTGGCGCTACGGGCTGCGCCTCAAAGAGGAGGTGGAGGCTGATTTGGTGCGTCTCGCCAAGCGGCTCGATGGCAAGCCCTGGCCGGAGCTCGTCGACAAGCTGCGCGCCGATCACCCCGCACCGACCGAATTGGTGGACGCCTACGCCAGGGAGATGGCGCGCGCCCGCGACTTCGTGGCGGAGCGGAAGCTGGCGCCGATCCCCAAGGCGCCGCTCGGGGTGATTCCAACTCCGGCATTCATGCGGCCCGTCATCCCGTATGCGGCCTACGACAGTCCCGGCTCGTACAGCCGCAACCGCACAGGCTGGTTCTACGTCACGGTCCCAGATTCCCGCCTCCCCTCGGAGCAGCAGGAGCGGATTCTACGCGACCACTGCCGTTACGAGCTGGCCGCGACCGCGCTGCACGAGGGCTATCCCGGTCATCATCTGCAGCTCGTCATCGCGAAAGAGCTGCCGTCCCACGTGCGCAAGAATCTGTGGACGCCCCTGACGGTCGAGGGCTGGGCGCTCTACTGCGAAGACATGATGGGCGAGGAAGGATTCTACGCCTCGGACGAGGAGCTGTTTTTTCAGCGCGTCCACCTCTTGTGGCGCGCGATGCGCATTCTGCTCGACGTCGGGCTGCACACGCGCGGGATGACACGCGAGCAGGCCGTCGATCAGATGGTCAGCGAGCTGCACGTGGAGCGCGGCAACGCCGAGGCGGAGGTGCGGCGCTACTGTGCGTGGCCGGCGTACCAGCTCTGCTATGCCGTGGGGCGGCGCGAGCTGCTGCGGCTGCGTGACGATTTCCGTAAGGCGCGGGGCAGTGACTTCAGCCTGCGGGCGTTCCACGATGCCGTGCTCCCGTACGGCGGCCTGCCCGTGACGCTAATCCGCTGGGGCCTGGGCTTGGGTGAGTAATCAGCTTCCCAGGCAGGTCAAGCTGTTCGGTGCCGTTTCCCTTCTCAACGATTTCGCCAGTGAGATGGTGTACCCGCTGCTGCCGGCCTTCATCACCTCGGTCCTCGGCGGCGGGGCGGTGGCGCTGGGGGCGCTCGACGGCGCCGCCGATGCCGCCGCCGCGCTCGTAAAGCTCGTCTCCGGGCGGCTGGCCGATCGGCCGGCTCGACGGGGACCGCTGATCGTGGCCGGCTACTTCATCGCGGCGGCAGTGCGGCCGATCATCGCGGTGACGGAGGCGGCGTGGCAGGTGATCGGCCTGCGCGTCGTCGACCGGCTTGGCAAAGGACTACGCTCGCCACCCCGCGACGCGCTGATCGCCGACGTGACGCCGGCGCCGCTGGTGGGCCGGGCCTTTGGGTTGCAGCGCGGGCTGGACCACGTGGGGGCGGTTATTGGACCGTTGGTGGCCTGGTGGATGCTGTCCTCGGGCGCAGACGTACGGAAAGTGATCGTTGCGAGCCTGGTGCCCGGTGTGCTGGTCTTGTTCCTTGCGACTTGGGCGGTAAGGGGCGGTGGGAGGCGGGAGGGGGCGGTAGGAGCGCAGGAACCATCCGCGACCCTACCGCCCCCTCCCGCCCCCTACCGCCCTCTACCGCCATTCGTCATTGCGATTGGGATCTTCTATCTGCTCCGGATGCCAGAGACCCTGCTGATCCTCAGGGCACAGACGTTAGGCATTCCGGTCGCCCTCGTGCCGTTGCTCTGGGCGGCGCTGCACGTGGTCCGTGCATCGACCTCGTTTGCCGGCGGCGCGCTGTCGGATCGGATCGGTCCGGCGCGGACGATGTGGATCGGGTGGCTGGTCTACGTGGCGCTTGCCGCGGGGATGGGACTCACGAAGAGTCCGTTGGGCGCATGGGTTCTGTTTCTCGCGCTCGGCATCGTGGCCGGGATGACCGAGAGTCCCGAGCGCGCGCTGGTGAGCGCGGCAACCGGCGGACATCACGGGAGCGCCTTCGGGGTCTATCATGCCCTCACGGGCGTGGCGGCGCTCGGGGGCGGGATCGCCTTGGGGGTCGTCTTCCAAATCGTTGGCGGTTCGAGCGCCTTCATTGTAAGTGCCGCTGGGACCTTGGGTTTGGTGATCCTCTGGCCTTTCTGGACTCGGTCGCATAGGGTTCCCCCCCCATGAGCGCGCCTGTAGCTCCGCAAAACCCACATCCCGCCACACCACCAGCCCATCCGCGAGGACGGTATCTGGCGCGCCTGTCTTTGCTGGCGCTCGGTGTGGTGTACGGGGACATCGGGACGAGCCCACTGTACGCGCTGCGGGAGGCGTTCCACGGCCAGCACGGGATTCCCGTCACGCCGGGCAACGTCCTGGGCGTGCTGTCGCTCATCTTCTGGTCGTTGGTGCTGATCGTGACGGTGAAGTATCACGTCGTGATCATCCGCGCCGACAACAAGGGTGAAGGCGGCGTGCTAGCGCTCATGGCGCTGGTGAACGGCAGCCGGGTGATGCGCGGCCTGACGCCCCGGCGCCTCATGATCGTGCTCGGCATTTTCGGGGCGGCGCTGCTCTACGCCGACGGCGCGCTGACGCCCGCGATCTCGGTGTTATCGGCGGTCGAAGGTCTCGAGATCGCGACGCCAGGGCTGCAGCACTGGGTCATCTGGATTACGCTCGCCATCCTGGTCGGGCTGTTCGCGTTCCAGAGCCGCGGGACGGCGATGGTGGGAGCGGTATTCGGGCCGGTCATGCTGGTCTGGTTCGCCACGATTGCCGTGCTGGGCGTCAACGGGATTGTGCGCCATCCGGCCGTCATCGGCGCGGTGTTACCGACGCACGCGATGGAGTTCTTTGCCGAAGATCCGGGACGCGGCTTGCTCGTCCTCGGTGCCGTCTTCCTGGTCGTCACGGGTGGCGAAGCCCTCTACGCCGATCTTGGCCATTTCGGCCATACCGCCATCCAGCTCGCGTGGTTCACCATTCCGCTGCCCGCGCTGATGCTCAACTACTTTGGTCAGGGCGCGTTGTTGCTCACCAACCCCGAAGCGGCCGCCAACCCTTTCTATCTTCTGGCCCCGCCGCAGCTGCTAATTGCACTCATCCCGCTCGCGACGGCGGCGGCGATCATTGCGTCGCAGGCCGTGATCTCAGGCGCGTTTTCCCTCACGCGCCAGGCCGTGCAGCTGGGATACATCCCGCGCATGGACATCGAGCATACGTCGTCGCGCGAGATCGGCCAGATCTACGTGCCGTCAGTGAACAAGATGCTCGCGGTCCTGACGATCACGCTCGTGCTGTACTTCCAGACGTCGAGCAATCTCGCCGGCGCGTACGGCGTGGCGCTGTCGACCCTCATGGCGCTGACGACGGTGATGTTCTACGTCATGAGCCGCGAGGTGTGGGGCTGGAGCTTCTTCAAGGCCGCCGCGGTGTCGGGGTCGTTCCTCGTCGTCGATCTCACGTTTTTGGCCGCCAACGCCCTGAAGATCTGGCATGGCGGTTGGGTCCCGCTCGGCATCGCGATCGCGCTGTACTTCGTGATGATCACCTGGAAAAAGGGCCGGGAGATTCTCGCCAAGCGCATGATGGAAAAAACGGTACCGCTCAAGCTGCTCCTGGCGGACCTTGCCGCCGAGCCGCCGGTGCGCGTGCCGGGGACCGCGGTGTTCATGTACGGCAGCTCCGACGGGACGCCGCCGGCCCTGGTGCTCAATCTCACCCACAACAAAGTGCTGCACGAGAAGATCGTATTCCTGACGGTCATCACCGAGGACGTGCCGCACGTCGTCGCCGAGCAGCGCGCGACGGTCAAGCGGAGCGGCAAGGGATTCCACAGCGTCGTCGCGCGGTACGGGTTCATGCAGGATCCCGACATCACCGAGATCCTCGCCGCCTGCAAGGCCAATCATCTCGACATCCCGCTGGAGGGCACGACGTTCTTCCTTGGCCGGGAGACGCTGATCGCGTCGGATCGGCCCGGCATGGCGATGTGGCGCGAGCGGTTGTTCTCCTTCATGTCGCGCAACGCGCTGCGGGCGACGGCGTTCTTCAAGATTCCGCCGAATCAGGTGTTCGAAGTGGGCGCCTACGTAGAACTCTGAAACACTCTACAGCAGCACAGTCACAAGCACATGCGCCCGGGGACTTGCATCCCGGGCGCGTCCCTTATTAGGTAGTGCCCGCTAGCCGAGTCCCGCTACCGAAGCGGGAACGGGGGACCCAGGTAGTCGGGGCGCAGCGCCGCAAGGCGCCGGGCAGTCAGTCTCTTCCGCCCGAGCCCGTCAGCTAACCCCGTAGGCTTCGAGGAGAGACCGATGTCGTCCCCCACCGCGGGACTCCCTGATTTCAGGGAGCCGTGGACCGATCGTATGAAGCGCGTCCTGCTTGGCAGGAAGCGCGAGCTCCATCCGAACGTCTTCCACAAAGTCTCGCTCATCGCGCTCCTCGCCTGGGTCGGCCTCGGCGCGGACGGACTCTCGTCGTCCGCCTACGGCCCCGAAGAGGCGTTCAAGACGCTCGGGCCGCATACGTACCTCGCGGTCGGCCTGGCGCTGGCGACGGCGTTCACGGTGCTCGTCATCTCGTACGCGTATAGCCGGATCATCGAGCAGTTCCCGCTCGGTGGAGGCGGCTACGTCGTGGCGTCGCGGCTGCTTGGCCACAAGGCCGGCGTCGTGTCGGGATCGGCGCTGGTCGTCGATTACGTGCTCACGATCTCGATTTCGATTGCCGCGGCGGGCGACGCGATCTTCAGTTTCCTGCCGCCCGCCTGGACGAGCGCCGTGTTACTCGGCGCACTACCGGTCAAGCTGCTCGTGGAGCTCGCGGCCATCGGGTTCCTGATCCTGCTGAATCTTCGGGGCGTGAAGGAGTCGGTGATCGCGCTCGCCCCACTGTTCATGGTTTTTCTGATCAGCCATGCGATCCTCATCGGCGGCGTGATCATCGGGCGCCTCGGCGACATCCCGGCCGTTTTCGCTGAGGTGCATCAGGGATTCGCGCACGGCCTCCAGGCGCCTCCCATCGGACTCGGTCTCGCCGGGATGCTGGCGCTGTTTGTCCGTGCCTACGCGCTGGGCGGTGGGACGTACACCGGGATCGAAGCGGTGTCCAACGGGCTCTCGATCATGCGCGAGCCGAAGGTGCAGACGGGAAAGCGCACGATGGCGTTGATGGCCGTCTCGCTGGCCGTGACCGCCGGTGGACTCATCCTCGCGTATTTGCTCGTGCATGCGACGCCGGCTCCCGGCCGGACGATGAACGCCGTTCTCGCCAACGAATTCGCGCAGAGTTGGGGCGGGATCGGCGCCCCGTTTGTGCTGGTCACGTTGGTGTCGGAAGCGCTCCTGCTTGCGGTCGCCGGGCAGGCGGGATTCATCGACGGTCCGCGCGTGATGGCGAACATGGCCGTCGACTCGTACATGCCGCACCGCTTCAGCCAGCTCTCCGATCGTCTGACGATGTCGTATGGCGTGCTCCTGATCGGCGGCGCCTCCCTGCTGGCGCTCGTCTATACGGGCGGGAACGTGACGCACCTGGTAGTGCTGTACTCGATCAACGTCTTTCTCACGTTCTCGCTCTCAGAGCTCGCGATGTGCCGGTTCTGGCTGCGCGAGCGCAGAAAGCATCCTGATTGGCGGAAGCACATCTCCGTGCATCTGACTGGCCTCACGCTCTGTGTGTTCATCCTCACGGTGACGGTCTACGAGAAGCTCAGCGAGGGAGGGTGGGTGACGCTCGCGCTGACCGGCGGATTGATCGCGACCTGCTTTCTGATTCGCCGTCACTATCGCAAAGTCCACGACAATCTGCGCCGACTCGATGGGATTCTCACGGCGTTGCCCGCGGCCAGTCCGAGCGGGCCGGCGGCCCCGGCGCTCGATCCCGCGGCACCCACCGCCGTGCTGCTGGTTGGGGAATACAGCGGTTTGGGCATCCATTGCCTGCTGGCGGTGCAACGCCTCTTCCCGGCCTACTTCAAAAACTTCGTGTTTGTCTCGGTGGGCGTGATCGACTCCGCGAGCTTCGTGAACGTCGAGGCGGTGGACGAGGTGCGCGACCGCACTGCTACCGATCTGCGACGCTACGTCGAGCTGGCCACGGGGCTCGGTCTGCCTGCCGACTCGCGCATGGCGGTGGGCACCGAAGCTGTCGCGACGGCCGCCGACCTGTGTGGCCGGATCGCCGGGGAATTCCCGCAGTCTCTCTTTTTTGCCGGCAAGCTGATCTTCGAGCGGGAGCGGTGGTACCAGCGGGTGTTGCACAACGAGACCGCGTATCAACTCCAGCGCCGGCTTCAGTTCGCCGGTCTCAACGCGATGGTCCTCCCCGTGCGCGTGACGGAGGCTGCGTGATCGTCAGAGCTTGAGGAGAGCGATCAGAGTTCCCAGTGTTCCGACCCAGAAGAGGAACATCCAGCGGATCAGCTTCGTCTCGACACGTGCAAGGTCGGCTCGCAATTCAGCAACGCACTGAGCCAATCTGGACTCGAAGCGAGCCCAATTCAGCTCATTCGTCTCACGCAGCTCGGACCGATACGTCGCATCCACCTGGTTGAACCACTCCACGAGCTCGTTGGTGAGGTCGTCTCCGAACCTCTCGTAAAATCTTCGAGATAACTTGGCTGTCACCGGCATCGCGAGCTCATGGAGAATCCGGTAACATGATGACCTTACGCTCGGCGACGCGAATAATCAATACATCGCACTTCGCATCATTCGATCGCTAATCCCCTGCGACCAATGTCGTGGGGACGTACGGCGCCTCGTGGACCACGGCGGGTTTGCGTCGCGACAGCACCAGCCACCATTCTCGCGCCGACGTGATGACCAACATCGCGACGACCGCCATGAAGAACAGCGTGAGCCCGGCATCGAGGTAGTAGTTCGCGATGCGTTGACCCACGCTCGGATCGGCAGACCCCGCCAGGGCCGCGGCACGGGCGAAGAATCCGAGCTTGGGATCCGAAGAGAACACGAGCTGCGTGCCCGCGGTCATCGTGACCGTGATGATCCACGCCAGCGGGCCGACCGTCACCCACGCGTAGCGCTGGCGGCCCATCTTGATCAAGATCGTCGTGGCCACACACAGCGCGACGGCCGCGAGGAGCTGATTCGCGATCCCGAACAGCGGCCACAAGGCATTGATCCCGCCGTATGGATCGACCACGCCCTGCCAGAGGAAGTAGCCCCACGCGGCGCACACCGCGCCGCTCGAGATCCACACGCTTGGCAGCCACGATGTCTCGGCGAACTTCGGCCAGACGTGGCCGACGATCTCCTGCAGCATGAAGCGGCCGACGCGGGTGCCGGTGTCGATCGTCGTGAGGATGAACAGCGCCTCGAACATGATGGCGAAGTGATACCACAGGGCGGACAGCGTCTTGCCACCCCCCCCGAGGACGGTGGTCACGCCCGAGAAGATGTGCGCGATGCCGACGGCGAGGGACGGCGCACCGCCGGTGCGCGCGATCAGCGTTTGCTCGCCCATCTGGGCAGCCAGCGCCTGCATGTATTGCGGGGTGACGACGAAACCGGCCTGATTCAGCACGTCCGAGGCACCCGCCAACGCCGCCGGCGTCGTATTCATGGCGAAGTAGACGCCCGGGTCGAGCGTGCAGGCCGCGATGATCGCCATGACGCCGACGAACGACTCCATCACCATCCCGCCGTAGCCGATCATCCGCGCGTCGGTCTCGCGCGTGATCATCTTGGGCGTCGTTCCCGACGCGACGAGCGAGTGGAAGCCGGAAATGGCGCCGCACGCGATCGTGATGAACGCGAACGGGAACAGCTTGCCGGCAAACACGGGCCCCTCACCTGCGGTGGCGAAGGGCGTGAGCGCCGGCATCCGGAGCGGCGGCAGGATGATCAGAATGGCGACGCCCAGCAACACCACCGTGGTGATCTTGAGGAAGGTCGAGAGGTAGTCGCGCGGGCAGAGCAGCATCCAGACGGGCAGCACCGACGCGATGAAGCCGTAGGCGATCATCATGAGCGTGATGGACGTGCCGCTGTGCGTGAAGGCGGCCGCGAGGCCCGGCTGGCTCGCGACGCTGCCGCCGGCGACGAGCGCGACCAGGAGGAGCAGCGCGCCGACGATCGATGCCTCGCCGACTTTGCCAGGGCGCCAGCGCTTCATCCACCAACCCATCAAGAGCGCGATGGGAATCGTGCAGGCGATGGTGAAAAGTCCCCACGGTGACGCGCGCAACGCGTTGACGACGATCAGCGCCAGCACGGCGAGCAGGATGATCATGATCGCGAGCACCGCGATCATCGCCGTGACGCCGGTGACTTTGCTGACTTCTTCTTTGGCCATCTGACCGAGCGACTTGCCGTCGCGGCGCAGCGAGCAGAACAGGATGGTGAAGTCCTGGACGGCGCCACCCAGCACCACGCCGATCACGAGCCACAGCGTTCCGGGCAGGAAGCCGAACTGTGCCGCGAGCACGGGGCCGACGAGCGGCCCTGCGCCGGCGATCGCCGCGAAATGATGGCCGAAGAGCACCCAGCGGTTCGTGGGCACGAAGTCGTGACCGTTGTTGAACCGCTCAGCTGGTGTGGCGCGCTGCGGATCGAGGCCAAAGACTTTGGTGGCGAGAAACTTCGAGTAGAAGCGGTACCCGATGACGTAGGTGCAGACGGCTGCCGTCAGAAGCCAGGCGGCGCTGATCGTTTCGCCGCGTGCCAACGCGAGCACGCCGAAGGCCGTCGCCCCGAGCAGCGAAATGGCGATCCAGATGATTGCCCGCACGCGCCGTAAGTTGTGGCGCCGCTTGCCGATGTTCAAGTTCGAACATAGGTTCGAACGCCTTGAGCCCCTCCAGTTCGTTTCCCTGGTCGTCGAGCGGAGGGGGGCGCTCAGCCCCCGCCTCCACGGTACAGGAACGACCCCAACCGCAGCGCAGTGCTGACGCCATGCGGGGTCGCGTTGTCATCGTCACCGGTGGCGCGACCGGGCTTGGCCGTGCGGTCGCCCTCGAGTTCGCGCAGGTCGGCTGCGGCGTCGGGTTCAATTACCTGGAAATGCCGGGACGAGACGTCGGCGCGCAGGCGTTGCTGGCCGAGACGGCGATCAAGGCCTGCGGCGTGCCCTGTTATTCCGCGTTGTGCGACGTCCGCAACATGACCTCCGTCGAGCAATTCGTGAGCGAAGTAAAGAGCCGCCTGGGGGGCGTGCACTACCTCGTGAATAACGCCGGCATCACGCACGACGGCGCGCTTTGGCGACTCACCGCGGAAGCCTGGCAGGAAGTCATGGACACGAACGTGACCGGCGCGTTCAACTGTATTCACGCCGTCGCGCCGCACATGCGTGCCCAGCGCCTCGGCAAAATCGTCAACGTCGCGAGCCATCAGGCATTCCGCCCGGGATTCGGTATCGCGAACTATGCCTCGAGCAAAGCGGCGCTCATCGGACTCACCAAAGCCGCCGCGGTCGACCTCGGCTCGGCGGGCATCAACGTGAACGCGGTCGCGCCTGGCTTTGTGAAGACCGAGCTGCTGACGCAGCTGCCGCGCGAAGTCCTGGAGCGCGCCGAGCATGAGTCGGTGCTCGGCCGGGTGGCAGAGCCGGAGGATATATCGCGCGTTATTCTCTTCTTGTGCAGCGAAGCGGCTCGGCATATCACCGGGCAGGTGATCGTGGTGGACGGCGGCCTCACGCTCGCTTAGATTCTGGCCGTGACTAACCGCTTGAAAACTAAGTACTTGGTGATAGGTGTCTGGTGTCTGGTGTCAGCCTGTGGCAAGAAGCCTTCACAGACACCAATTCCTGAACCGACGTCCCCGCTTCCTACCGCTGGTCTCGCCGGCCAGCGCGTCGCGCTGACCCCGCTCGCGCTCGTCGCAGCAGAAGACACACTCCATCTGGACGCGCTCGTCGCGGATCGGCGCACGGCACTCGACAAGTGCGACAGCATCATCTCGACGCTCCTCACCGCCCGCGCGCCAGAGGTTACCTGGGCCGGTCCCCCCGAATTGCGGCACGTGGCGCGGCGCGCGCCGGGCATCGCCGCCGACCCTGACCAGCTGGGCACGCCGTTCCTGCGCGCGTCGAATGTCGTAGACGTGCCCGATCCGCTCCGCTACCAGCTGCGCACCCTGATGGGGCTCGTCGGCGGCCGCTATGTGTTGGTGCCCGCCGGGTTGGTGTTCCGTCGGACGGTCGGACCGTCGGCCGGCCGGCCGGTCACGGCCGAGGTTTCCTTCGTGCTGATCGACAGCCGCGTGGGGAAGATCGGCTGGCGCACCATTGCGCGAGGGGAGGGCGATGATCCCTGGACGGCGCTGACACGCGCCGTGAAGAGCCTTACGCCGGGCCTGCCGTGACCCGGCGCGAGGCCACGCTGATTGCGGGCGATGGCATCGGTCCGGAGATCACCGCCGCCACCCTGCAGGTTCTCGACGCGCTCGGCGTCCAGTTCGACTGGGACGAGGAGTACGGCGGCATGGCGGCCGTCGAGAAAGCCGGCACGCCGCTCCCCAACGCTACGCTCGATTCGATACGCCGCACCCGGCTCTGTCTGAAAGGCCCGCTCACGACGCCGGTCGGGGGCGGATACCGCTCGGTCAATGTCGCCATGCGGCAGGAGTTCGATCTGTACGCCAACGTCCGGCCGACGAAGACGATCGTGCCGGGCGGCCGCTACGACCACATCGACCTGGTCATCGTCCGCGAGAACACGGAAGGGTTGTACGTCGGGCTCGATCACACCTTCAAGGTCGGGGGCGACCGCCGCGCCATGGCCCAGGCGATGTCGATCGTGACCCGGGACGGAAGCGAGCGCATCGCGAAATACGCGTTCGAGTACGCCAAGCTGCACGGCCGCAAGAAAGTGACGATCGTGCACAAGGCCAACATCCTGAAGGCGACGTCCGGACTGTTCCTCGAGGTCTCCAAGCGCGTCGCCGAGCGGTACGCGGGCATGATCGCCTGTGACGACAAGATCGTCGACAACACCGCGATGCAGCTCGTCATCAAGCCGGAGCAGTTCGACGTGATCGTCACGACCAATCTGTTCGGTGACATTCTGTCCGACGAGGCGGCGGGGTTGGTGGGAGGCCTCGGGCTCGCGCCGGGCGCCAACATCGGCACGCACGCCGCGATCTTCGAGCCGGTGCACGGCTCGGCGCCCGACATCGCAGGGAAGGGGATCGCGAATCCGTCGGCGCAGCTGCTGGCCGCCGCCATGATGCTCGATCACGTGGGAGAGCTCGACGCCGCCACACGCCTGCGTGGCGCGCTCGAGGCGACGATTGTGCAGGACAAGGTTCGCACCGCCGATTTGGGGGGACGTGCTACTACGGCCGAGTTCGCCCGCGCCGTGGTTAAGCGGGTCGGGACCTAGTCATCCGTGCGCGAAATGCGGCGCGGACACCGCCGGCATCGCGATCGGCGGCCAGTGCGCGAGCTGCACCAGGCAGCTCGCGCGCCGGGCGGGCAAGATCGCGCGCCTGGCGGCCATGAGCACGACGGTGCCGCTGGCCGTGTATGTGACCCTGTCGCTGCCGCGGGACCCCACGTCCCGGCTCGTCGGGGTGGCAAGTGTGCTCCTGTGGTACGTGTTAACGTTTCTCATAGCAAAACGCGTAACACTGGAGTGGCTCAAATGACAATGTCCAATGTTCAATGTTCAATGATCAGTGTGCTGGCCGCGTTGGTACTGGTGTTCCCACCGAGGTCCGCGGCCCAAACATCCCTTTCCATTTATAAAGATGGACGAGTCGTCGTGCGACGCACCCTGCCGCAGGCGCTGCAGCAGGGCCGCAACTCCCTGATGGTGCGGCTCGAAGCGCTCGATCCGGCTACGCTGTTTTCGACTGACACGAGTGTGAGCGTGGTTACTGCGACGGTCCGCTATCCCAGCGCCAAGAACGACGCGCTCGCGCGCGCGACCGGGCAAACGCTCTCCTTTGTGCGCAGTGTTGGCGACACCGTGAAGGCCACCATCGTCCGAGTGGAGCCGCCCCAGTATCGGTTGCCCGACGGCCGACTGCTGCTCGAGCAGCCCGGCGAGCCGCTGTTTCCCGCCGAGCTCGTGCGCATCACACCCGAGGCACAGGTCGTGCTCGATGCAGCGCGCGGGCGGCCGCGCACTGATATCGCGTATGTTGCCCAGGGTATGACGTGGGAAGCCCTCTATCAGGTGATTCTGACC